>CAINOI010000001.1 GCA_903851465.1 uncultured Bacteroidota bacterium
GCGTCAGAAATCTGATCCGCTACTTTGTCTGGATGTCCTTCAGAAACACTCTCAGATGTAAATAAATAAGGCATATTGTTTTATTTAGATGTTTATTTTATGGTGCAAATATATTAAATAATAATAATTAATATATTGGATTATAGGTTGGTATAGTAAATACGCAACCTCATTCTGAACTTAGAATGTGATCCTCCACCCAATCGTACACGGCCTATTCCAGGTTGATTTCCTAAAGATGTAGACAAGTAATCTGTGGATTGAATTTTATTATAAGGATAAGGCTGAACAAATTTTATTGAATCGTTCACAGGAGCATACAATCTAAAATCAAACAATGAATCTGTTCTTGCAATTAAGCCTTGAACATACCTACTCACATTGAAATTATAAGTTGCAACATTGCTAAACCCATTCAAAGATTTAGAAATTTTTTGACCACCAAACAGGGCTAATGCTTGAGGATTCATGACCCCTTGATAGTCATTTGGCACAGACCTTAATTGCTTAGTTGCTGTATCATACACCCCTAAGAATAAAAAATTAGGTGCAGTCATATAGCTATCAGTTGTATTTAAACGAGCAGCATCTGGTACTTGTTCAGCAATCAATTCGGCCCTATGAATGATCTTGTTTTTAAAAGTCTTCAACCCAGGTACTTTAATTTTAACCATTGTACCAGGACTTGTTTGTACATACACCAATGAATCTTTAGCAAAACCATTTAAATGACTCGCAATTTCTGAAGCAGCTCTATTTCTTTGAATAAAGTTAGCATTTTGAGCAGTGTAATAACTAAACCTAAAATAGGTCACTAAAGTATCTCTTGCTACACTTCCGGTGGCACTTGTAGAATAGTATAAAGCCAATTTTGTATTAGAATCTAACAATGCCAATTGGATGAGTGCATTGTGGTTGTCAGCTGGATTGGTTGTTATAGCAAACCCAGGAAACCCATTACGAAATGTGGTGTCGTTTCTGTATACCCCATTTGAATCATAGGTTTTTAATAATTCATTGGCAACAGACTGATTCAATCTTAAACGAATTTGATTTGAGGCATTTTCAAAACGATCATTGATGGAATCTTTTGCTCTAGCAAAATCAAAAAATGTAGGATTGTTTACAGCAACGCCTTTTCTAATACCATATGCATTGGCATAATTACTTGCATAATATTTACCAACTTCTAAAGGTGTAGCTGGATCAATTTTATTAACATAAATTTTTACTGGCTTTGAAGAATCACCATAAAAGCCTTTATAGCTTAAAATTAATATAGCAGAATCCACTTTGATACTGTCTTTTGTTCCCTTAATATAGAAAGGATAGAAACTAGGCTTAAGTTGCAAAAATAATGAAGCACTCGTATTACCAAAAATTGGATCATTGGTAATATCGCCTATCACTTGTTGGTCAGTTGGATAAATTCTTAATGAATCTTCTAATACAATCGTTTCTGTTTCTACATCTAATATAGTGTCTCTAGTGCTAATTGCATCTTGAGACAAAAAGTCTATTCCTAACTCCGATGTGCTAATTCTAGTACATGAAAAAAGAAATGTAGCTACGATTGTGATATAAGTGAACCTTCTAACTATGTTGATAAATGCCATGTATAATTGCTTTACTTGCCTGCAAGTTCGTTGTATAAATCTAAATACTCTGTTAAATCAGAATCCCATCCATTGAAAGGGACTACTTTTTTTCCCTTCACGGATGCAAATTCTGAAACTAATTTTTTATCAATTACATCTGACCCAAAAGAAATAGCATCAGCATAAGTTGCACCGCCTCTAAACATCGCAGAGTTAGACAATTCTTTAAATGCTTCTAATTCCTTCTCTTTCACATTTGTATTGATCAAAGCCTTTGTCATAAAGTCTTTGGGAAACTGTTCGTCGAATGTATTTTGTCCAATAGTATAAACCACTTTAGCATTAGAAAAAACGGGTTCTTTCTTAAATGCAGTTTTAATATAGGCCGGGATTAAACCGGTCATCCATCCGCTACAGTGAATGATGTCTGGAGGCCAACCGAATTTTTTCACGGTCTCTAAAGCACCGCGGCAAAAGAAAATGGTCCTCATAGCATTGTCATCATACCATGTTTCATTTTCGTCATGAAAAATATGCTTGCGCTTAAAAAAATCTTCATTTTCTAGAAAATACACCTGTAATCTTGCATTCGGTAAGGACGCTACCTTAATTTGTAATGGATAATCGTCACTGTCAACTTGAACATTGATACCTGATAATCGAACCACTTCGTGTAAACGGTGTCTTCTTTCATTGATTACACCAAATCTTGGCATAATACAACGAACTTCTAATCCACTGTCATTGCTTTTAATTGCGAGTTTATTGATCACCTCTGCAAATTCTGTCATCTCTAAATAAGGCGACATTTCTGTAGCAATGTATAAGATGCGTTTTTTTTCTGACATTCCTTTTATAGTTTAACTGAGTAACCCCCTACGAGTTGGCAAAGGTACGGATTTTCAAGGACTTTAGAAAACCCTAAAAAAGGCCAATTATTAAGGCTTTGAAAGGGGTATTCTAGACATTTGGTTGTAAATTGCGGAGCAACTGAAACGGTACAAAAATGGGAAAATTTCTAAAAATAGGGTTCTTTTTTCTTTTAGGTATCGCCTTGATATGGTGGAGTTTACATCAAATTCCGGCCGAAGAATGGACAAAATTCACCCTTGCACTTAAGCAATCTAAGCTTTGGATTGTATTTCCTGTCTTTATTATATTGGGGCTTTCTCATTTTTTACGTGCTCTAAGATGGCGTTTGATTATGGAACCCTTGGGGTATCATCCAGGTATTGCGAATACCTACTTTGCTGTACTCATTGGTTATTTAGCGAATCTAGCCATCCCCCGACTAGGTGAAGTGCTAAAATGTACCTTATTGGCTAAGTATGAACACATACCTGCCGAAAAAATTGTGGGTACCATTGTAGCCGAAAGGGCATTTGATGTGATTAGCCTTGGTATTGTATTTTTAATGGCCCTAGGTTTACAATTTAATGTCATTGAAGCTGGATGGAATCAGCTCAAAACTCAAGCCTCTGCCCCATCCTCTTCTAATGAGGGTAATTGGAAAATCTACCTCATTGTAGGTATGGGCATTTTACTTGTTGCTTTATTTTTAATACTCAGAAAACGCATCCCTACATTGGTCGCCTCAATTAAAAATATTATCTGTGGAATTTGGGAAGGCGTAATTAGTGCTACTAAATTAAAACAACAGAAATTATTTTTTCTATACTCATTTGGAATTTGGTTTCTATACTTACTAGCCACTTATGTAGGACTCTATGCAACCCAAGGAACAGAAAGTAGTTTTGCTACAGCAATTAGTTGCTTAGCCTATGCAAGTATAGGAATGATTCTTACACCAGGTGGTATTGGCGCCTATGCCTATTTTATGGCAAAAGTCTTAGAACTTAATGGAGTAGATTATACATTAGGACTTGCCAATGGCACATTACAATGGTTTTCACAGTTCTTAATAGTCATAGTATTGGGTGGATTAAGTTTAATTTTATTACCTATTATCAATAAACAAGCAAAGTAAGATGCGCGCAGTGGAACAAATAGCACAAAAAATCATGTCGCTTGATCAAGCAAAAGCATTCATGCAAGTTTGTAAAGTCACAGGCAAAACAGTGGCCTTTACCAATGGTTGTTTTGATATTTTACATCCTGGCCATTTATTTTCTTTAGCACAATCAGCTAAAGAAGCGGATTATTTATTAGTTGGTTTAAATAGTGACGCTAGTGTAAAAAGACTAAAAGGTGCTGAGCGTCCTATCCATAATGAAACAAGCAGGGCTTCTATATTGGCCAATTTAGTATTGGTGGATGTGGTGGTGGTATTTGAAGAAGACACCCCACTTCAATTAATTCAAAACCTTTTACCGGATGTGCTTGTAAAAGGGGGCGATTATACAATCGACACCATTGTTGGTGCAAAAGAAGTTATTGCGAACGGAGGGAAAGTAATTATTAACCCAATTGTAGAAGGTTTTTCCACCACAAATATTATTGAAAAAATAAAAAAATAAATATGCAGTTTTTACAACAATTACAAATTCAAAAAGAAAATCAAGGCAGTTCCACTGGCGCAAAATGGATTCAAAGTAAAGGTGAGACAATCCAATCTTTTTCTCCAGTAGACAATCAATTGATTGGTGCAGTGGTAACAACAGATGCTGCAGCATATCAACAAGTCATTGAAACAGCACAAGCTGCCTTTGTAGAATGGCGTAATTGGCCAGCACCTAAAAGAGGTGAAGTGGTTAGACAATTAGGTGAAGCATTAAGAAAAGATAAAGCAGCGCTAGGTCAATTAGTAAGCTATGAAATGGGAAAGAGTTTACAAGAGGGTTTAGGAGAAGTACAAGAGATGATTGATATCTGCGATTTCGCAGTTGGTTTGTCAAGACAATTATATGGGTTAACCATGCATAGTGAAAGACCTTCTCATAGAATGTATGAGCAATGGCATCCAATGGGTATTGTTGGAATTATTTCTGCCTTTAATTTCCCTGTCGCAGTATGGAGCTGGAATGCAGCATTGGCATGGGTTTGTGGTAATGTGACTGTATGGAAGCCAAGTGAAAAAACACCATTGTGTGGCAATGCTATTCAAAAGATTGTTGAAAAAGTGTTTGCAGACAATGCTGTTCCAGAAGGTGTCAATAATTTAATTCAAGGAGGACGAGCTGTTGGTGAATGGATGAGTAAGGATACACGAATTCCATTGGTTTCTGCAACAGGTTCTACGCGCATGGGGAAAGAGTTAAATAAAGAAGTAGCAGGCCGTTTAGGTAAAACAATTTTAGAATTAGGTGGCAATAACGCCATCATTATTACAGAACACGCCGACTTAGATATGTCCTTAATAGGCGCTGTGTTTGGAGCTGTTGGTACAGCAGGACAAAGATGTACAAGCACCAGAAGGTTGATCATTCATGAAAAAATTTACGATCAATTTGTAGAAAAATTAGTGAAAGCCTACCAACAAATTAAAATTGGAGATCCATTGGATAGCAATAACCACATGGGTCCATTGATTGATAAGGATGCAGTGAAGATGTATTTAAATTCAATTGAAGCATGCAAAAAAGAAGGGGGCAAATTTATTGTAGAAGGTGGTGTATTAGAAGGTGCTCAATATGCAAGTGGCTGCTATGTGAAGCCTTGTATTGCAGAAGCAAAACCACAATATCAGATTGTACAACATGAAACTTTTGCACCCATCTTATACCTTTTAAAATACAGTAACATCGAAGAAGCAATTGCTATTCAAAACAATGTGCCTCAAGGTTTATCTTCTGCGATCATGACTTTAAATATGAGAGAATCGGAATTATTCCTTTCTGCAAAAGGAAGTGATTGTGGCATTGCCAATGTTAATATTGGAACAAGTGGTGCTGAAATTGGAGGTGCATTTGGTGGCGAAAAAGAAACTGGAGGCGGAAGAGAAAGTGGATCTGATGCATGGAAAGCATATATGCGCAGACAAACCAATACCATCAATTGGAGCACACAATTACCACTTGCACAAGGCATTAAATTTGATTTCTAATTTTCACTATGTATAAAATTGTACTCACATTATTATTGTATACCTGTTCCCTATTTGCATGGGGACAGGATGCAAAATTTTGGCATTGGAAAGACCTTGAAAAAGATGGCGTACATGGTGTAAGTCTTGTTCAAGCTCAGCAGCTTTTAACAGACATAAAGTTAAAACCCACAAACATCATCATTGCCGTTTTAGATGGCGGAATTGATACAGCTCATTTGCAAATCAAACCATACCTATGGAGCAATCCTAAAGAAATACCTGGCAATGCATTAGATGATGATAAGAACGGGTATATAGATGATGTGCATGGATGGAATTTTTTAGGCAATGCTACAGGTGAAAATATCAACAAAGCATCTGATGAAAAATCAAGAATCTACCACCGCTATAAAAATGAATTTAAGCAAGCTAATTTAGATAGTACGACCTGGGATAGAACAAAAAAGCAGACTTATAAAATATGGCAGCAAGCAGCTGGTGAAATTATCTTTACAGACGAAGATGCAGATAATTTATCCTTCATTAAAATGGCTAGAAATGCAGTGGTTAAAATGGGTATTATTTTAATTAGAGAAATAGAGGATAGTAATTTTACAACTGAAAAATTAGAAGCTTATCAACCCATAGGAAAGATAACTGCTGATACAAAAATTTCGTATTTAAGAACGATGCAGGCTTTAGGGATTGACCGTTTGGCTGGGCATCAATCTTTATTGGAAGATCTCAATGAATATATTTCTGGAAAAGAACAATCTGCCGTTTCTATGGAGACGCCTCCTGAAGATGTAAGAAAAAAAATTATTCAAGACCATTACGAAGATTTGAATGATCAATACTATGGCAATAATAATATTACTGGGCCAAACGCAAAACATGGAACGCATGTTGCAGGATTGGCTGCTGGTATTATTGATAGCAATTTTGCCAAGTCCAACTTTAGGAATCCAATCCAAATAATGGGTATTCGCGTTGTACCAGATGGTGATGAATATGATAAGGATATTGCTTTAGGTATACGATATGCCGTAAACAATGGCGCCAAAATTATTAATATGAGTTTTGGTAAATCTTTCTCTCCAGAACAAGCATGGGTAGATAGTGCCATTCGATATGCTGCTTCAAAAGATGTGCTAATTATTCATTCTGCAGGTAACGAATCTTATGATTTAAACAGTAAATCGGTCTACCCTTCTCCCTATTCAAATGTATTTAAGGACAGAGCAAGTAATATGATTACAGTCGGAGCAAGTAGCGACCCTGTAATAGCGGAAAGTATTTTAACCGACTTTAGTAACTTCGGAAATAATGTGGTAGATCTATTAAGTCCTGGAAATAAAATTTTTTCAAGCTTACCTAACCAACAATATGGTTTTTTAAATGGTACAAGTATGTCTGCTCCTGTTTTGAGTCATATTGCAGCATTGGTTCGGGCTTATTTTCCTAAACTTAGTGCCTCCCAGGTAAAAGCCGTTCTTTTACAAAGTTGTTGGAAACCAAATGAAGAGAATACCTTATTCCCAATTCCACAAAAAGACCAATCAAAAAAATTAAAGGATATAAGTGCAGAGGGTGGGATTATTAATGCTGCCCTAACCATTCAAAATGCAATTAAGTTACAAAAAAGTACAACTAAAAAATAATAACAACAACTATACATGTCTAGACCAAGCACAACCGAGTACGCCCCATTTTTTCAAACCTATATTAATTATACAAGTGGGAAGGATTACGAAATTTTAGTAAAACAATACCATGAAAGACTTGTAGATTCGTGGAATGCAATACCTCAAGAAAAAATCAAGTATGCGTATGGCCCAGAAAAATGGACGATACAACAAATGTTTCAACATGTAATAGATACTGAAAGAATCTTTGCTTACCGCGCCCTAGCCATTGCAAGACAAGATAAAACAGCCTTGCCAGGTTTTGATGAAAATAGCTATGCTGCCAATGGGGATGCGAGCCACCGTAATTGGAAGGATATGTTAATTGAATGGAGAACAGTAAGACAATCTACGAATATATTATTTGCATCGTTTACACCTGAACAAATGAAAACAAAAGGCAATTGCAACGGACATGAAGTGACTGTGAATGCATTAGGATTCATCCTCTTTGGTCATGCGCTACATCACTTGCATATTCTTAAAGAGAGATATGAAATTTAATTACATAAAATTAAATTCAAAAATAATACATCGAGAAAAATAATTCCCCATCTAAAAATGAATATGGCCAGCAGGCAAAAAAGAACCCCTAATTTTATTTAGGGGTTCTTTTTTTATATGAATTTCTAGAATTCTTTAATTGAGTTACACCCGTAACTCAATTTCTAATATTTATTACTTAGATGCGTAAATATGCACAGCTAATTGAACTTGTGTATCAATTGCACCTACACCGTAATTGATGCCAAATAAAGTTCTGTCTATTGGGAAGAAAGCTTCTGCGAAAAATCCTTTTTCGTCAGCATTTCTGATGATTGCTTCAAAGCTGATATCTTTTGTGATACCTTTTAATGTAACTGTACCAGTTAAAGTTGCTTTTTCTGCAGTTGAATATTTTACAGCACTGATGTTAAAAGTGGCTTCACCAAATTTAGCTACATCAAAAAAGTCTGCAGTTGATAAATGACCAGCTAATTTATCACCAGCAGCATCTGTTACTTTCATACCAGCAACATCAACTACAAAAGATCCACCTACTAATTTACCACCATCCACTTTAACTGAACCTGACTTCACTGGGAAATAACCAGTATGGAAATCGGACTTCTTAGAACCAGTGAAATCTACCTTACTCTTTTGAGCTGTCACTGTGAAAGTTTCAACTGCTTTTGTAGATGTTGGGTTGTTAAAAGAAAACAATACCACAGTCGCCAATGCGAAAACCGAAGAAAGAATGATTTTTTTCATATTCGTTGTTTTAAGTTTTAAAATTTGTTAATGGCTATAGAATAACAAAATAGGGCTCTTTTTGTTTAGTTTGGTCTAAAATTAGATCCTATATTTTGTTTATTGTATTGGCAATAGCATCTCGAAGATATAAAACAATGTTTAAACAACGAAATAAATATTTACAGGTATTTTCAATCTATTTTACCCTCATAATCTGCATTTTATGAATTATCTTTGCCAAAATTTCAGATTATGAACCTGCATGAATATCAAGCAAAAGAGTTGCTAAAAAAGTACAATGTTCCTGTTCAAGAAGGTGTTGCCGTTGATAACGTTAAAGACGCTGTGGCTGCCTACCAAAAAATTGCAACAGAAACCAATAACAAATTTGCGGTTGTAAAAGCTCAAATTCACGCAGGTGGTCGTGGTAAGGGTAAAATAAATGGTTCAGAACAAAGAGGTGTTGCTGTTGGTAAATCAGCAGAAGACATCGAAAACTTTGCAAAAAATATCCTTGGTGGTACTTTGGTAACCATCCAAACTGGCCCAGCTGGTAAATTAGTTAGCAAAATCTTAGTGGCACAAGACGTTTATTATGAAGGCCCTCAGCCAACTAAAGAATTATACTTGTCTATCTTATTAGATCGTGCAAAAGGCATGAATGTTGTAATGTATAGCACAGAAGGCGGTATGGATATTGAAGAAGTAGCACACAATACGCCAGAAAAAATATACAAAGAGTGGGTTCACCCAGGTGGAGGTTTACAAGGTTTCCAAGCAAGAAAAATTGCATTCAACTTAGGTTTAAGTGGTGATGCTTTTAAAAGCTGCGTGAAATTTGTAACTAATTTATACAATGCATACGTTGGTTTAGACTGCGGTATGTTGGAGATCAATCCTCTTTTCAAAACTGCTGATGACAAAATCATCGCAGTAGATTGTAAAATGAATATTGACGATAGCGCTTTAATGCGTCATCCAGATTTATTAGCAATGAGAGATGTAACTGAAGAAGATCCAACAGAGGTAGAAGCAGGTGAGTTTAATTTAAACTTTGTAAAATTAGACGGTAATGTAGGTTGTATGGTAAATGGAGCCGGTTTAGCAATGGCTACAATGGATATGATTAAGTTAAGTGGTGGTGAGCCAGCTAACTTCTTAGACGTTGGAGGCTCTGCGAATGCACAAACAGTGGAAGCTGGATTCAGAATCATCATGAAAGATCCTAATGTAAAAGCGATCTTGATCAATATTTTCGGTGGTATCGTTCGTTGCGATCGAGTTGCTGCTGGTGTCATTGAAGCATTCAATAAATTAGGCAATATCGATATTCCTATCATTGTTCGTTTACAAGGTACCAATGCAGTAGAAGCAAAAAAATTAATAGATGAGAGTGGATTGAAAGTACAATCTGCGATCCTATTGAGCGAAGCGGCAGATTTGGTGAAGCAAGCTGTAGCATGATAATACGAGCGCCTAATTTCTTTGAAATTAATAGGCGCTTAATTATCATTAAAAGACGCTTAATAATTTTAATAATGCCTCGAATTTCGAGGCATTATTTTTTTATAGTAGACCCAAGAAGTTTGTAAAAGATGATAAGAATAAAAAGCTATTACACAACCCTTACTTCGGATAATCCACTAAATGAATAGATGTGGCCCGTGGATAATTCTACACATTCAATACGGATACGACGCTTCTTTATTTTTTGAAAGCGCTTGCCTTTCTCTGTTTCAAATAAAGCCCCATCAGGTAAATGCGCTACAAAGGCCATCCCCTCTTTTTTTACGACATCATATTTCCTTAAAACCAATAATAGCGCGGTTTCCCCATTGGCAGTTGCTGCTGGGTTTAAAATTGTTTTTTTTAGTGACTTTTTAATGTCTAATGGAAAAATATCTCTTTGAATAAAATCGGCAAGTAATAAGCCATATAAATATTTCCACTCTTTACCATGGGCATCTACCCTATTTCTATATTGCTCATAACAAAGTAAATGACCCAATTCGTGCAAAAGTGTAATTAGAAATTCATATTGATTTAAATTTCCATTGACCGATATTTTATGATTAGCACCCATCTTAGGATGTCGATAATCCCCCAATACAGATTTCCTGGCTTTGGTCACAGTTAAGTGCAATTTATATTGATGAATCAATGCAAGAACAGGCTCAAAAGCGCCCTCTGGTAAATAGGCTTTTAATGCGTGCAGTGGATGTTCAACTTTTGACAAACGATTTTATTTAAGCGTCTTTATTAATTTTAGTCCATCCAATTTCTAACCAAGTGTACAATAAATACAAGCCCATTGCAATCAATAAATTAATATTACCTATTGGTGCTTTTTTTTGTGTAGCATACCATAAAGCTGCACCTCCAAAAATTATAAACTTAATCATAGTGCCAGTCATCACAGAACGTACCATTGCATTGGGTTTGCTCAGGTCTACTTGACTAATTCTTTTATAATTAAATAAGGCTATAAGGAACAATACCCCATTGACAATCCTAATGAAATTGCTATTGATAGCAATTGGGATGTTCATTTGTTGAAGGATGATTGCCAAGGTAAGTACAGCAAAAAACAAAGCAATTACTGGACGAAATTTTTTTTGAAAATATAAATTCATTTTTTTGATTTAAGCTGGGTATCTCTCACAATTTTGAATAATGAAAATACAATAAATAATGAAGGTAAAATCCATAAAAAAAGGGGTGCTACCCTTCCTATTTTTTGATCAATATATTTTCCTAAAAAAATCAAAATAGTTAAAGCTATTGCCCACTGGCTAGCAAGGCCAGCAAACTTACCCCATTGAATGTTGAAATTGTTATTGTTATTCATCTTCACACTATTAGTCTAAAGAGGGTAAACTTTCTGGAAGCTCTAGTGGAATCGTATCCAATTGTTGAGGATTCCCTTCGGATAACACTTTTTTAATGCCCTCAATGTATTGTTCTTTAAAATGGACAGCTTGTTCTAAAGAATCGGTGCGTATTTTAAGTAATTCCAATGCGGAGCGACTTTCTTTAGTACCATAGCCAGGGATATAATATTTCAAGGGTGTAAAGGCAATTAAAGCAATTGTTAAACCTACTAAAAACATAAAGGCAATACTGAATCCAAAATACACTGATTTTCTGGATAATCTAAATGCAATGACCTCGTCATAAGTGTCATCATTAGTGACCACCAAACGATAAGTACTGCTACGTCTTTTAAAAGTATTGTTAATATCTAAGTTTGCCATATTCTTTAATCTGTATAAAGGTACAACCTTTGCCTTATTTAAACAGAATATGCCGTATTTTTAAGGTGCTTTTAACCCTATGCAACAAGATTTTAAATATCCACAGTTCAAACGCATCATTTGCTTGATTGCAATGGTCTTTCTGTCTATTTGGGTTAGTCCAGTTTATGCACAGGATACGACAAAATCTATCTTGGACATCAATAATTCAAAGCTTATAAAAAAAGCCAATCAATTTTTAGATAGCAGCCAGAAGAAAATTAATAATTTTTTAAATAAAAAGATTGATAAGGTAAAAGAGGGATTGAATAAAAAAACAAATGATCTTTTAGATAAAACAGGGATCAATCAAATTGATAAACTATTACCTTATGAGCGTTTATTAGATAAAAAATATACCCTAGGTAGACGTGCCTACCAAAATACGGTATCCCAATTCAATTATTTATTCAATGCAGAATTATCATTAGAAGAAATCATCCAAAAGGCTCGCGATGTGCATGAGGATGATTATACAGAATTACTCCCTTTTTATGACTATGATTTAAGTATTACAGCAAAAGAATCGATCGACTCAATTGTATATCGATGTAATGCCAATATTGTATTACATGATTTAAGAAGCAATTATGTTGATGATGCCTATTTATTATTAGCAAAATCATACTTATTTCATAAAAATTTTGACACTGCTGCAAGTATTTTACAATTCATCAACTACTCTTTTTATGATAAAGAAGCTGGAGCTGATCAGCCAATTGGCAGTAATTTAAATAAATCCGGTAAATTCAGTATAGCCTCTGTCGAAGATAACCGTGTCTGGGAAAATAAAAATATCAGAAATGAAAGTATGATTTGGCAAGCGAGAAATTATTTTGAAGCGGGCGAAATCAATGAAGGGATTAGTTTATTACAATTATTAAAAACAGACGCAGGCTTCCCTAAACGTTTATACCCGTTTTTATATGAACAATTGGCTTATGGCTATTATTTATCTGGCAACAATGATAGTGCAGCAAATTATCTTATAATAGGTTTAGAGAACGCACAAGATCTATTAACCAAAGCTAGATGGTCTTATCTAATTGCTCAATTATATGAAAAGGAACAAAAAATAGACCTAGCATACAATTGGTTCAGAAAAGCTGGGTCAACTGTATCCAATCCAGTCATTGCAGTATATTCCAGTATTTATATGGCAAGCATTGATGCAAATAGAGGAGAAAAATCATGGGAGAGTTTAGCGAACGCATTAGAGCGTATGTTAAAAAAAGATAAATACAGTGGTTTCGCAGATATCGTTTACTATGAAATGGCCCAGCTAGCAATACGAAATAAAGCATCCTCAAAAGCGAATGAATGGCTTATAAGGTCTATACAGAAAAATGAAAAGAATGATAAGCTTAAACAAAAAGCATTGGTGCAATTAGGTGCTTTGAATTATAAAGAGGATCAATTTGAAGTGGCTAAAATTGCTTATGATAATTTAAAAGATGTACTTAAGTCCTATCCAAATTATGACCAAATTACCTTAAGAAAAAAATGGATTGATAAAATAGCCAACTTAAATGAATTGATTGCGAATGAGGATAGTTTGCAAAAGATTTATACAGCTCCTAAAGTGAATCAATTACAAATTGCAAAACAATGGCAAAAAAGAGCAGCAATGCTTAAAGCTCAACAAAAGGATTTATTATCTGACCCAAATAAAAAAATAGCTGAAGCTTTAACAGTCATTAAAAACAATCAAAATTATAATCCAGGCTATACCTTTAACAATGCTTTTGCCAATCCATCAGCAAAACAAGTCGTAAAATCGGACTTCTACTTTGACAATCCGCAAAATGTGAGCAATGGTGTTACCAGCTACATCAAAAAATGGGGTGATAGACCCAATGTGGACAATTGGCGTAGAAAAACAACAATCCAATTAACAAAATCAACTACTTCTAATAATAATTTAGATCCTAATCAAAATAACGGGCAACTACTTATAAATCAAGTGTCCTCTAAAAATAATAACGACGAGCTAGACAAAGATGACAATGATACACTTGCGATTCAATTGATTCAAAGTGCATCAGATTTGAAAGCATCGAAATTGAGTTGGAATAAAAATAACTTAGCAATTGCAAAAATATTTTTATACGAATTGAATGATTTTGAAAAAGCATTACCTAGATACCAGGCAGTGATTCAAAATAATATTGAACCTAGTGCTACAGAATTAGCATTACTAGATTTAGCAAGTCATTATATGCATATTGGGCAATCAACCATATCTGATAGTATTATACAAATTATTACAAGTAATTTCCCTCAGGGCATCTATGTGCAAAAGAAGCAGGCTAAAGAAAATCTTGAACGAATTGATATGCAAAGCTCAGAGGCATATAAGGCAGCATATTTTATGGCACAAATTGGAGATTGGGATCAATTTAGTGCGCAAATAGAGCCTACACAGCAACAATTCAAGGGCACTAAGTGGCAAACCCCCTATCAGTTTTTAAAAGTAAAAATGCATGCCCAATTAGGCAAAGACAGTGTAGCGATTGTATTGTTAAATGAAATTATTGCCCAAAATAAAAGTGAATCAATTAAGGCAAGGGCTAAAAATATTATTACAGAGATCAATAACAGAAAAGCAACCGAAGCCTATCTTACTGCATTGAAAATACTTAAGCTGACTAAAACAATGACAGCAGACGAAGCAGGTCTAGTTCAAGATAAAGTAGAGGCTGCAGTTATAAAAAATGACAGTAGTTTAAATAAAACTGGTAAGATAAATAACCTGTCTTCTATTGCTTCTAAATTGGACAGTGTTCAATCCATAGCCTTAATAAATCAACTAGTGTTTACGAATGATAGCTTAGAACAGCATTATATTGCTTTACAAACAATGAATGTTTCTACTGTATTTGTTAAAGAAATTCAAAATGCACTCAAAGACTTCCATGCAGAGGCATTTAGACAATTAAACCTGACTGTTACTTTCGTTCAGTTTGCCGATCAAAGTCATATTGTATGGATTGGACCATTTACAAAAGCAGCTGATGGTGTAGATTATATTAATAAGGTCAAGCCAAGGTTAAGTACAGAAATTATTTCGTTTGTTCCAAAAAAACAATACGACTTAACTTTGATTGGAAAATCAAATATTATCCAAATTAACAACCAGGAACAATTGAATCAATATAAGCGCGACAAGACCAAATATTATTTTAAACCTTAAATGGTAAAAAGTGAACTCAGAAAATAAAACAACAACAGCAAAAGAAAGTAAAAAAGGACCAAAAAATTGGGTAAGACTATTTTGGAAATATTATCTAATTGGTGCAGGTATTTTTTTGCTATTTATCTTAATGCTCAATTTTGGATGGATTGGCGATATGCCCGATTTAGATGATATAGAAAATCCGACCGCTTCTTTGGCTAGTCAGGTCTATGCACAAGATGGCACGCCTATGGGAAAGTTTTATTTAGAAGATCGTATAAGTGTCAAGTATAGAGATATTAGCCCCTACTTATTGCAAGCACTGGTTGCAACAGAAGATAAAAGATTTTATGACCATTATGGTATTGACGGTGAGGGTTTATTAAGAGCCGTTGCTTTTCTTGGAAGCCAAGGTGGCGCGTCTACCATCACTATGCAAACTGCTAAAAATTTATTTACAGACAATTGGGGTACTAAAAACAAACTCTTAAGAGTCGTTCAAAAAATCAAAGAGAGTATCATTGCCATCAAACTAGAACGCAATTTCACTAAGCAAGAAATTATCACATTGTATTTAAACACGGTGCCTTTTAGTGAAAATTTGTTTGGGGTAAGCAATGCCTCTAGATCCTTCTTTCAAAAAGAACCAGATCGTTTAACAATCGAAGAAGCTGCTTTGCTGATAGGCATGATCAATGCACCTACTAAATACAACCCCAACAGAAATCCTAAATTAGCGCTTGATAGAAGAAACTTGGTATTGAACAGAATGGCTGGTGAAAAATACATTACCAACGATCAAGCAGCACAATTAAAAGCATTGCCTTTGGTAACTAATTTTAAGAAGCTTGATGAAAACAATGGTTTAGGCCCCTACTTTAGAAGTTACCTTGGAGAGTATATGAAAAAATGGTGTAAGGAACATAAGAAGAACAATGGTGATGCTTATAACTTATATAGAGATGGTTTAAAAATTTATACAACTATCAATCCTCGTATGCAATTATATGCCGAAGAAGCGGTAGCAAGACATATGGCGTATTTACAAAAAGAGTTTAACAAACAGTCTAATATTAAAACGGGTTCCGTTTGGAAAGATTTTAGTAACCAATTAGAATTAGCCATCAAACAAACCGACCGTTGGAGGAATTTAAAACGGGATGAGATGGATGAAACTGACATTAGAAAAACATTTGATGAAGTTTTACCGATGCGTGTTTTTGCTTGGAATAAAAATAGATTCATTGATACTTTAATGACCCCGATGGACTCATTAAAGTACCATAAGCAAATGCTACAAACAGGTTTCTTAGCTGTAGACCCTTTTACAGGTGAAGTCAAAGCATGGGTGGGTGGTATTGATTTTAAGACATTCAAATATGACCATGTCAATATCAATACTAGAAGACAAGTGGGTTCAACCATGAAGCCTTTATTGTATTCTTTAGCCATTGAAAAATCTGGTTTTACACCATTTAGTATTGTACAAGATCAACAACAGAATTTTGAAGGTTACGGTATGGTTCCTAATACGGCAAAATCTTGTACAGGACAATCCATGCCAATGGCGCAGGCTTTAGCTGAATCCAGAAACTGCGCCACTGCTTATATTATGAAGCAAATTAATGGAGATGGCAATGAAGCAGCAAAAGAATTGGTCGCTTATTTGAAAAAATCAAATATTCAAGCCGATATTCCTGCCTATCCTTCTATCGCATTAGGTGCATGTGAGGTTTCCTTATTTGAAATGGTTCAAGCATATACTATGTTCCCAGGCGGAGGTTACAATGCGCAACCATTTTTCATCAATCGTATCGAAGATAAAAATGGCAATGTATTAGAAAGTTTCTCTCCACAAAGAAGAAAAGTCATCAGTGAATTAACTGCCTACTCCATGGTGAGTATGATGGAAGGGGTAATTTCTAAAGGAACAGGTAGAAGTATGTATTCTTACGATATTGGAACGCAAGCTGTGGCAGGTAAAACAGGAACCACCAATGACAATAGTGATTTATGGTTTATGGGGTACACACCACAAATACTTGCTGGTGCATGGGTTGGTGCAGATGATCGTTATATACGTTTTACAGATAATTATTTTGGGCAAGGCGCACATGGCTCCTTACCTATTTGGGCCTATTTTATGAATAAGGTTGCCAATGACCCTGCATGTAATTTAGATAGAAATGCCAATTTTGTTAAGCCTGATAATTTAAGCACCGACTTTAATGTCAATTTTGTTGGCAAGGATTCAAGTGTAGATTTAACGATACCAGATGAAGATGCAGAAGGTATAGACGCTGAATCTGATTATAGCTTATTATCCAATGATGAACCAACAGTTGTGACAACTGTTCCCGCAACCCCAGCAGCTAATAAAGCTCCCTTGCCAAAAAAGCCAACAACAGAACCTAAACAAGCAATGGCGCCTGCTAATAAGCCAAAAGCCGTGATGCCAAAGAAACAATAAATATATTTTATAAATATCAATTAAAAAGAATAGGCTGAAAAAAATTCAGCCTATTCTTTTTGCTTTAAAGCGTATTGCAAAGTAAAATGATGGTAATTATTTTTTTGAAAAAAGCCTGTCCCATATTGAAACTGCACTCTTTTATATGGAAATCCAAAACCAGCGCTGAGTCCATTTAAACTATTGGGCTGGTTAGGTATATTCAATTCAAATCTTCGTGCAAAATGATAGCCAAGATCTATTTCAAAACCTTGTCCAATATACATTTGAGCTCCTAAAATAAGGTGGTTAAATACATTTTGAAGTGAGCCAGGTTTTTTATACCCTTCTGCATTGTAAAAATCCAAGTCGTAATAGTTGTCATTCCAAACTGACAGTCGCTCTGCTGTAATTGAAAATTGCAAAGGCGCAGTGGCTAATTTTTTGGACCATCCAAGTATTAAATTCAATGGCAATTCTTCTTTGACTTGAGAATATTTTAACTGAGTTCCTACATTTTGTAATAAAATACTCCATTGAGACAATCCATTTGGAGCAAGATAGTTCACTCCAATATCCATTGCGATACCATTGGATCTATATTGACCATAGTTAGATTGTATGAATTTTATTTGTGTACCAAAATGAAAATAGTCCTGATAGGTTTTTGCAATACCCACCTGAATGGCATATTCATTGGGATTGATGCTCCCATATTCATTGCCTAACATATCTGTTTGTATAATACTCCCATAGTCCATATAGTGCACCCCCCATCCTACTACCCAATCAGATTTTAATTTGTTTGCCCCATTTAAATCATATTGCTGAATGCCCGAAAAATAAGGCTTAACACTTAATTGTAATTCCCCATCTAAATTAGTGGATAATAAAGCAGGCTGCATCATTGCTAACCCTAAGTCATTCCCAATAGAACTAATATTAAGGCCCCCTAAACTTGTTGCTTTTGCAGCATAGGGCAATTTTAAAAATTGGTAAACTGCATTTCCTGCAGTTGTTTGTGCGATAATTGTATTACCTCCTATGAACCATCCGCTATTAAAATAGCAGGCAATAAAAAACCCTAGCCTGAAAATGATTTGTATAGAACGCATTTAACAAAGCTAGGGTTTGGAAATTAAAAATCAATTAAACAAGGGCTAAATCTAGCACCTGCTGCATATTTTTCACATAATAAAACTTCACCCCTTTAATAAAAGCTTGGTCTATTTCATTGACATCCTTTTCGTTTTGCCAACAAAGAATAATCTCTTTCATACCAGCTCTTTTTGCAGCTAAGATTTTTTCTTTGATACCACCTACGGGTAATACCTGACCTCTAAGGGTGATCTCTCCAGTCATAGCCAAGAAAGGCTTTACTTTCCTGCCCGTATAAGCAGAACTTAAAGCTGTTAAAATAGTGATGCCTGCACTAGGGCCATCCTTTGGTACTGCCCCTTCGGGTACGTGCATGTGCACTGACTTTGTATTAAATAGTGTTGGATCAACGCCAATTTTTTTGGCGTTGGCTTGTAAATAAGTCATAGCAGTTGTGGCACTTTCTTTCATGACATTGCCCAAGTTGCCGGTTAATTTTAATTCGCCTTTCCCTTCTGAAAGTAAAGTTTCAATGAATAGAATATCACCCCCTACGTAAGTCCAAGCTAAACCTACAGCTACACCAGGCATGTTCACTGTTTTATAAATTTCATTGCTATACCTAGGTTGGCCTAAAATTTTAAGTAGGTCTAATTTACTTACAGTTGGTTTAATCTTTATTTTATTCGCAATTTGTTTTGCTTGGTAACGCATGATCGAAGCCAATTGACGATCCAATTCACGCACACCACTTTCTCTTGTATAGTCCTCAATGACTTTTTCCAATACATTATCTTGTATTTTGAAATTGTATTTCTCTAAGCCATGCAATGATTTTTGTTTAGGGAATAAATGCCTTTTTGCAATTTCTACTTTTTCCTCTACCGCATAACCACTTAAATCGATGATTTCTAAACGATCTCTTAAAGCAGGCTGAATTTGACTAATATCATTCGCAGTAGCTATAAATAAAGTCTTACTTAAATCATATTCAGATTCTAAGTAATTGTCATAAAAGCTATGATTTTGTTCTGGATCCAATACTTCTAGTAATGCAGAAGATGGGTCTCCTCTTTGGTCTTTTCCAATTTTATCTATCTCATCCAAAATCATGACAGGATTGGATGTTTTTACTTTACGAATACTTTGGATAATTCTTCCAGGCATAGCCCCAATATAAGTTTTACGATGGCCTCTGATTTCACTTTCATCATGAAGACCGCCTAAACTAACGCGGGTATATTTTCTACCAATGGCGTGTGCGATGGACCTGCCTAAAGATGTTTTACCAATACCTGGAGGGCCCAAGAAACAAAGGATTGGGCTCTTCATATCTCCTTTTAATTTTAATACAGCTAAATATTCTAAAATACGATTTTTGATTTTCCCCATGCCATAATGATCGTCATCTAATACTTTCTTGGCGTGTTTCAAATCATAGTTGTCGGCTGTATATTCATCCCATGGAAGGTCTAATAATAAATCAAGGTGATTGTATACCACAGAATAATCAGGGGTACTTGGATGCATACGTTCCAATTTTTCTAACCCATTCTGAAATAATTTTTTAGCAGCATCAGGCCACTTTTTTCCTTCTGCCTTCTTTTTCATTTCAGCCACTTCGCGTTCATTAGGATCACCTCCTAACTCATCCTTAATACTTTTAAGTTGTTGCTGTAAAAAATAATCTCTTTGTTGTTTGTCAATTTCTGTTCTTGTCTTATTGGCTACTTTATTCTTCAACTCCACAAATTGCAATTCTTTTTGTAAGAACTCAACTAGTTTTTCGGCTTTTTCTTTGACGCCGTTGATTTCCAGTAAACCCTGCTTTTCTTGTAATTCAATATTGAGGTTGCTCCCAACAAAATTGACCAAGAAAAGTGGGCTTTCAATATTTTTTAAAATCATAGTTGCCTCCGAAGGAAAATTAGGAGACAATTGAATAATCTGTGCTGCAAGATCTTTAATGGTAGATAATAATGCTTCAAAATGGGCGTCATCTTTTTGAACAGGTTCGTCTTCAATTAATTTAACTTTCCCTCTAAAAAATGGATCTTCTTCTACCATTTCTAACAACTCAAAACGCTTTTTACCTTGAATGATAATCGTGGTGCCTCCGTCTTGCATCTTGATCATTTTAATGATCTTTGCCACGGTACCAATCGCACACAAATCTGCCGGATTAGGATCTTCAATATTCCCATCTTTCTGTGCCAAGACCCCCACTAATTTATCTTTAGCATAAGCCGCTTTTACTGCTTGAATGCTTTTATCTCTTCCAACAGTTATAGGAATGACTACCCCGGGAAACAATACGGTGTTTCTTAATGGCAGGATTGGTATCATATCTTCTATCACAAGTGGAGGTTCATTTTCCATATCCTGCTCATTAAAAGTGAATAATGGTATGAATTCGTTGTCTTCTTCTGTTTTAAATAAAAATTGTTTATCCAATGTCTTTAGTTTTATAATTCTAGTCAAAATGACATAAGCCTAAGTTTAAAAACGGGCTTCATCGTTCTGCCTATATATAGGCAATATTGATGCCAAAGGGGATCAAATGTAAGAAACCACCTTGAGTTTGGCACAAAAAAAAATCCTTTCCGATATTCGGAAAGGACCTTCTTGCAAGAAGTTATTTAAAAAACTTCTAGAACTACTTAGTAGCAGCAGAATCAGTAGCAGTTGAATCAGTTGCAACAGCAGCAGAATCAACAGCAACAGCAGCTGTATCAACAGTTGCAGCAGCAGAATCAGTTGTAGCTTCAGTAGAAGCACCACC
>CAINOI010000002.1 GCA_903851465.1 uncultured Bacteroidota bacterium
GGAGCAAGAAAAATCAGTTGGTCTCTTTCTAAGAGATTTGATTTATCAATTTCATTGTATTCAAATAGTTTATACAAGGGCACATTGTACTTAAGCGCAATCTCTATAAAAGACATATCTTCTTTTCCAAGTATTACCGGCACTTGATTGATTCTAAAACGACCTTCAGGATAATTGTAAGAAGGTTGTTTAGATACAACAGGTTCAGGGGTTGTTTTAGTGGTATCAATTATTTTTAAAGGGGCTGTTTGAGTCGATTGAATAACTGTAATTGACTCTTTTTGAATTGATTCCTTTTGAATCTTATCTTTTTTAATAGAATCAATTTGAGTAGCTGTTAATGTTTGAGTTGTTAATGCCTTAGTTGGTAATGGAGCTACATTGTCTATGGTGTTCATTTGAGCAATACCAGAAACCTTATTTAAACTTTTTGCAGGTGTATCAGTAATGACTTTAATTATAGGAGTATCATTCACAACCTTATTAACCACTGTGTCAGAATATATCTTTTTTTCGGGGGCGTCGGCTATCAACTTGTTTACGGGTGCTTCTTCCACTTCCACTTCATTTTCAAGCTCTGGGAAATTGTATTGTGCCAATTCGTAATCATCAATAATTTTTAATAATTTTTTAGGGTAGTCGGATGCTGTGGCATATCCTGCTTTTTTAAGTCCATAAGCCCATGCGGTATCATCCACAGGGTCTAGTAAAAATAAATCTACATAGTTTGGACGATTTTTTAAAAAATTAGAATGGTCTTTAAAAGATAGCTCTGCTGCATCATATGCTCTAAAGCATTCTTGTTTTGTATCATCATCTTGATAAGCTTTTGCGCCAGTCCAATCTGACTTACATTTGATGCCAAAGTGGTTATTGTGGTTTTTAGCTAGGTTGCTTTCACCGCTATTGGATTCAACAATTGCCTGAGCAAGGGTGATTGAAGCGGGCACGCCAGTCCTTTTCATTTCCTTCATTGCAATGGCTTTATATTGTGCTATATAGGCAATGGTAGTTGTATTATTTTGTGTCCAACCAGTTTGGATAACTAAGCAAAAAATACATGTTAGGAGTAGGGTTTGCTTCATATTATTTTTTTCTAATTAAGGTTAATCCGTCTCTAACTGTCAACATGATTTTTTCAATGTCTTGATGTTGTAAAATGAATTCATTAAATGCATGTATAGCCAAAGCGTTTTTACCTGTTATATTTTCTTCAAATACTTGTCCATGAAATAAAACATTGTCTGCAATAATGATGCCTTTATCTGATAGCATTGGCAGAACCAAATTCACATAATCAATATAACCCGTCTTGTCTGCGTCAATAAAGACCAAGTCCCATTGCTTTGTTAGGGTAGGTAGGATTGTCTTGGCATCACCAATATGTGTAATGATTTGAGGTCCTTTTGGGCTTGTATCAAAATGGGTTCTGGCTGCATTGGCATCTTCGGCTCTAAGTTCTATGGTATCTATGGTTCCAGTGCTACTTAAACCTTCGGCTAAGCATAAAGTGCTAAAGCCAGAAAAAGTACCTATTTCTAAAATAGATTGAGGGGCCAATAGTTTGCTAAAAAAGCTTAAAAATCCCCCCTGGTTCCAATTGCTTTGTAAATGAGCATGTGGATGTGTCAAAATAGTTTGCTCATACATAGGCCTTAAATAGGCCGGTGTGGCATCACTATAATGCGTTACATAGTTATTGGCAGCAGGTTGAATAAAATCCATGCTGCAAATGTCTAATTTTTTTCGCTATTAGCGCTTGAAATGAGCCATAAACCTATAAAAGTTATTCCTCCATTGATGATCAATAGTTCTTGGCCAATTTTGAAATTGCCAAATAATTGTACTTGGAAATAGTCTAGCGCCAAACAAAGGATTGGGGCCATCACACAAATGACTGGCACTAGTGTATTATTAATGCTTCTTTTTGTCAATATGCCAAATGCAAATAAACCTAATAATGGGCCATAAGTATAAGAGGCAATTTTCAACAATAAGTCAATCGTACTCTTATTGTCTATCCATTTAAACACCATGACCATGATTAAAAAAATCAACGCAAAAACTAAATGGGTTCTTTGTCTAATCTTTTTTTGGTGTGCCTCAGACCAGTTTTTATTTCTTTGTAATCCTAAAATATCAATACAGAAACTAGATGTTAAAGCAGTGATAGCACCATCTGCACTTGGGAATAGGGCAGAGATCAATGCAAGAATAAAAATAATAGATAAATAAGGAGGCATATGGTTTAAAGCCAATGTTGGGAATAAATCATCTCCTGTTGCAGTGATGTTATTTTGAGCAGCATATAAATGTAATAAACCACCAAGGTAAAGAAATAAACTAATTGCAATTAACATGGTGAAGCCAATAGTGACCATATTTTTTTGCGCATCCTTAAGATTTTTTACTGAGATATTTTTTTGCATCATTTCTTGGTCAAGCCCTGTCATGGTTAAGGTGACAAAGGCACCTCCAATGATTTGCTTTAAGAAAAAGGATTTACTATTCACATCCGTACTAAAGATATCGGCTAAGTGTATAGATGAATCAGAGGCCAATGCTTTGTTTTGCATGGCAGTCAATCCTTGTAGCACGGATAAGTCCAATTTTGATAAGATATAAATACTACATATAATTAATCCCAATAACATCCCTGATGTTTGTAAGGTATCTGTCCAAACAATTGTTTTAACACCACCCTCATAAGTGTATAATAAGATCATCACTAGGATGACCATTGTGGTCGCCCAAAAGGGCACATGCATATTGTCAAGTATAAAAAATTGCAATATTTTAACCACTAAATACAATCTTGCGGTGGCACCAAGTGTTCTTGAAAGGATAAAAAAGGAAGCACCTGTTTTGTAAGCACTGAATCCCAATCTGCCTTCTAAGTAATGGTAGATAGAAGTCAAGTTTAACTTATAATAAATTGGGAGTAACACATAAGCGATGGCTATATAACCAATTAAATAACCCAACGTAATTTGTAAATAATGAAATGCATCTTTTCCAACAGCCCCAGGTACGCTTACAAAAGTGACACCACTTAATGAAGTGCCAATCATGCCAAAGGCAACTAACATCCAATTGCTATTTTTATTACCAATGAAAAAGGACATGTTATTGCTATTCTTACCTGTGATTTTGGCTACACCTAACAACACTATAAAGTAAAGTAGTACGAAGATAAAAAGGGTGGTTGCACTCATAGTTTATATATTATCATTTTGATAAAGCAAAGTAGTGAGAATCTTTGACTTTTTTGATTATTTTGTGACAGATCTTAACGAATTATATCCTATGAAAATACAATCTGTCACCGTCTTTTGCGGCTCTAAATCTGGAAATCAAATAGGTTTTACAAGTCAAGCAATTGAATTAGGCCATGCATTGGGTGAAAATGGAATACAATTGGTCTATGGTGGAGGCGGCAAAGGCATTATGGGCGCTATTGCAGACGCTGTTTTGTCAAAACAAGGAAAGGTAATTGGCATCATTCCAAAGCTTTTATTAGAGTGGGAGGCCCAACACGAGGGATTGACGGAGTTGATCGTTACAGAAACAATGCATGATCGAAAAAAAATATTGTATGATAAAGCGGATGTAGCAATTATTTTGCCAGGAGGAATGGGAACAATGGATGAATTATTTGAGATGCTTACATGGAATAATTTAAACATCCATCAAAAGAAAGTGATCATTCTAAATTGGGAAGGATATTATTCACCATTGATTGCCATGATGGATCATATGCATACCGAAGGATTCATGTATGATGATTGGCGAAATAGAATTACAGTTGCAAAAGATGCCGAAGCTGTGCTACAAACCATTAACGCTTGGAGCGAATAGGGAATGCAAAACCTGCTCTTATAATAGGGTCTGCTCTGTTATAGCCATCTCGGTAAGGCGAGTTGGGATTTTTTAATAAATCAAACATGACGCTAAAATAAGTCATCCCATTTTCTGATCTGCTGCCATATCCAAAACCAGCCAATAAACTCTCGGCTCCAAAACCAATACTGCGTGAAGCGCCTGCATTGACACCGTCTGTGCCTCTGTCTTTGAATCTGCTCCAGGTATAATTGTATTCTGGTTGTATTTGTATAAAAACCTTTTCTAGTGGCCAAATTCTTGTAAAGCCACCCATGCCAAACTGGAAACTTCTAGAGGAAGTACCAGGTAAACCGTTACTTATAGTTGGGTTGAAAGATTGAAAAAATAAATTAGTTGCCGCACCAAGGTCTACAAAATCGTTGACACGCTTGTACATTTCAGGATTAAGCCCAATTTGAAATGAACCTGAGCCTCCACCAATCACTAAGTTGCCACCTAAAAATACCGGATTGTTGTTGATGGATGGCATTGTCTGAATCACATCCTGCGCAGTTAGGAAATAGCTATTGCATAAAGCAAAAAGCATTAAGTATATAAACTTCTTTTTCATTATTTAGAATCAAAAATTTTACCAGCATTCAAAATATGATTAGGATCAAACACCTTTTTAATACCTATCATTAATTCCATAGTTACAGCATCAAACATGACTGGCATGAATGACTTTTGAATCAATCCAATGCCATGTTCCCCACTAATCGTACCGCCTAGTGATTTTACCAATTCGAAAATTTTAAAAAGTATGGATTGTATCACTTCATTTTCATAACTCTTTTTGTAGAGTGGGTGGTTGATTCTGATATGCAAATTTCCGTCTCCTGCATGTCCATAAGAAACCACTTTAAACCCATTCTCAAGTGCCAATGCTTTCACACCTTTGATTAATTTTGGTAATTCAGCTCTAGGTACCACGGTATCTTCTTCAATGGTATAACCTGCTGCGACTGAAGCTTCGTTGGCCTTTCTACGTATTTTCCAAAGCTCAGTTTTTTGTTGAGCATCATCGGCAAAGTACAATTCACCCACTTCGAAATTCGTTAATACTTCAGCTATGGCTTCCATATCTTTCATCAATACCTCTTTATCATTGCCATCCACTTCTATAATTAAATGTGCGGCTAAGTTGTCTGTAATTGTAATTGCAGTGCTGTCGCATAATTTACTAGCTAATTTAATAGATTCAATTTCCATTAGCTCCAATGCGCTAGGGGTGATACCTGCTCTAAAAATAGCGCTCACAGCTTCAGTCGCCTTTTCAAGACTATCAAATGGCGCAAGCATCAATAAATCAAACTTAGGATGCGGGATTAATCTTAAAACAATTTTGGTCACGATACCCAGTGTGCCTTCACTTCCAACAATTAACTGCGTTAAATTATAACCCGTTGCATTTTTTAAAACATTCGAACCTGTCCAAATAATTTCACCTGTAGGTAAAACAATTTCTAAATTTAAAACATAGTCTTTCACGACACCGTATTTCACAGCTCTAGGTCCGCCTGAATTTTCAGAAATATTGCCGCCAATAAAACAACTTCCTTTACTTGCAGGATCAGGAGGATAGAACAACCCTTTTTCCTTTACAGCATTTTGTAATACTTCTGTAATCACGCCCGGTTCGGTCGTTACTTGTAAATTTCTTTCATCAATTTCTAGAATCTGATTGAATCTCTCCATAGCGATAACCAAACCTCCTAAATGAGGCAGTGCGCCACCCGTTAATCCTGTGCCTGCACCTCTTGGTGTTACTGGAATTAAGTGCTTGTTTGCTAACTGCATCAAAGCTCCAATCTCTTCTGCTTTTCTTGGTTTAACTACGACCGCTGGAGTATAATGTAGTTTTTCCGTTTCGTCTCTGCCATATTTTTCAAAGCTCTCTTCGTCAGTGAAAACATATTCAGCACCAACAATGGATTTGATTTGCTCCAGTAATTCAGGTGTAATTTGTTGCATTTTTAAAAAATAAGGTGAAATTAAAATAAACCATACAAAGTGCTATCTACCTTACTTATGATTTGTCCTAAATCTTCTTCAGACTCGCCGAATTTATTTTTATCACAATCTATCACTAACAATGGACCTTCTGTATAATTGTCAATCCATTTATTATAATATTCATTCAGTCTTTTTAAGTAATCTAAACGAATATTCTCTTCGTATTCTCTTCCTCTTTTCTGAATTTGAGATACAAGGGTTGGGACAGATGCTTTTAAATAAATTAATAAATCTGGCGGTTGAACCATTGATTTAATGGTATTAAAAAATCCGAAGTAGTTGTCAAAATCTCGTTTACTCATCAAACCCATTTCGTGTAAGTTAGGTGCAAAAATATTAGCATCTTCGTAGATGGTTCTATCTTGAATAATGGTTTCAGTCCCTTTTTGTATTTCTAAAATCTGATTCAATCTACCATGTAAAAAGTAGATCTGTAAGTTGAAGCTCCATCTTGGCATATCATCATAAAAGTCCATTAAATAGGGATTATGGTCCACATCTTCAAATTGAGGAATCCAACGATAGTGCTTACTCAACAACTCGGTAAGGGTTGTTTTACCAACGCCAATATTACCTGCGATTGCTACGTGTTTCGGTTTTTTAGTTGTTGCTTTTGCCATAATCTTTTACGTATAATTTATTTAAATGGAGGATGATTTTATAGATAGTCCATACCTACTGCTTTTCTTACAGAAGTTAATGTGGCAGATGCACTTGCTCTTGCTTTATCTGCACCTTGATGAATAATTTTTAAAAGTAAATCTTTATTGTTTTGTAAATCAGCGGCTTTGTTACGAATTGGGTTGATGAATTGAACCATATCTTCGGCCAATTGTTTTTTCATATCACCATAACGAATGATGCAATTGCCCTCTGAGCTATTATTAAAGTCATCCTCAAATTTTTGTACGGTATCTGAGGTACTTACTAAACTCATTAAAGTAAATAAGTTTTGGATATAGTCAGGTTTAACGGAATTTGGAGTTAGCGGCCCTTGGTCTGTTTTTGCCTTCATTACTTTTTTGCGAATCAAATCATCTTCATCTGCTAAAAATAATGTCGTCATTTGATTCTCGCTCTTACTCATTTTCCCGTTGCCATCTAAGCCCATGATTTTCACCAACTCGCTGTTGTAATTAAAGGCGTAAGGCAGGGGAAAAGTTTCACCATATCGGTGGTTGAATCTTTCAGCAAAATTTCTTGCCATTTCTAGGTTTTGCTCTTGGTCTTTCCCAACAGGTACTTTTACTGCGCGATGAATTAAAATATCTGCAGCTTGTAACACTGGATAAGTTAATAAACCCGCATTGACATTTTCAGGTTGCATCCTTACTTTATCTTTAAAAGTAGTGGTCTTTTCAAGTTCACCTTTATAAGCCAACATATTTAAATACAAATACAATTCTGCTATTTCTGGTACATCACTTTGTACATATAAAGACACTTTCTCTGGATCCAATCCACAAGCAATATTTTCTGCCACCACACGTAACACACTTTCTTGTAAAGTTTTTGTGTCAGGATGGGTTGTTAAGCTATGCCAGTTGGCTACAAAAAAATAGCAATTGAATTCATCTTGCATGCGGACATAATTGCGCATAGCACCAAAATAATTTCCTAAATGTAAGAACCCGGTAGGCCTTATTCCACTCAATACGATTTCCTTTTCCATAGCTGTGCGAAGATAATGAATCACAATCCCATTTTTTGCCATCTTTTTGGGATATTTGTCCTGAATCTAAAAAAAATCGCTTGAGCCTAGCTACGCTTTTATCCAGTCCCATTGAATACCTAAAGGGTGTAGGCCCTCAGAGGGCGGAATTGCTCAAAAAAGAGCTTAGTATCTATACTTTTGGCGATTTATTGCAGCATTTCCCACATAGGCATGTTGATAAGACTGTTATAACGCCAATCAATCAATTGACCCCCGAGATGGATTTTATCCAAGTAAAAGGGGTCTTATTGGGGTTGCATTCGATTGGAGAGAAGCGTTCAAAGAGGATGGTTGCCCAGTTAAAAGATGAATCGGGTTATTTGGAATTGGCTTGGTTTCAGGGGATTCAGTATGTTCAAAAGAACCTAGTGGAGGGTCAGTCCTATTTGGTTTTTGGCAGGTTAGGTTTTTTTAATGGGAAACCACAGATTGTGCATCCTGAAATTGAACCTTTTGTGGCCCAAACCATGGCTCAAAAATCTTTACTTGAGCCTGTCTATGGTTCCACCGAAAAATTAAAAGCGAGGGGTTTAAATGGAAAACAAATTGGCAAACTCACCCAAGTTTTGTTTCAACAAATTAGCGAAAGGGATCTTCCAGAAAATTTGCCTGCTCATTTATTAGTAGATAGAATGGGAAGATGGGAAGCATTTAGACAAATCCATTTTCCATCCAATCAAGCAAAATATAAACAAGCATTATCAAGATTGATTTTTGAAGAATTATTCATTGCACAAATTAGATTGAATTTAATTAAAATTGACAGGCATAAAAACAGCAAAGGGCAAGTGTTTGAAAAAGTGGGGGACTACTTCAATACTTTTTACAACAATTATTTACCCTTTGAATTAACGGGTGCCCAAAAAAGAGTTATAAAAGAAATTAGAGTGGATGTGGCAAAAGGCTTTCAAATGAATCGTTTGTTACAAGGCGATGTGGGTAGTGGTAAAACGATGATTGCATTGATGGCGATGCTCATTGCCGCCGACAATGGATTTCAGAGTTGCTTAATGGCCCCTACCGAAATTTTAGCGCAACAACATTATAGTAGTTTGACAGAACTCTTAAAAGAAATGCCAGTCGAAGTGGCCATTTTAACGGGTAGTACAAAAGCAGCAGAACGAAGAAGAATTTTAAAAGGATTGGCAGAAGATACGATTCATTTTGTGGTAGGAACGCATGCCTTGATTGAGGATCCAGTCATATTTAAAAAATTAGGATTGGCAGTGATTGACGAGCAACACAGATTCGGTGTAGAGCAAAGATCAAAGCTCTGGAAAAAAGCATCCATCCCGCCACACGTTTTAGTAATGACAGCAACGCCGATCCCAAGAACCTTAGCTATGACGGCTTATGGCGACTTGGATTATAGTATCATGGATGAATTACCTCCAGGAAGACAGCCTATTAAAACCGTACATCGATATGAAACATCGCGCGCGAGTGTGATGGATTTCGTAAAATCAGAAATCCAAAAAGGACGACAAGCTTATTATGTGTATCCTTTGATTGAGGAAAGTGAAAAAATGAGTTACGAGGATTTAATGCAGGGTTATGAACAAGTGAAAAGTTTTTTTCCTGAGCCCACTTATAAAATTAGCATGGTCCATGGAAAGATGCACAATGATTTAAAATCCGAGAACATGAATCGATTTAAATCAGGGGATACACAAATACTCGTGGGTACAACAGTGATTGAAGTAGGGGTTAATGTGCCCAATGCATCGGTGATGGTGATAGAGAGTGCAGAAAAATTTGGTTTATCACAATTGCATCAATTAAGGGGCCGAGTAGGTAGAGGTTCAGAGCAGAGTTATTGTATTTTATTAAGTAGTGTAAAGGCAAGTAGGGAGGCAAGAGAAAGATTAAAAATCATGTGCAATACAACAGATGGTTTTGTCATAGCAGAAAAAGATTTAGAGATTAGAGGGCCTGGAGATATAGACGGAACAAGACAAAGCGGTGCATTGAATTTTAAATTGGCAAGTTTGATCAATGATCGACCTACCATGGAAATAGCCAAAGAAGCAGCTGCAGCCATCTGTGAAAAAGACCCCAATTTGACCATGCCAGAACACTTGGCGATTCGAAGCTTTTTACAGACCCAAAAAACCAAAATTGGGTGGGGTAAGATTGCCTAAGCCCATCAATTTTAAGTATCTTGCTTACAATAAGCAAAAGGCTTGCTTTGATTAATATAAATTTAAGTTTATGAAATACGATCCACTTGATCCAACCCTATTTATACAAAACAGAAAGCGTTTTGTAAGTCAAATGCAAAAAAATAGCATCGCTGTTTTTGTAAGCAACGACGAGTTTCCGAGTAATGGAGATGCATTGCATGGCTTTGTACAAAATTCCGATTTGTATTGGCTAACAGGTATCGAGCAAGAGGGTACGATGGTAGTCTTGTTTCCAGACAATCCAGATCCAAAATACAGAGAGGTATTGGTCTTGGTTCGTCCACAGGAATTAAAAGAAATTTGGGATGGTAAAAGGTTAAGAGCAAATGAAGCAACTGATATTTCAGGCATGAAAACCATTGTTTGGGTAGATAGTATCGACGCAATGTTGCAAACATGGATTCACTTAGCAGATGCAATTTATTTAGACTCTAATGAGAACGATCGAAAAAATAATTTAGTTAGAACAAATGAATATCGTTTCATAGACGAGATGCAATCTCGTTATCCATTGCATCAATATTTACGCGCTGCTAAAATCATGAAAGCCTTGAGGGCAATCAAAACAAAGCAAGAAGTGGTGGTGATTCAACAAGCCATTGATATTACAGAAGCTGCTTTTAGAAGGTTATTGCAATTCATTCAACCAGGTGTAAATGAATGTGAAATTGAAGCAGAAATTTATCATGAATTTTTAAGTAAAAAAGCAACAGGTGTTGCATACCATAGCATTATAGCGAGTGGAGACAATGCAAGAACTTTACATTATACAAGTAATAATAATGTGTGTAAGGATGGAGAATTGATCTTGATGGATTTTGGCGCTGCCTATGGTGGATACAATGCAGATTTAACAAGAACAGTTCCAGTAAACGGCAAGTTTACTAAACGACAAAAGGAAGTGTACAATGCTTGTTTGCATTTACATGATTATGCAAAATCAATTTTAAAGCCAGGCATTTCTATTTTAAATTATACCGATAAAGTGGGGGATGAAGCAACAAAGCAATTCCTAAAAATTGGTTTAATTTCTAAAGCGGATATTAAAAATGAAGATGCAGAAAATAAAGCCTACCGTAAATATTTATACCATGGTATCTCGCATCATTTAGGAATAGATGTACATGATTTGGGTACAAGAACGGCACCAATACAAGCTGGGATGGTCTTTACAGTGGAGCCTGGTATTTATATTAAGGAAGAGGGCATGGGTGTGCGTATCGAAAATAATGTTTGGATCACTGCGAAAGGCAATCAAGATTTATTCAAGAATATTCCAATCAAGGCAGAAGAGATTGAAAATTTAATGAAAAGAAAAAAATAATTCAATTCTAAGATGCGTCAACAAATTCCCAATATCATCACCCTGCTTAATTTATTTTTAGGATGCTTAGCAATTGTAAGTTGCTTTCAATTTGGGACTGTTGCGTCTATCTCTGAAACGGGGGATATGCTGATTGAAATTCCTGAAAAGTTATACATGGCTAGCTTATTCATTGGGCTTGCAGCCGTGGTCGATTTTCTAGACGGATATGTAGCTAGATTAATGAATGTGCCTTCTGAAATGGGCAAGCAATTAGATTCTTTAGCAGATGTAGTTAGTTTTGGAGTAGCACCTGCCTGTATTGTGTATCAATTTTTAAGATTGGCATTGGCAAATGATGTCAATGCACTCGCTACAAGTAGTTGGTTGTTTGCACCGGCATTCATCATTCCAATGGCAGGCGCCTTTAGATTGGCTAGATTTAATTTGGATCAAACCCAATCCACCTATTTTAAAGGGGTGCCTATTCCTATGATTGGAATTTTAACGGCTGTTTTTCCTTTGATTTATTGGCAGCCTTCTAATGGCATCATTTCAAAGCTTTTATTGAGCCCGATATTTTGGTACGGCTATATTTTAATAGTAAGTTATCTAATGGTCATGACAAGGCCTATGTTGGCGCTTAAAAGCTTATCCAATAAGAAAAAATTAATCCTTCCTTTAGGAATTGTAGTCCTAGAAATAGTGATTTCTGCTCTATTTTTTAAATGGTACGCGATTCCGTTTGGCTTTATTGGCTATTGCATTGTATCTTTGATGTATCCAAAAACAATCACTCAATAACAAAGTATGATCTATCAAGTACAAATTAAAGTAATGCCGTTAAAGGATTTATTAGACCCACAAGGTAAAGCAGTATTAGGCGGATTACATAATTTAGGTTTATCAGGTATTCAAGACGTTCGCGTTGGAAAAAATATCAACTTACAAATAGAAGCTGCCGATGAAGCTGCTGCTGTAGCTATGGCGACTGAAGCAAGTAAGCAATTATTAGCGAATGCAGTGATGGAATATTTTGAAGTAGTGGTTTTATAATCGACTTCATTCATTTACAACCATGTTATATTTAGTCCCTACACCCATTGGAAATTTAAAAGATTTTACTTTTAGAGCAGTAGAGACTTTACAAGCTGTGGATTTTATTTTATGTGAGGATACCAGGACCTCCTCCAAGTTATTACAGCATTATCAAATTCAGAAGCCACTTACACCTTTTCATCAGCACAATGAACATAAAATTGTGGAGCATTTAGTTCAACAATTGATGGCAGGAAAAAATATTGCACTCATTACAGATGCAGGTACCCCTGGTATTTCTGATCCTGCATTTTTATTGGTTCGCGCCTGCAAAGCAGCAGGTGTTACGGTAACTAGCTTGCCAGGCGCTACAGCTTTTGTACCCGCATTAGTCAACAGTGGCTTACCAACCAATCGCTTTATTTTTGAGGGTTTTATCCCTTTTAAAAAAGGCAAAAAAACATTAATGGATGCCTTGGCCAACGAGGAACGCACCATGATTTTTTACGAAAGTCCTATGCGCCTTGTTAAAACCCTCGAACTATTTAAAGCTACCTTTGGCGCAGATCGTAAAGCGGCTGTGAGTAGGGAACTCACAAAAATGTTTGAAGAAAATATCACCGACACCCTCGATAATTTAATCCTCCACTTTACTGCAAAACAAGTGAAAGGGGAGATTGTAATTGTGGTGGCGGGTAAGGAGTAAATTTTCTTCCATTCCTTTTATCATTCCACTTTGGAATCCCGCCTTTTTTTATTTAAATTGACCCTATAAATTAATGCTATGTTAAAGAAGTTTACCTTTTTTGCACTTTTGATGGTGTTATCAAGTGTGCAATTAATCGCCCAGCCAGAACGTTGGCAACAACAGATCAATTATAAAATTGATGCTGCCTTAGATGTACAAAAAAATACCATCAAGGGAACAGAAGAAATTGTGTATACCAATAATTCAACAGATACATTACACAAAGTGTATTTTCATATGTATTGGAATGCTTTCCAGCCTAATTCAAATATGGATGTAAGAAGTAGAGAATTAGGTAAAACTACTTTTACTGGCAGAAGAGGTGAAGAGATCAAAGATTGGGATGCGCGTGTACGTGATCGTATTCAAAATTTAAAGCCAGAAGAATATGGTATTCAAAAAGTAAATACCATCACCATCAATGGTAAGGCGCAACAATTAGTGGAACATGAAACCATTTTAGAAGTGGTTTTAACACAACCTATATTGCCAAAGTCTGTTGTTAAAATGAATGTTCAATTTGAAGCGCAAGTACCGGTTCAAGTGAGAAGATCAGGTAGAGACAATGCAGAAGGTGTGCGCTATTCTATGAGTCAATGGTATCCTAAAATGGTGGAGTATGATTACCAAGGATGGAATACCAATCCTTATATCGCCAGAGAATTTTATGGCGTTTGGGGTAATTATGATGTGACATTAAGATTGGATAAATCCTATATGGTGGGTGGAACTGGTGTGTTACAAAATCCAACTGCACCATTAGACAAGGACGGTAATAAGGTTTGGAATTTCAAAGGCAATACCATTCATGATTTTGTATGGTTTGCAGATAATAATTTTAAGCATTTGTCTAAAGAAGTGCGTAAAGGTTTAACCCTTCATGTATACTACAAAGCAAAAGATGCAAAAGCGGATAGTGCTTGGGCCAATGTGTTATGGGCTGCTGAAAAAGTATTGCCTTATATGGAAAAGAAAATGGGCGCCTATCCTTATCCTCAATATTCATTCATTCAAGGTGGTGATGGCGGTATGGAATATGCGATGGCTACTTTATTAAAAGGTCCTGGTTTAGGTACAGTATTTCACGAGTGGATACATAGCTGGTACCAACATATTTTAGGCACCAATGAAAGCTTGTATGCATGGATGGATGAAGGATTTACAAGTTATGGCGAAGATGATGTGACAAATTATTATGAAAAGAACTTTGCAACACAATCTCCGCATATTAGTGAGGCAGCAAAAAAACTGCTTACTGCTTCAATCGAAAGACAAGCATCTATGCTTCCTGCTGTGCAGTTTGGCAACTACAATGGTTATTTAGCTTTAGCTAAAAGTGGATTCGAAGAACCAATGACAACACATGCAGATCATTTTAATACCAACTATGCTTACTCTAATGCTGCTTATAGTAAAGGTGGTACATTCATTGGTTTATTAGGTTATGTGATGGGAGAAGCGAAGCGTGATCAATTGATGTTAAATTATTATAACACTTGGAAATTTAAACATCCAAATGCAAATGATTTTATTCGTGTTGCAGAAAAAACAAGTGGCTTACAATTACAATGGTTAAAAGAATATTGGGTCAACTCTACCAAGACGATTGATTATGGTTTAAATGACATTCAAGTAAGCGGCAATGCTGCTTTAATTAGTATTCAAAGAATAGGCAAGTTCCCAATGCCTGTGGAAGTTCTAGTGACTTACAAAGATGGTACCAGTGAATTGCACTATATGTCATTGGATTTAATGTTGGGAGGAAAACAACAAGAAGGCACTGTAAAACAAATCAATCATCCAGAATGGAAATGGGCTCAACCTACATATACTTTTGAAACAACGAAGCCATTGAGCGCTATTAAATCAATTGAAATTGATCCAAGCCAACGCATGCCAGATATCAATAGAAGTAATAACAAAATTGAGATTCCGAATTAATAGTTGTTGTTTCAAAAACTTGATCTTATAAATAAGGCGTCCATTTGGACGCCTTATTTTATTTCTTGACCTGAATGATATACTTCTCTTTAAAATAGTCTTCTTTAAAGATATCATAAATCGGCATCATCTTTGGTCTGGTGCCACTTTCAAAAATCTCTTGGTGTAAATCGCCGCCTTTTAAACAAATTAAACCATTAGGTTGATTTGGTTTTTTAACGAGCACTGGGTTCGCCCATCTCCATAAATCCTTTAGTGGTGCAACAGCCCTGCTCACTGCGTAGTCGAATTTTTTATTTTTGATGTCTTCTACACGAGTATGCTTTGTCTCAATATTTTTAATCCCCACCATCTCACAAACCGCATCCACTACTTTTAATTTTTTAGCAATACTGTCGACTGCATAAAATTGAACTTCTGGAAAAAAGATCGCTAATGGAACGGTGGGGAAACCACCACCACATCCAATATCAATGACTTGAGTACCAGGGGTCCATTCTGCAATGGCAGCTATGCTTAGCGAGTGTAAAACATGGTGCAAGTATATTTGATCAATATCTTTTCTGGAGACCACATTGATCTTTGCATTCCATTCCTGGTATGCCGCTTCCAATCCTGCTAATTGTGTTAATTGAACAGGTGTAAAATCCGCAAAGTAGCGGGTGATTAATTCCAATTTTTCTGTGGGGCTTTCCATACGCTAGGCAAGGTAAACAAATAATAGAATATGGACCATATATCAAATAAAATGTACCAAGGCCAAAGGTCTAGTTCATTTAACTTTTTCATTGCGCCACGCAAAATAAGACCTTGTAGCAATGCTCTAAATGCCCACAGCCCAATTAAAATGGTATATTCTTTGGTAAAAATAAGTGCTACAATCAATGCTGGATAAACTAAGAATTGACTGATTGCATAAAGACCTAATAAAAAAACATGCTTCTTTTTATAAAATTTACTTGTGGTGTAATGTCGATATTTTTGCGTCATCCAATCTTTAAAAGTTGTCTTAGGTTCACTTAGTGTATGTGCATCATGTTCTACTACAATGGCAGTATTGCGTCTATTAGCCACTTGATTGATGAATAAATCGTCGTCACCACTTGGAATTTGATTGATAGACGAGAAGCCTTTGTTTTTTATAAATAGTTCACGCTTGTAAGATAGATTGCGACCCACACCCATATAAGGCAATCCTGCTAGGGCATAAGAAAAATACTGCAATGCTGTTTGAAACGTTTCAAATCGAATGATTTTATTGAGGATGCCACGCTTCTTTTTATATGCCCCATAACCCAATACAATTTCTTTGCCTTCATCATATCCATCCTGCATCAATCTCATCCAATGTTCACTGGCAGGCAAACAGTCTGCATCTGTTAACAATAAAGTTTCATTTTTTGCCGACTTGATACCCATTGAAAGTGGAAATTTCTTACCTACAATCATTTTTGCTTCCTGCGTTAAATGAACGGGGTTCAAATTTTTAAATGATTTTTTAAATTCATCCAATAAATACTTTGTTTCATCTTCAGAGTTATCGTTTACTAAAACTACTTCATGCGTAGTGCTATAATCTTGCACCAAAACACCTGGCAAAGTATTGGCCAAATTATGTGCCTCGTCACGGGCACAAATGACAACAGAAACGGGATGCTCTACATGCACAGTTTTTTTTGGTTTCTTGTAAATGGCCAATCTTAAAAAAAAGAATAAATAATAAAAAACCTGAATGGCGATGACTGCCGCAAAAAAGCCTATTAGTAGTTCAGATATAAGTGTTGATGAAAAGGGTAGATTGATTGTCATAGGGCAAAAGTAAAGATTTTTGACCTTACCTTTGCCTCATGGCGGCATTACAATTTGAATTAGCAGCAGAGAGTCAACAAGGTGCTTCGAGAGCAGGCACCATCAAGACCGATCATGGGGTCATCCAGACACCCATTTTCATGCCTGTGGGCACCATTGGCTCTGTAAAAGCAGTGACACAACAACAATTGAAGCAGGATATCAACGCAAAAATTATCCTTGGGAATACTTATCATTTATACCTAAGACCTGGCACGGAAGTACTTGAA
>CAINOI010000003.1 GCA_903851465.1 uncultured Bacteroidota bacterium
GAATGACTAACTATACTAAAAATAAAAAAGGCACTCAATTGAGTGCCTTTTTTATTTTTACCTTCTTTTAATTTCATCGACTGCCAAATGGCTTCTTTTTCTTCAAGACTTAGTTTAGCTAAATCCAGTCCATGCTCTTTAGCATAGGTTTCCATTAATTCAAAACGATGCTTGAATTTTTTATTCGTTTTCTCTAGGGCGGTCTCAGGGTCTATTTTTAAAAATCGTGCGTAATTGATGAGGCTAAAAAATACATCCCCCAATTCGTCTTCCATTTTCTCCATGTCATTCTGAGCAACCTCATGTTGTAGTTCCCCAATCTCCTCATTCACCTTATCCCAAACCTGCTCTTTGTTCTCCCATTCAAAACCCACTTGTTTTACTTTTTCTTGTATTCTTAAAGCCTTCACCATGGCGGGTAAACTATTAGGCACACCACTTAATAAAGTTTTGGTGCCATCCCCTTCTTTTAATTTTAACTGTTCCCAGTTTAATTTTACCTGTTCTTCGGTATCGGCTTTTACATCCCCATAAATATGTGGATGTCTATGTATTAATTTTTTAGAAATGCCTTCTATTACTTCTTCTAAAATGAATTCATTTTTTTCTGAAGCAATCTTGGTGTAAAATAAAATATGCAATAATAAATCTCCTAGCTCTTCTTTAATTCCTTGCCAATCTTCCTCAATAATGGCATCTACTAGTTCATACAACTCCTCGATGGTATTACTTCTTAGGCTATGAATCGTCTGCTTTTTATCCCAAGGACATTCTGCTCTCAGGCGATCCATGATTCCAACAAGTTCTAAAAAATTATTAGAGATATTTTCTTGAGACATGATCTTTTAAATTAGGATTTGATTGAACGAAGATAGACAAAGTTCGGAACTGCCATTTTTCGCATAAAAAAACCCCAAGTTAAAAACTTGAGGTTTGTCGATTTCGTGCCCCAGGCGGGAATCGAACCCGCACTCGCGTTGCGGCGAACAGGATTTTAAGTCCTGCGTGTCTACCAGTTCCACCACCAGGGCGTCATTACTGACTTAAAAAAAATCCCGTCCGAAGAACGGGATTTTTGAGCGAAAGACCAGGCTCGAACTGGCCACCCCGACCTTGGCAAGGTCGTGCTCTACCAAATGAGCTACTTTCGCTTGAACAAGAACTATTTTTTGGACTGCGAAAATAAGGAATCAACGCAAACCAACAAAATTTTTTTCTACTTATATTCAGGTTTGTACTGAGAACTTGTGTTCACTTCTACAGTAGGCTTTTTGAAGCCAGAACTGAATAGCTTAGTACAATTTCCTAAAACGAGTGATAATAGTGCAAAAACAGATACATAAAAAAGGAATCTAGAAGAACTTACCCAGTTCTTAGCGATGTCTTTATTGGTAGATGTTTCTTGAATTTCTTGTGACATAGTGTTTAATTACGGATGCAAAAATAACAACAAGTTCTTAATTATGAACGAGTTTGGTGACAATTTTATCAAATTTCTGCCGGTTTTTTACAAAGTATTGAAAAACAACTGACCCATTGTAAACTCCCCCTATTGAAGCCATTGGTTTACATTCCTTGCTCCTATTGACTTTGCCTGTTAACCAGTACCCAATTACTGCTAAATGTGCCTTAAAAATGGCCGTAAAAAAGTACCCATCCCCACTCAATAAGCCTTTCCAAGCAGATACCCCATCTAATGCAAAACGCAAAGGCATTTTCCATATTAATTCTTGGACGGGAAGATGCTTACTTAACATGATCAAATTATTCCTAAAATTTAAATAAACTTTTCTACCGCCTCTAGGTAAAGTACCCGCACCCACATGATATACGACAGCAGTTGGACAAGCATATAAAGCATGGTCTTCTAATTGCATTCGCCAACAAAGATCAATTTCCTCTTGATGTGCAAAAAAACTGGCATCAAATCCACCCAATGCATGAAACAGTTTAGATCTAATCATCATGGCCGCTCCAGATGCCCAGAAAATAGGTTCAGCACTGTCATACTGCCCTTTGTCTTGCTCACATACATCAAATATCCTACCTCTTGAGAAAGGGTAACCTAGTGCATCTATCCATCCACCACTTGCGCCAGCATATTCAAAACTAGTTGGCTCTTTTTGTGCTAATATTTTTGGTTGACATGCTCCAATAGTTGGATTTGATTCCATTAATTGAACCATTGGCGTTACCCAATTCGCATCTACTTGCACATCTGAATTCAATAAAATATAATAATCGGCTTTTACTAGTTTAAGCGCCCAATTGTAGCCTCCAGCAAAACCTTCGTTGGTTGGATTTTGAATCACTTTGACTGTTGGAAAATATTTTGCTAGAATTTCTAATGAATTGTCTTTTGAACCATTGTCTGCCACCACAACTTCTTTGTTTTGGTAGGATGTCGCGAGCACAGAAGGCAAAAAAGTCTTCAGGTAATTAGCCCCATTAAAATTTAAAATAACGATTGACACGAGCGGTTCCAAAGCAGTTGTATTTATGCGAATGTAAGTCCAATTATGGGAAAATTAGCCAAAAACCCTATCTTAGCCGTATGATAAAGGCAAAATTCTTGTTTTCTAATTTAGATTTTCTAAATCATCCCATTGGGTGATATTAAGCTCCTAGTTTTAATTTTTTCTATCAAGTTTACTAAACTTGGTTCCTCCCGTTTTTATCATTTTATTTAAAAAAAATAGACATGTCTACTCCAATACAAACGAGTGCAAATACTGCAAAATATATTGCCCTTGAAGACCAATTCGGCGCACACAATTATCATCCAGTTCCTGTTGTCCTTGAAAAAGGCGAAGGCGTTTTTTTATATGATGTAGATGGGAAAAGATACTTTGATTTTTTAAGCGGTTATTCTGCTGTCAACCAAGGTCACTGTCATCCAGCCATTATCAAAGCCTTGACTGATCAAGCACAAAAATTAACACTCACATCGAGAGCGTTTTACAATAACCTACTTGGGGAGTATGAAAAATACATCACTGAATATTTTGGCTATGATAAAGTATTGCCAATGAACACTGGTGTCGAAGGTGGAGAGACGGCGATTAAATTAGCAAGAAGATGGGGCTATGCAGTGAAAGGTATTCCAGAAAATCAAGCAAAGGTAATTTTTGCACAAGGTAATTTTTGGGGAAGAACACTCGCTGCAATTTCGTCTTCTACAGACCCAAGTAGTTACAATGGCTTTGGCCCTTTTATGCCAGGATTTGGTCTTGTTCCATATAACGATTTAGCTGCATTAGAGACTGCACTGCAAGACCCAAATGTAGCAGCCTATATGGTGGAACCAATCCAAGGTGAAGCAGGTGTGGTAATTCCTACAGATGGCTATCTAAAAGGCGTTCGTGCTTTATGTGACAAATACAATGTATTATTTATTGCAGATGAAATCCAAACAGGATTGGCAAGAACAGGTACTTTATTAGCATGTGATCACGAAAAGGTACGACCTGATATTTTGATTTTAGGAAAAGCATTGAGTGGTGGTACGATTCCAGTTGCTGCTGTTCTTGCAGATGATATTGTGATGTTACAAATTAAGCCAGGTGAACACGGATCTACTTATGGAGGAAATCCGCTTGCTTGTGCAGTCGCAATGAAAGCGTTGGAAGTGATTAAATCCGAGAAGATGGTGGAGAACTCATTTAAAATGGGAGAAATTTTAAGAGCTGAGTTAGCCAACTTAAATTCACCATTCATCGCATCTATTAGAGGTCGTGGATTGTTAAATGCGATTGTAATAAAACATGAAAATCCAGAAGCTGCATGGGATTTATGTTTACACCTTAAAGCTTTAGGGATACTTGCAAAACCAACCCACGGTGATAAAATTAGATTCGCACCTCCATTGATTATTACAGAAGCACAAATTAAAGAAGCTGTTCAATTAATTGGAAAAGGACTGGAGCAATTAGCGTAATAACCAATTTGAAATACGAAAATAAATAGCCCTCCAAAAGAGGGTTATTTTGTTTTAAGCTTAGGTAAGAAAGTCATAATTAAAATTCCAAAACTTAAAACAATACATGCATAAAGCGCCCATTGTTTTTGAGGACATTCTCCCATCGCACATGCAGATAATACTAAATAGTTTCTAAAACTCCATGCTACAAGCAATGCAGCCCATGCCATATTGAATCGCTTTACATTGATAGATGGAATTGCAAAAAATACAATAGCAAGTATACCGATATATAATAAGAACTTACCTGATTGTCCAAAATTAGTCGCACCAGCATCCCATCCTGTTACCACCCAATTTCTGCTTTCTATAATCACTAATGGTTGTGTGGTACAAAAGAATAACAATAAAGTAAGGAGGATGCCAATGGTTTGAGAATGTTTCATGAGTGCAAAAATACATTAATCTAGGTTATAAATAATTTAGCATTATTATTTGATATAAAAGCCAAACACATCCACATTGAACCGATTGAATAAGTCGTATTCATTTAAGATGGCAGCAAGTTCTACTCTTTTGATACTTCTTTTTAAATCAAAATCAGTCAAGCTTAAAGTAGCCCAATGCGTTTTAAAACTTGGAAGGATTTCATCTATTTTTTTACCACTAAGAATGGCAGCAAAATTTAATGCATCCTCAATGGTCATATCGTGTTCAATTATTTTAACAGGAGCATCAAATTTCATTTCCCATGTCATTACAAAATCATTAAATGAAACTGGTTTGTCTGGGTAAAAATAAGTTGTATTCGCCCACCCATTTGGCACACCCTCTCCTTTTAACAATCCAGTTGCGCCTATCCTTTGCACCGCTTTAAAATAAGGTGAGCTTTGTTTTACATCAACATAGGGCATAATGTAACCATTTGCCTCAAGCAAAATATTTTGCAATTTTCTTATAGAAACATTTTTTGGCGCAATATTATCCTTCACACTTTGTGCTGCCAATAATCCTGCTGCTTGACCAATTTGCATCACACATGGTTGTAATCTTGTGGTACCATTCACAACATTTGACACACTAATGGACTTCTCTGCAATAATGATATTGTCCTGGTTTTCAGGAATCAAAGCACTGATTGGAATATTAAAAGACGGAACCGAAAAGAAATCCAAATGTTGCGGAGCGGATGGATTTTTTTTGTGGTGGTGATCAACAGGATAATCCCCCACAGCAATGCCTGTTCTAAACAATGGCTTTTCGGTTTCAAAAGGTGTTGCAATATGTTGCACGACCATTCTCGATAAGCCTTTTACCCTTCTTGATTCTCTATAATATGGATAGTATGCGAGTTTGTCTTTTGTTTTAAACTCATCATCTGCCAATGCCAAATTTTTAAACCCTAAATCCTTCTGAATGAAATAGACAAACCTAAGCGTTTGTTGTTTTGCAATCTCTAATAATGCTGCTCTTTCTTTGGGTGTCTTTTCAACTACATTCAAATAAATATCATTGCCATAAATGGGCCAATTGAGCATGTATTTATTCCCAGGCAGTTTACCATAATTAAGCATCTTCATTGCATCCACTGGTGGCTTTGTTCTTGTACTGTCTTTATAAAAAGAAAGATTACTTGCATCAAACTCTAAGGAATCATAATTTTTTGGTCTTTCTATCAATGGTTGTGCATTACCATAATCTTTTAACACTGCTACATAGGTGATATCTTGTATAATATCATTTGCACCATTTTTATTCACTTGTTCCTTTGTGACATCGTTTGATTCCATACCTAAATCATATGGAATATTAGCTGCTGCTAAGACATCCCCAAGTTCAGTGGCATCAATGTAGCGCTTAGCTTTAATTAAGATATTTTTTTGTTGTTGGTGATCATAAAATAACACGGCTGTGATGGTATTCCCTTCTTTAATTACCTCTTTTAAATCATACTGGTAAAAAATTTTTAAATACTTTTCATTTCTTGCCATTGCTTTAAAAATACTATCCCCTATATGTGGCTCAAATAAAGTATTACTCACCCAGCCTGTGGAAACTTTATTGCTTCCTCCATAATGTTGATACAGTCTTGCCCTGAACTCTCCAAAGATCCCAGCCGGCATATTATGATTGCCATCAAATGCAGATACCCCCGCAGCAGTCAACATCCCTCCTAACCATGGAGTAGATTCTGCAATGATTGTTTGTACCCCTAGTCTTGAGGATTGTAGTCCTGCGCAAATGCCACTGGCCGTGCCGCCAATGACCAATACTTCTGTTTCTTTTATTTGATCAATGTTTTGACTCCATGCTTTTACAAATTGGCTGGATACAAATAAAAGTATAAGGCAGATAGATCGCATTGGGATGAATTGGATGGTAAAATAGGAAAAAGGAATTTCAAAGCAAAAAAAGATTCATTGAATTGCCAGCTCATTCCATTCGCTGTCAACCGCCTCGGCTATCTCGTCTTACCCAAAGCCTTTCAAAAGAATCGCACCGGGAAGCCAGCTCATTCCATTCGCTGTCAACCGCCTCGGCTATCTCGTCTTACCCAAAGCCTTTCAAAAGAATGCTTCGCATCCTTTTGACTTTTTTGCTTCTCGTCATCTTACACAAGCGAGCTTGTGACGCTGCCTTAAACCAAAAAAGCCTCTCACTTTCGTGAGAGGCTTTGTATCGAGGTCCCGAGCGGGTTCGAACCGCTGTAGAAGCTTTTGCAGAGCTTTGCCTAACCACTCGGCCACAGGACCATTTTGGGAGGCGAAAATAACATAAAGAACTTAATTATAAAAGAATTTTACCACTAAATCGAATTAAGCGACATTTGTACTATAAATCCTGCTTATGCAACAGCCAATTGGCGCTTCCGAATTGATCATTAACCCAAGAGGGGCTGTATACCATTTAGACCTTCGCCCTGAAGAACTTGCAGATACGATCATCACAGTGGGTGATCCGGACAGAGTTGCTCAAGTAAGTAAGCACTTTGACGATATTGAACATCAATCTGCGCACAGAGAATTCATTACCCATACAGGCTATATTGGCACAAAACGTATTTCAGTGATGAGTACCGGTATTGGGCCCGATAATATTGATATTGCATTGAACGAAGTGGATGCACTTGTAAACATAGATTTTGAAACAAGATGTATTAAAGATGTCAAAAAATCGGTATCTGTTATCCGACTTGGCACTTGCGGGTCTTTACAGGGCGAAGTTGGCGTAGACCAATTGGTGGCAGGTACACATGGTTTAGGCATTGATAACTTATTACATTTTTACCAACCCAATAACAATCCCGAAGAGCTTGCAATTTTAGCTGCATTTGAACAACATACCAATATTCATGCACACCATATTAAACCTTATATCTCTAGTGCAAGTGCGGGATTGCTAAAGCATTTTACGGAAGGTTATAACCATGGCATTACAGTGACCTGCCCGGGTTTTTACGGGCCTCAAGGAAGGATCTTAAGATTGCCTTTAAAAATGCCGAATTTGGTAGATCAAATGACGAGTTTTCGTTTTGGAAATCATCATATTGCCAACTTTGAAATGGAAACAAGTGCTATTTATGGCTTGTGTAATTTATTAGGACATCAGTGCTTAAGTATCAATGTGATTGTGGCTAATAGAGTGAAACAAGAATTTAGCAAAGACAGTGCTAAAGCTGTAGACCATATGATTCAAAAAAGTTTAGGTATAATCGCTTCAATTTAATTCATTCAATCAACACAAATGGAAATCCAATTTTCAAAATACCAGGGCACAGGCAACGACTTTGTTATCATTGATAACCGAGAAGGAACCATTGCATTATCCAATCAGCAAATTGCATTCTTATGTGATAGAAAATTTGGGGTTGGATCTGATGGTTTGATTATGCTTGGCACAGCTAATGATTATGATTTTTCCATGGCCTATTACAATGCAGATGGCACTGAGGGCACCATGTGCGGCAATGGTGGTAGATGTTTAGTGCAGTTTGCACATGATCATGGAATCGTGAAAGAAAAATATTTTTTTATTGCAATTGATGGACCCCACGAAGCAAGTATTGAAAATAATGGATGGATTCATTTAAAAATGTCAGATGTCAATGCAGTTGAAATAGGTGACAATTATTTTATAACCAATACAGGATCCCCGCACTATGTTCAAATGGTCAATGCTGTTGAACATTTTGATGTGGTCACTGCAGGAAAAGCGATTCGCTATAATGACCGATTCAAAGCAGAAGGTATCAATGTGAATTTCATTGAATTTCAAAAAGACCATTTATTTGTGCGCACTTATGAAAGAGGCGTAGAAAACGAAACCTATAGTTGTGGTACTGGCGTAACAGCTTCAGCCATTACAACGCATTTGAATAAAACAGGTGAACACCATGTATCCATAAAAACCCTTGGAGGCGAATTAGCTGTTAGCTTTAATAACCATGGCGGTGGTCACTTTAAAAATATCTGGCTTCAAGGTCCTGGCACATTTGTTTTTAAAGGTGCTATAAATTTAAAATAAGACAACTATGGCTTTGTTCAATGTAAGGGTATATGGTATTTTATTAGACGAGCATCAACGACTTTTAGTGAGTGATGAATTCATCCGAGGAAATTATATTTCAAAATTGCCTGGTGGCGGTTTAGAAATTGGCGAAGGCACTAGGGATGGATTGGCGAGAGAATTTATGGAAGAAGCCAACATCGAAGTACATGTTGGAGATCATTTTTATACCACAGATTTTTTTCAAATCTCCGCTTTCAATCATAAAGATCAAATTATATCCATCTACTATTTAGTACATACTGCCGATACTTCGATTATTAAGACCAAAGAAAAAGCATTTGACTTTTTACCTGAACAAGTTGCAGATAGCAATGGCACTGCAGAGCATTTAAGGTGGATTCCATTCAGCGCACTTTCAGAAGACGACATGACTTTACCTATAGATAAAGTGGCTATCAAAATGTTGATTGAGTTGTTTGAAAACAGAAATTAACAACTGTAAATGCTTCTTTAAATATTTGCATTTTCACCCATCGCTTCAGATTTCATTTTTTCAGCAGCCTCGGCGCCCACATAACTTTCAATACGATTTCTAATGAGATGAATCAATGGCGTTAATACAATTGCCATTGTGAACTTATACATGTAGTTGACAACGCCTACTGCTAATACGGTAGACCATGCCCATCCGTTACCAATTTTAAATGCAATGAATAGTACCACAAAACTATCCACCAACTGCGAGATCACTGTGGACCCAGTAGATCTTAACCAAATCATTTTATCGCCTGTTCTTTTTTTGATTTGATGGAACACGGTAACATCAATTAACTGACTCACCATAAATGCAATGATGCTTCCAATGATGATCCACATCCCCTGACCAAAAATTGCTTCAAAAGCCAATTGCATACTCGGAACCCCATTTTGCATTTTTGACTCCACCCAAAAACTAGCTGGTGCTGCAGACATGGCTAAGTAAAACATGATGAAAGCATAACTGATTAATGCCACAGCAATTAAACTAATTCTTCTAACAGCCTTTGGTCCATAATATTCATTGACAATATCTGTAATGACAAATTCTAAAGGCCATAACAAAACCCCACAAGTTAAATTAAATGCCAATCCTGATTCACCAAATATGGTCAAGTTCATTGGCTTAAAACCAAACACGGATTCTAGTGAAAAAATCTTCCCCCCAATACATTCTGCGATAAGTGCATTGGCAACAAAGAAAGCAGTGATGCCCAAAAATAATTTGGTGGGTTTGTCTTTAAGAATTTGATGAATCATACTTGTGTTTAAATAAATAAAAGGCCTATTTGTATCAATAACATACTAAGGTTAAAAATAGTTTGCCAAGGGGGCAAATTAATTACTTTTTTTTGATGGAGTTGAATTAAAAGGACGAGCGCAAAAAAGAGGTTCATCAAGGGGGCCAATTCCAAGCCCATCACAGCAATAAATTGGGCAATATCACGGGGGATCTTAAGCCAAGTAATGAATAAAAATAGAGTAGAAATCAGGTATCCTATATTGACTATGACTGCTACTTTAGAAAAAAAGGCCAATGGGAAGCGTGGGGACATTTGTTGATATTTACAATTGATTAAAAGTACAAAAAAGCCTATTTAGTTGTAGGTTTGTTCCTATAAAATAATACATATGTTCAAGTCTCTTTTTAAGTCTGCACTACCCCATCTTATTGCAGTGGCCGTTTTTGCAATTGTAGCGATTGTGTATTGCAAACCAGCATTAGAAGGAAAAGTATTACAACAGTCAGATATCACTCAATGGAAAGGGATGGCCCAGGACGCCCTCAATTATAGAGATCAATATGGCACAACGCCTTTATGGACCAATAGTATGTTTGGAGGAATGCCTGCTTATCAGATTACTGGTATTCCAGGAAATGCCTACTCAATTGGCATGTTGGATCAATTGTTCACCCTGAACTTACCTGAACCAATTGGCTTATTCTTTTTAGCAAGCATTTGTTTTTATTTTTTAGCCCAAGTGCTTGGTTTTTCTACTGTCATTGGTATAGTTGGAGGATTAGCCTACAGCTACGCAACTTACAATCCTATTATTGTGGTGGTTGGACATATCACTAAAATGCATGCCATTGCTTATCTACCTTTCTTTATTGGATCTATCCTGTTAATATTTCAAAAGAAGTATTACTTAGGTGCAATTTTAACAGCAATCGCAACCACCTTATTCGTTCAAGCAAATCACCTTCAGATCAACTATTATGGTTTAATCATTGTATTAGTGATGTCTGTCTTTTATCTTGTTCAATGGATAAAAGCAAAAGATGTCACACATATCTATAAAACGATTGGATTTAGTTTAGTGGGTGGCTTAATGGGTTTGGCTGTCAATGCGGTGATGCTTATTGGGACTGCAGAATTTGGTAAATCAACCATTAGAGGTGGAAGTGCATTGGCCACTAAGGATAGTAAGATTACCAATACAGGATTGAATAAAGATTATGCATTAAGTTATAGCATGTTTTTATCAGAACCATTGGTCATGATGTTCCCACATGTTTATGGGGCTTCTAATGATCCTAATTTGGTGGACCCTGCTAAATCAAAAGCAATTGAAGTATTACAACAAATGCAACCAGAAGTGGGTCAGCAATTGCAATCTTTCTTACAATTTTATTGGGGTGGCATAGGGTTTACAGCAGGCCCTCCATATGTTGGTATCATCATTTGTTTTTTTGCTTGTATCGGATTTGGAAGCAATAAAAATCCAAATCGTTGGTGGATAGGAACTGTGATTGTCTTATCTATTATGCTCGCAGCTGGCTCCTATTTTGAGTCCTTTAATTTAATGATTCTAAAATACTTGCCGCTATATAATAAGTTCCGTGCACCAAGTATGATTATTGTTGTGCCTACTTTATTAATTGGAGTTCTGGCAATGTATGGTATTAGTGCTTCTTTAAAAGCCACCAATTATAAAACTTTCCTACAAGAACATAAAATAGGTTGGATCACATTAGGCTTTGTATTTGTAGCATTATTGGGATTGTATTTTACTTCAGATTTTAAATCGGAAAGTGAAAAACAATTGATGAGTCAAATAATGCAAATACAAGACCCAAATCAAAAAGCAGCATTTGAAGGCCCTGCCCGAGATTTAGTAAATGCCATTGCAGAAGATCGTAAAGGATTTATTGAATCCGATTTGACTAGAACATTTATATTTATAGGTATCGCCTTCTTCTTGATTTTCTTGTATGTGAAGCAGACCATAAAAGAGACAATATTTATTGTAGCAATTGGTGTTTTAACATTAGTGGATATTTTTCAAATTAATGTACAATACTTAAAGCCAAGTCAATATGTTGAAGCTTCAGAAAATGAAAATGCTTTTGCGTTAACTGCATTGGATAATGCTCTGTTAAAAGACAAAACTAACTATAGAATCATCGACCTTAGACGCGGTGTTCAAAATGCATTCAATGAGGGTGCTATCATGGCGTATCACCATAAATTAGTGGGTGGATACAATCCAGCTAAATTGAGTATCTATCAAGATTTGATCGAAAATCAATGGTATAATTTTCCTAATTGCTTGCCTACATTGAATATGATGAATACAAAATACATCATCTCAGGGAATATGGCATCTGACACCACCCCTAACGCTGGCGCTTTAGGTAATGCATGGTTTGTGAAAGGCATTGAATTTAAAAAAGGCCCGAGAGCGGTAATGGATCATCTTAGCTTTTTCAATCCAAAAGATACTGCGGTAATGGATGAGCAAGATAAAATAGAGGACTTAACTGGTTTACAAGTTGATTCAAATGCAACAATTCAGTTAATTGAAAATAAAAACGACGAGATCACTTATAAAGCAAAAACGAATGCGAAGCAATTAGCCGTATTTAGTGAAATCTATTATAAGGATGGCTGGAAAGCATATATAAACGATAAAGAGACGCCAATTGTAAAAGTGAACTATGTATTAAGAGGATTGGCTGTTCCAGCTGGAGAACACAAAATCAAATTTGAGTTCAAGCCTGCATCCATCACTAGTGCGAAACAAATTGCAGGCGTTGCATCCATCCTTCTTTGGTTGTCTTTGATCACAATGATTGCATTTGCAATTAGAAACTTGAACAAAAAAGAAAACACTGCTAAATAATGCTATTATCCATTGTTATATGCAGTTACAATAGAGCAAGCTATATCAGCGATGCTTTGGATAGTTTGTATACGCAGACAGCTGGATTAAATGCTTTCGAAACGATTATTGTTGATAATAATTCAACAGACAATACAGCTGAAGTTTTTAGCCAATGGAGCGCTGCGCATACCAACGGAAATTTCACTTATATCACTGAAACAAAACAAGGCGCTTCCTTTGCACGAAATACAGGTGCTGCTGTGGCAAAAGGGCAATGGTTATGTTTTATGGACGATGATGCAGTAGCAACACCTAATTATGTTGAAAACATCCTTAAGCATATTGAAACCAAACCTGATGCAGTTGGTTTTGGAGGTCGCATTATACCAAAATATATTCCAGCCGAACCTAAATGGATGAGCTACTATGTTTCTTCACTAGTAGGCAATTTTGATTACGCCCCTACTGCCTGTGCTTTTGAACATGGCAAGTACCCATTAGAGTCCAATATGATTGTTAGAAAGGATGTGTATGAAACAATTGGAGGATTTAATACCGCTTTACCGGGCGTAGTGGGGACTTTAAGAATTGGAGGCGAAGGCAAAGAACTATTTTATAAAATATTAGCTCTAGGTCATACCATTTATTACGACCCTAGTATTTGTGTGCATCATGTGGTAGAAGTCAAGAAATTAACATCGGAATACATGTACCGAGTAGCTAGTGGGATTGGCAGAGGCGAAAGGTCTAGAACAAAAGCCATTTCTAATTTGGCCTATTCCAATAAAATAATTGAATATATTTTTAAATTAGGTGCATCTGTCGTTTTAGGCATAAAATATGCCTTACAAGGAAACCCAGGCAAGACAATGCCGATTATTCAGTTTCGGATAGATGCCCTATTAGGTCTCATTGGTCGTTAGGCTTCTATAGCAATTTGTAGAAATACTTTTTACCCTGCATAATGGTTGGAAACATGGTCCAAATGGTGTTAACATTTTTTGCAAAACCATTCAGATAGCCCATCTCTGTAAATGGTGATTCCCCTTTTATAGTGTGCATGATCACACTTGCAATAAAGGCATATGGAACTGCCCATGTATAATTTAACAATAGAAGGATAAACCAAAATACACCATATTGTTTTCTGACACGAACATGATTAGAAATCATTAATTGTAGTCCTGTTTTATCTGAAAGATTGGAATAAGTCGTTCCTATCAAATGCACCACTGTAATATCGCCAAATAAACACAGAGGTCCTATTTTACCTAACCTGCTGCACCACTCAACTTCCTCTGCGAACAAGAAAAAATCTTCGTCCATCAATCCTGCTTTTTGAATAGCAGTTTGCTTTACCATTAAAAATGCACCACTCACCCAATCTACTTTGATTTCTTTTTCTACTTGTATGAAAGATGGTTTTGATATACTAAACAAATTGGCGATCCATTTAATCGTCTTTCCCCAATAAGGCAATTCTAGAAGATGATTGAGCCCTCCCTTTGTAAAATAACTTCCGGAAAATTGTGGGGAATGATCTGCATGCAACAATTGAACGCCACATGCTACGAAATCAGAAGCTGCTAGCCTTTGCACACAGTTTAAAATACTATTTTCAGGTAACAAGGTATCTGGATTCAATAATAAAACATGTACCCCTTTTGCCATTTTTATACCCGCATTGTTAGCACGGGCAAAACCTGCGTTGTAGCCCATTTGTAAAAAATGAACTTGCGGAAATAAGCTTTCAATTTGATTTTGACCATCATCATTAGAATCGTTATCAACGACAATCCATTCTATCGCTTTGTTTTCCAAAAGCGCAGGCCCTGCCGATTGAAGGCAATCAAGGATATATTTTGTAGACCTATAATTAACAATAATAATAGATAGAAGCATGCCCCAAGATACTAAATCCTTTTATATTTGTAATAGATCCCATGAAATCAGATAATTCAATAACAAGAAACGCAAATAATTTTGATTTTATTAAAATTTTATTTGCTTGGCTAGTCATCGTTTCTCACTCCTATGTGCTACTTGGCAATCAAGGTTGTGACTGGCTCTGTGAAGCCACCCATCATTATATTAATTTCTCCTATTTTGGGGTGAAAGGATTTATTACCATTAGCGGGTACTTGATTTATAAAAGCTTGAATAGGAGCCCCAATTTGATAGACTATTTATGGAAACGGGTTTTAAGGATTTATCCTGCTTTAATAATCGTTTTAATCCTTTCTGTTGGTCTAGCTTATTTAATCTATCAGCCAACAAATAACTATTTTAATTTTAAAAAGGAGGCTATTGATTATGTATTGAACAACCTTAGTTTATACCATAACCAGTGGAGAATTCATGGGGTATTTGATGCATTACCTAATACGGCTATCAATGGATCTTTATGGACAATGGGATTTGAATTTTTCTTTTATTTAGTCCTCTTGATTTTATACCCCTTAAGAAAGTACCCATTTTTAAGTCAAGTCCTACTGCTGTCAACAATGATCGTATTATTTATAGGTAATATCTATTTCATTGACGAGGTAAGGGTTTTACCATTTAGACTAAGGGTAGATTTTATATTTGAATTGGGTTTGTTTTTTATGATTGGGGCATTTTTTGGTACAATTAATTGGAATGAAATGCAGTATAAAAAACAAATTGCTATGGTTGCAGTTATCATCACTATTGCCATCATTTATATTCAACCCAATCCAATTTGGTTATGCATTACTTGGCCCTATTTAGTATTATATATTGGGCAAGGCTCGTCCAGGTTTTCTAACTGGATTCATACCAATTTAGAAGACCCTTCTTATGGTATCTATCTATATGCATTCCCAGTTCAACAGTCGATCATTTATTTTTTCCACCCATCTGTCACAGTACTACTCTGGACAAGCACGTTGATTGCATTTGGATTGGGTATCCTTTCTTGGAAATTGGTAGAAAAAAAGACCCTTCAATTCAAGGATCTATTTAGGTCGTTGTAGATAATTCAATGTCATTAGGAATTTCGAGCATGGCCCAAATTTTAATAAAGCCAATGGGAAACGAATTTGAGATTGAAGCATCCACTGAATGACTGGAAGGATCTTTTCAGGTACAACTCCATAGGCATGCAATGTGTCAACGGATCTGATTTTATAGTTCCTCAAAAGACGCCAATAGTAATCATAGATCAAGATATCTGCAAATGCTTGATTACCCAACTTATGCGCAAAATGCATATTTTCTTTTACGATTACATCTTCATTGTTACGACAAAAAACGGTGGTTTGATCTTCGTGGAGCCCAATACTAACAAGATGTTGATCTAAATAAATATAGGTATGGCCTGCCTCCAATAATTGTACATAATAATCCACATCCACCAACCAAATGTAATTTTCGTCATAACGAATTGGAATACTTCGTTTCAACATCACATTACTCGGTGGTCCAATGACATTGGCCCTAAGAATATGGTGTGGTTTTTGATCCATATTCCCCAGTAAAGACTTAATGGCTTGCAGATTCAATACTTCACCATCGGGCTGTATTGCCGTGTTTTTACAAAAAACAAATCCAACTTCTGGATGATTTAAAAATTCAGTTATATAAATCTCTAAAGCATTTTCATCATGTAACCAATCGTCTTGGTGTAATAACATGACATACTCACCTGTCGCTTTATCCAATGCATTATTCCAATTTCTAGGGCTTTTTAAGGCAGGCTCGTTGTGATAATATTTGATATCTATATCAGAAATATAAGGCTGAATCGCTATTTTTATATCCTCATTGGGAGAATCGTCAGAAATGATAATTTCTAGCTTTTTGTAGGATTGTTTTAAAATAGACTGAATAGCGCGCACCACATACTCAGGCTTTTTATAAGCAGGGATACAAATAGAGATAAGGCGATCAGTCATCAAACAAAAGCGTTATGTTCATTACAAATATACTAAAGGGGATTGGAAAAAAGCTATCTCAACAAAAGACGAAGCCTAGATACCAAAGATTTACATGGATTCAAAAACGAATCCTAAAACACAGAGATGACTATTCTATTAAAAGCTTTGCTTTCGACAACTTCAAAGTCTTTTATAAAAGACCATACGAACTCATAAAAACCTATGAAGAACTCTTTTTAGACGAGATCTACAGATTCCAAACCAAAAGTGAGCAACCAGTCATTATAGACTGTGGGGCAAATATTGGATTAAGTAGTCTTTACTTTAAGTCGATTTATCCCAATGCAATATTACATGCATTTGAACCTGATGCGGTTTTGTTTCAATTACTTGAAAAGAATGCTCAAGTCAATGGTTTCACAAATACCCATTTACATCAAGTAGCCGTTTGGATAGAGGATACTAATTTATCTTTCTCAAATAAGGGTTCTGAAGCAAGTCATATCGACCTTAGTAACCAAAGCGAAAATCAAGTTAAAGCTATAAGACTTGCAAGTTTTTTAGAACAATTTGATCATATTGATTTTCTGAAAATGGATATTGAAGGGGCAGAGTTTCAGGTGGTGGCAGATTGCTTAGAAGGTCTGAAAAAAGTAGACCATTTTTTCTTAGAATACCATGGCAAAGTCAACCAAACAAAGCAATTACATACATTACTCCAACAAGTTGAATCCATTGGATTCAATGTCTACATTAAAATGGCAGCAGACCAACTAACAAGCCCATTTTATCAAAAACAAACAGGCACACCCTACGATGTGCAATTAAATATCTTCTGTTATAAACAAATCCAATAGATTGCAACATGATTAGTGTTATCATACCCTGTTATAATGATGGTAAGTATTTGCCAGAAACAATCAGCAAACTAAAATTGCAGACCTTGCCTGCGAATGAAATTATCATTGTCAATGATGGATCTACAGATGCAGCAACAATAGAGATTTTAAAAGAATTTGAAAAAGATCCTCTGATTCAAGTATTGCATAAGGAAAATGGAAGGATGTCAGCTGCTAGAAATTTTGGAGTAGCGCATGCAAAAGGGGATATTATTGTGGCCCTTGATGCAGATGATTATTTTGACCCGAGTTTTTTTCAAAAGGGAATGGATGTATTGAATAATGAACCTGCAACAGCCGTAGTCACTAGTTACATTCAATATTTCGGAAACCGAAAAGGCAAAGCAAAACCAAGAGGAGGCCATGCTTTTAATTTTTTATTCTCTAATCAATGTCCTGCATGTGCAATGGTAAGAAAGGAAGTATGGGATCAAATTGGCGGGTATGATGAGGCTATGAAACTAGGGTACGAAGATTGGGAATTTTATATTCGTTTAACTAAAGCCAAATGGGATGTTCATTTAATCCCTGAATTTTTGCTTTATTATAGACAAACCAATAAGTCAACCCTTGCAAATGATACCCATCCAAATAGAAAACAGATCATAGAATATATCATTGAAAAGCACAAAGATTGGTATGCTGAATGCCTTAGTAGTCTTATAGATCAAAAAGAAGTGCTTTATACTGAGTCCAGAATATCTTTTCAATCGATTTGGAAAATGTTTAAGAATAGGTTAACAGGAAAGTATAAATAAAGCCGGATATTTATCCAACACGAAGGACCCGCTTAGGGTTAATTACAATATATTTGTAGCATGGGGATTATCCAAAAACAAGGTATCAAGTCGTCTATCTTTATCATGATTGGTTTTGTGATAGGTGCTGTGAATTTGCTTGTATTGTTCCCCATGTTCTTCTCAAAAAATGACCAAGGACTTGTAAGAGCCATGATTGATATTGGCGCTACCCTATCTGTTTTTTGTACTTTAGGCACCCTGCCAGTGGTCTATAAATTTTTCCCATTCTATAACCACTACCTCGGGCCAAAAAAAAACGAATTGCCTTTTTTGACTTTAATCATTAATCTAATTGGTTTTGGAATACTGATGTGTATAGGTTGGTTAAATAAAGATTTCATCATCAGAAATCTAGGCAAATCTCCAAGCCTGGCAAATTACTTTATCTATGTGTTTCCGTACACCTTCTTTTTAATGATTTTTTATTGGCTGGAAGCTTTTGCTTGGGGATTACAAAAAGGGGTATTGACAAATTTTTTAAGAGAAACAGCCATCAGGATTTTGACAACAGTATTGATTCTGGCCGTTGGATTTAAGTGGCTTAATCTAGACCAGTTCATTTTGCTTTTTAGTGGTATTTATGTGATCCCTACTTTATTATTGATTTATAACTTATCCACCTCGCATGAATGGTCGTTTAGGAGTTTTAAAATAAGCAGTGTGACAAAACGACTTAAGTGGAAGATGCTCAATTTTGCTTTATTCGTTTTCGCAGGTCAGTTCTTTAATTTACTAGCAAGGACCAATGACACTGCTATGATTGTTGTTATGAAGGGGCTGAGTGATGCAAGTATTTTTGCCATCGCCACTTATGTTGCAGCGATTATGGAAATTCCTCAGAGAAGCTTGACCTCCATCAGCATCCCTGTATTGGCTAAATCATGGAAGGATAAAGACTTTGCCAATATCAAACATGTGTATCACAAAAGTGTTTCGAATCTCTTAGCCATTGGATTGTTATTATTTGGATTGATCTGGTTGAATATCGAAAATTTGGTTGCGTTCCTAAATTGGATCAGCCATAAAGAAGGTGGCGGTTACGATGCTTTAGTACCCATTGTTTTTATCATGGGCCTTGCAAAATTAATTGACCTTGCTACAGGCGTGAATGGACAAATCATTGGCACTTCTAATTATTGGAGATTTGATTTTTTTACCAACCTATTTTACATTGTTTTATCGATTCCTTTAAACTTTTATTTAATTAGCCACTATTCCTTAATTGGCTTAGCGTATTCCAACTTAGCAGCACTGACTTTATACAATAGTGTTCGCTTTTTATTCTTGTATAAGAAATTTAAACTACAACCTTATACATTACAGCATGGCTTATTTTTGATCATAAGCATTGCTTTTATGTTACTAGTTTATATCATCCCATCTACCTCTAATTTTACATTGAATATTGCCATCAAGTCCAGCATCTATGGACTAGGCTTCTACGGATTATTAGTTTGGATCAATCCTGCTCCTGAACTAAAAGACTTAGTTCAAGGATTTTTGAAAAATAAATTGTTCGGATTTTTAAGGCGCTAATTGCTTCACTTTCTCTAAAAACAATTCCATCCCCTGTTGCATTGTATCAGTCAATCGATACTCAATATTCTTAGTATAATAAGTCTCCATGTTGTAATCATGGGTTCTAGCAGGAAGTTGGTTTAATACTTCCTCAATATGCTCCACGCCATAAGCATTGGCGTTATTAAAAAGGGTTTTAAAAGCATCAGGTATGGGTTGATTAGACATCCAAGCGGCAAATACAAAGGGCAAACCTGTATGTTCAATCCAGGCTTCGCCCAAGTCATATACATATTCAAAATTCGTCAAATTTGCCAGCGCCCTATCTCCAATAATGACACCAGCTGTTGTCCCAGCTATTTTTTGAATATAACCTTCTTCGGCATGTAAAAATTGAACGTCCTTTTTCCAAAAGGCTTTTAATAAGATTCGAGCCAATTGAACGGAAGTTCTGCTTTGATAGTCTAGGTAAATAGATTCGATCTGTTCCATGGGTACTTTGCTAAAAATAGCGACAGATGCCACTTTGGTCTTAGTGCCAATACAGTATTCTGAAACAATATGGGGATGCGATAAAAAAGGGGTAATGGCCACGGGCACCAGGCCAATATCAATATGGCCGTCGATTAAGGCTTGAGCTATTTTTGCTGGATAGTCTTTTACCAATTCTATTTTTGATAAAAAATCAGCTTTTTCTATCCCCAATAATAAGGGTTGTGTGTTGAAATAACTTACCACCCCAATGCGCCATCTCTTGTCCAATTGAATTAACTTTGTGCAAAGATATTCATTCAAATTGTTTTAAAGCAAACTATATGTCTCAATTAAGCGCTATTTCACCAATCGATGGTCGTTACCACAAACAAACTGCAGCACTAGGTGCTTATTTTTCTGAATATGCCCTTATCAGGTACCGCGTTTTGGTAGAAGTACACTACTTTTTGTTTTTAGGTGACAAGAAATTCTTCAAAGTTCCATTAAGTTTAAGAAAAGCCTTATTGGAAGTCATTGAAAATTTTTCGGAAGAAGATGCGGCAAAGATTAAAGCAATTGAAGCGACTACCAACCATGATGTAAAAGCTGTTGAATACTTTTTAAAGGCTATTCTAGACGAACATAAAGCAGGCGCATTGAAAGAGTGGATCCATTTTGGATTGACTTCTCAAGACATTAATAATACAGCCATCCCACTCAGTTGGAAAAATGCGATGGAGTCTGAAATTTTACCAGCCTATATTAATTTGCAAAACAGATTGTACCAATTTGCTAAACAATGGAAGAAGGTTCCATTATTAGCCAGAACACATGGTCAATCTGCTTCTCCAACCACTTTGGGGAAAGAGTTAATGGTCTTTGTAGAAAGAATCAACCATCAAATAGAATTGTTTAGCAGTATTCCTTATGCCGCAAAATTTGGGGGTGCTACAGGAAACTACAATGCACACCATATCGCCTACCCTAAGAAAAATTGGGTTGCATTAGGCAATGAATTCGTGGATGATGTTTTAGGCCTTGAGCGTATGCAGTTCACCACTCAAATTGAACACTACGATCATTTTGCCGCACATTGCGATAACCTAAAAAGATTGAATACCATATTGATTGATTTAACACGAGACATCTGGACCTATATCTCTATGGATTACTTTAAACAACAAACCAAAAAAGGTGAAGTTGGATCGAGTGCGATGCCGCATAAAGTCAACCCGATTGATTTTGAAAACGCAGAAGGTAATTTAGGCATCGCGAATGCTTTACTAGAGCATCTTTCAGCAAAGCTCCCTATTAGTAGATTACAAAGAGACTTAACAGACTCTACTGTGTTAAGAAATATTGGTGTGCCTATTGGTCATATAACGATTGCCATTAACTCTATTGAAAAAGGTTTAGGAAAGTTGATTTTAAATGAAGTAAAAATCAATGAAGACCTTGAGAATAACTGGGCAGTGGTGGCAGAAGCCATTCAAACCATTTTGCGTCGCGAGCAATATCCTAATCCTTATGAAGCTTTAAAGGATTTAACAAGAGGCAACAGTAAGATTGATAAAAAGTCCATGCATAAATTCATTGATGGATTAAAAGTGACAGTTGCTTTGAAAAAAGAATTAAAGAAAATCACCCCTCAAAATTATACAGGTGTGACAGCAGAATATTAGTCCTCACTAGCGTGTTCATCATTTGAGCCTTCACTAGGTGGCGCAATTTTTTTTCTGACTTCTTTTTTTGCCAATAAATAATGTATCGGGGCCATACCCTCTTTTTCGATTGCCATGGTCAATACTTCGGCTGTGGCTTGCGCATCTCCCCAAGCACGGTGTCTGCCTTCAATCCGAATACCAAGGTCACGCGTTAAAGAACCCAATCCATATTTAGCTAAACCAGGGAATACTTTTTTACTTAATCGAATGGTGCATAATTTAGGTGCTGACCAATCATATCCAGACTTGCCCAATAAGTATCTAACAAAAGAATAATCAAAACTTGCATTGTGTGCTACAAAAATGCGGTCTTTCAATAAATTGTATATCTGGGGTGCTACTTCCTCAAATAATGGGGCTTGGGCCACCATTTCGTCACTAATGCCTGTCATGTTCACGATAAATGGCGGGATTTTTTGTCTTGGATTCACCAAAGTCACATATTTACCCGTTACTTCCACACCATTGTGCATCACAATTGCGATTTCGGTGATCCCATGAGTATGGGGCATCCCGCCAGTGGTCTCTATGTCTACAATTGCAAATTCCATGAGGCTCCAAGTTCGCATTTTTTTGTCAATAATAGCTAGCGGCTTTTCCTTATTTTTGTAACTCATTATAGGAAAAGCAATTAGCATGGAATTGAGTAAAAATTTTATACCGGGGGAAGTAGAAACAAAATGGTACAAACATTGGATCGACCAGGGTTATTTTCACAGTGTACCTAATGACAAGCCTGCTTATACGGTGGTCATCCCTCCTCCTAATGTAACCGGTGTTTTACACATGGGCCATTGCTTGAACAATACGATACAAGATATTTTAGTACGTCGTGCTCGTATGCAAGGGATGAATCCTTGTTGGGTGCCAGGTACGGACCATGCATCTATAGCAACTGAAGCAAAAGTAGTTGCGATGTTGAGAGAAAGAGGGATTGCTAAATCATCCTTAAGTAGAGAAGCATTTTTGAGTTATGCTTGGGAGTGGAAAGAAAAATACGGTGGCATTATTTTACAGCAATTAAGAAAGATGGGCTGTAGTTTGGATTGGGAGCGCACGGCTTTCACGATGGACCCAGACTATTATGAAACAGTTATTAAAGTATTCATTGATTTACACAAAAAGGGAAAGATCTATCGTGGCAAACGAATGATCAATTGGGATGTGAAGGCAAAGACGGCATTGAGTGATGAGGAAGTCATCCATAAAGAAGTCAACGGGAAGATGTACCATATCAGGTATCAATTAGATGTACCTGGGGAGGAGTTTATTACCATTGCAACAGTTAGACCAGAAACCATTTTTGGAGATACTGCCATTTGTGTACACCCTAATGATCCCAGGTATACCCATTTAATTGGCAAGCATGCTTTTGTGCCAATGATCAATAGACGCATCCCCATTATTGCAGATGATTATATTGAAATTGAATTTGGAACTGGTGCTTTAAAAGTAACACCAGCACATGATATCAATGATTTTCAATTGGGCCAAAAGCATGGACTAGAAGTGATTGATACCATGAATGACGATGGTACAATGAACGAGGCTGCGCCGATGTATATTGGTAAAGACAGAATTGAAGTAAGAAAAATAATTGCCAAAGATTTAGAAGCATCAGGTAATTTAGTGAAGATAGAAGACTATGTGAACCAAGTTGGTTTTAGTGAAAGAACAGATGCTATAGTTGAACCAAGATTGAGTTTGCAGTGGTGGGTGGATATGAAGCAATTAGCTGCACCAGCATTGGAGAAAGTGATGTCGGATGAAATTCATTTCCATCCTGCTAAATTTAAAAATGTGTATCGTCATTGGATGGAGAACATTAAAGACTGGTGTATTAGTAGACAGTTATGGTGGGGACATAGAATACCAGCATGGTACGATCAAGAAGGGAATGTCTATGTGGAAGCAAGCCTTGAAAAAGTGCATGCTACTTTCCCAGAAACAGTTGGTAAAGAATTATATCAAGACGCAGATTGTTTAGATACTTGGTTTAGTAGTTGGTTATGGCCAATTGAAGTATTTAAAGGCATGTCCAATCCAAACAATGCAGAAATTAATTATTACTACCCTACTAGCACTTTGGTAACTGCACCAGAAATTATTTTCTTCTGGGTAGCAAGGATGATCATGGCTGGTGAAGAATACATGGGCAAGATTCCATTTAAGGATGTGTACTTCACAGGTATTGTTCGTGACAAGCAAGGCAGAAAAATGAGTAAGAGTTTGGGTAATTCTCCAGACCTACTTGGATTAATAGATCAATATGGTGCGGATGCAGTTCGATTTGGTATCATGATTGCCTCTCCTGCTGGAAATGATTTATTATTTGATGAATCTACTTTAGAGCAAGGAAGAAACTTCAATAGCAAACTTTGGAACGCAACTAAGCTTTTAAAAATGTGGGAGCCGCGTCAAAGTAACGAAGGCCCTATACCAGAGGATGCCGCATTCGCGATGGATTGGTTCCAAGCAAAACTAAGTGCGACGCAATTAGAGGTAGATGAAATGCTTAAAACATTCCGATTGAGCGAAGCCTTGAAAACAATTTACGGATTGATATGGGATGACTATTGCAGCTGGTACCTTGAGTGGATCAAGCCAGGCTTTGAACAACCTATCCATGCGAAAGTATTTGAAAAGAGTATTGCATTTTACGATGACTTGCTTCAATTATTGCATCCATTTATGCCATTCATCACGGAAGAAATTCACCATATGCTTAAAACCCAAACACAGGATTTATGTGTGCAGGAATTAGCACCAATTGGCAAAGTAGACGAATCGGTATTGCATGCCGGCGTATTATTAAAGAATGTGATTTCTACCTTGCGTGATGCTAGAAATAAAAATCAAATTAAACCTAAGGATACAATTGAGGTACATATCCAATCCGAAAATAATACGGCCTATCAAACCATACAAAATATTTTAGCTAAGCAAGTCAATGCTAAAAGCGTAGCCTATACCAATACCCCTATTGGATCAAGCATTGTAGTAGCTTTAGAAAAAGATAAATTTTATTTAGTAGCAGATCAAGCCATTGATACTGTTGGATTAAAAGAAAATTTATTAAAAGACTTAGCACACCAAAAAGGATTCTTAGAAAGTGTTGAAAAGAAATTGGCGAACGATAAATTTGTTCAAAATGCAAAACCAGAAGTCATTGCCATTGAACAAAAAAAGAAAGCCGATGCTTTAGCTAGAATCCAAACCATTGAAGAAAGTTTAGCCCAATTAGGTTAATTCATTTTTCATTCCTTCATTCAAATTAACCAGTTAGATTCAGGATAATAAAAATTAGGACAGTTAAAAATATCAAATGATTGAAATTCAAATCATACCTGCTGGCTTAACTGATAGCGCTTTTATCAGATCGGTATCTGAACGCACCTGGCCCAGCACCTATGGTCATATTATTTCTCAGGAGCAAATTGATTTTATGTTGGACTGGATGTATAGTGATGCTTCATTAGAAAAACAAATGCAAACAGGTTGTGCGTTTTATATAGCTAGTATTAAAAAAGAAAATGGCGAATGGGATGCAGTAGGCTTTTGTTCTGTGAGTCTAGGAGATGAAAAAGATGAAATGGATCAGAAGCATGAAAAAGTGGAAGGTTCAAAAGCGCATAAATTGAATAAACTATATGTACTACCTGCCGCACAAGGCACTGGCGCTGGAAAAGCATTATTAAATAAATCGATTGAAGTTGCTAAAGCTGCGGGATCAAGTTCTATTTACTTACAAGTGAATAAACTTAATAACGCTTATACCTTTTACCTAAAGCAAGGTTTTATAAAAGAAGCAGCATTCAAGTTCGATATAGGCAATGGGTTTTTTATGGACGATTACGTGATGCGTTTGACATTTTAAATCAACACATGGGTCTGCTTCACTACCCCCATGATAAATACACTCTGCACTTGTCCAATATTTTCGGCCTGACTTAATTTGTTTACATGAAAATTGTAATAGCTGTTCATATCCTCGGCAACAATCTTTAACATGAAATCAAATTCTCCCGAGATACTATAGCACTCCACCACTTCGGGTAATTCATTGATGAGCTTGATAAATTGTGTTCCCGATTTTTTACTATGCTGATTCAGCGACACATAACAAATCACCATCAAACCCTTGCGTACTTTAGCGCCATCAATCAATGTGGCATATTGCTTGATCACCCCGTTTGCCTCAAGTCTTTTAATTCTTTCATGTACAGGCGTTGTACTCAACTGCACCGCTTCTGAAATCTCTTTCACACTCATCCTTGCATTGTTTTGCAAAAGTCTTAGAATCGCTAAATCTTTCACATCCAAATGCACTGTTTGTTGCATTAGGTCATTCGTGCTAAAATTTGCATTAGCCGAATCCTCTGTTTGTGTCTTATTTTTCATATCAAAAAAGCATTTTATAGCATAAAAATAATCATATTTAGACTATTTCACTAAATTTTAGATATATTTTATTATTTTATCCTACAAAACTACCTTTACACTCTAAATTATTAAATATGTCAGGTTTACAAAACATTGATTTTAGCCTACCCTACAAAGTAGCAGATATTTCCCTAGCAGATTGGGGACGTAAAGAAATTCGTTTAGCTGAAGCAGAAATGCCAGGTTTGATGAGTATTCGTGAAGAATATGGTCCTAGCCAACCATTGAAAGGTGCACGTATTGCTGGTTGTTTACACATGACCATTCAGACTGCAGTATTGATTGAGACTTTAACTGCTTTAGGTGCAGAAGTAAAGTGGAGTTCTTGTAATATCTTCTCTACACAAGACCAAGCTGCTGCTGCGATTGCTGCAACAGGTGTGGGTGTATTTGCTTGGAAAGGTCAATCTATCGAAGAAGGTGACTGGTGTATTGAGCAAACATTATTTTTCGGCGGTGAAGATCGTCCTTTAAATATGATCTTGGATGATGGTGGTGATTTAACCAATATGGTTTTAGACAAGTATCCTCAATTTGTTGCAGGAATCAAAGGTTTAAGTGAAGAGACTACAACAGGTGTACACCGTTTATATGAGCGTATGGCTAAAGGTACTTTACCAATGCCTGCAATCAATGTAAACGATTCAGTTACTAAATCTAAGTTCGATAATAAATATGGTTGTCAAGAATCATTGGTGGATGCGATTCGTCGTGCAACTGATGTAATGATGGCTGGTAAAGTAGCTGTGGTTGGTTCTTATGGTGACGTAGGTAAAGGTTCAGCAGCATCTTTACGCGGTGCAGGTTGCCGCGTTATTGTAACTGAAATCGATCCTATCTGCGCATTACAAGCAGCAATGGATGGATATGAAGTGAAGCGTATGATTGATGCGGTGAAAGAAGCCGATATCATCGTAACTGCATCTGGATGTAGAGACTTGATTAATGAAAAGCATTTTAGAGTGATGAAAGATAAAGCGATTGTATGTAATATCGGTCACTTTGATATTGAAATTGATATGGCTTGGTTGAACCAAAATTATGGTCATACAAAAGATACCATCAAACCTCAAGTTGATTTATACAATATCGATGGTAAAGATGTGATTGTTTTAGCAGAAGGTCGTTTGGTGAATTTAGGTTGTGCGACTGGTCACCCATCTTTTGTGATGAGTAACTCATTCTCTAACCAAACATTAGCGCAAATTGAATTGTGGATGAACCATAAGAACTACGAAAATAAAGTGTATGTATTGCCTAAGCATTTAGATGAGAAGGTTGCGCGTTTACACTTAGCTAAAGTAGGTGCACAATTAGACGAATTAACAGACGAGCAAGCAGCTTATTTAGGTATACCTAAAGCAGGTCCATTTAAGTCTGACGCTTACAGATACTAGTCTTTAAAGACAAAAGAAATAACAATTTCTCCCTATTGACCCATGTTGATTTTATCAGCATGGGTTTTTTATTTTCAGTACCTTTAAGGAACGAATAAACTCATGACTATGACATTCAAAAAAATCAGCCTCTTCTTTATAGCCGCATTGACAACATGCAGCATCCAAGCACAACAAATACAGCTTATTCCAGAACCTAGTTCCATACAAACTGGCAATGGTGCATTCAAATTGCCAAATGCCATTTCAATTCAAGTTCCTGTTGCATTTGAAGAGATAGGTAAAGTAATGATTGTAAGATTGAATACAACGACAGGGAAAAAAGCAACCCTATCCAATTTAAAAAATGCCACCATCCGTTTTGAACAAGTCCAAGACAATACATTAGGCAAAGAGGGCTACCAATTAACAGTGAATGATAAAGGGATACAAGTGAAGGCTCAGACTTATGCAGGCGCATTGTATGCATGGCAAAGTATTTTACAATTATGTCCTCCCACCATTTACGGCAATCAAATAGACAAACAAGTAAACTGGACAATCCCTTTTGTTCAAATCAGTGATGTCCCAAGATTCGAATGGAGAGGATTAATGTTGGATGTGAGCAGACATTTTTTTACAGTTCCAGAAGTAAAAAAGATGCTGGATGAAATGGCCATGTATAAATTAAATAGACTGCATTTTCATTTAACAGACGACAATGGATGGAGGGTTGAAATTAAAGCCTTGCCAAAATTAACAGAAGTAGGCGCATGGAGAGTGAATCGAACTGGTAAATGGCATAATATTACGAAGCCAGCTTTGGAAGAACCAAAAACCTATGGCGGATTTTACACGCAGGAAGATATAAAGGATCTAGTGGCTTATGCGAAAACAAAGAACATCGAAATCATGCCAGAGATTGATATCCCTGGACATAGCATGGCTTTCTTAGCAGCCTATCCTCAATTAAGTACGACTCCAAGTTATCCTTATCAAGTGAATGCAGGAGATGATTTTATAGATTGGTCTGGAATGAATGGCCATATCACAGCAAAAATTGATAACAACTTGGACCCTTCTAAAAAAGAGGTATATGAAAAATTAGACATCATTTTTGGTGAACTAGCTACCCTATTCCCTTTTGAATATATGCATATGGGTGGTGATGAAACTGCAAAAAACAATTGGGCAAAAAGCGAAGATGTAAAAGCATTAATGCAAAATGAAAATTTGAAAAGCCAAGAGGAAGTGCAAAGTTATTTTGTTCGTCGAGTAGAAAAGATCATGCAATCCAAAGGGAAAAAATTAATGGGATGGGATGAAATACTAGAAGGTGGATTGGCACTTGAAGCTGCAGTAATGAGTTGGAGAGGTGTTAAAGGTGGTGCAGAAGCAGCAAAACAAAAACATCCTGTTGTGATGAGTCCAAGTTCGCATAATTACTTGGACTATTACCAAGGTGAAGCCACTGCAGAAGGTGCCGTTTATGCCGGATTAAGAATGAAGAAGACCTATAGTTTTGAACCCGTTCCAGAGGGTGTAGAAGAAAAATATATTTTGGGCAATCAAGGTAATTTATGGAGTGAGCAATTACAGAATATTAGAAACCTAGAATACATGGCTTGGCCAAGACTCATGGCCATTGCAGAAGTAGCCTGGTCTCCAAAATCTAGTAAGGACTGGAATACTTTTGCAAAAAAAGTGGAAGCGCATTTTGCTATTTTAGATACGCTTCAAATTAAATACGCAAAAAGTATTTATGACCCTATTGTGACAACTAGCTTAAATACAAAAGGAGAATTATTTGCAAGTATGGAAGGAGAAGTAGATAAATTGGATTTTTACTATACAATAGACGAATCTATGCCTGACAATTACAGCAATCATTTTACTGGGCCTGTATCTATTCCAGAGGATGTTACTGTGATGAGAATTATCAGTTACCGAAATGGCAAGCCAATTGGCAAGCTATTGAATATTCCAATCAGTTCCTTAAAGCAAAGAGCTGTTAAAGTCTTATAAACCAAAATGCTTAATAAAAGGTGCTTCTTACTTTTTTTATACTGCCAACTAGGGACATTCATTTTTGCCCCAAATATGTTTGCACAAAATAAAATAATCCAAAAAATCGAAGACGCAGTTACTGGCAAGCCGGAGTCTATGACAGATAGCGCTCGTATTAATTTGCTGAAACAAATCCGTTCGCTCAAATCCTATACAGGAAAAATAATTAATAGCATCACTATAGATCAACATGATTTTTTAACCAGTATTGATGCAAAGGATTCGAAGATGAAAGATCTGTTTTCAAAAATCGGAAATAGGTTGCAATCCAATTCTAATACTAGGACAATCCGAGATAATTTATTTTTTAAAGAATGGGATGTCTTTGACCCCTCAATTGTTGCCTACAATGAGAAATGGCTGAGAGATTTAAATTACATACAAGACGCTAAAATAACAGCGATTGTTACTCCTTATGATACCAACCAAGTTGACCTACTAGTGGTGACGAAAGATTTGTTTTCCTACGGCGGAGAAGTATTAATAAACAATCAAGAAGCATACTCTGCAAAGCTTAATAATATCAACTTTTTAGGTACTGGAAATAGTATTCAATTGATTCAGAATTTCGAAAACAAAAGAAGTCCAAAATCTGGATGGGGGTATGATTTTGGATTGACGAATCTAATGGGTAGTTTTATCTCCATCAATGTGGGCATGAATCAGTTTGGGAATAACCTAGCCAACAATGTGCTATCTGCAAAAAAAACCTATATTAGTGTACAAAGGCCTATCCTTCATCCTAATAGTAAGTGGCTTGGCGGAATGGAATACCTGGAAACAACCAATAAAAATGTTTTCCCTAGCAAATGGGACACTATTTTTGACCAGCAGTTGAACTATAATTTAAAGCATAAGGATATTTGGATTGGTTACCAATTGACAAAAAATAAAAAACAAATCAAAACAAACGAGTACAGGCAATTTATTCAATACAGACATCTTGAAAATAATTTTAAAGAAAGACCAATTGACTTTGTATTGCAATTAGATAGGAATTATCAAAACCTAAAAGCAGATTTTATAACATTTACCCTTGTTAGACAATCCGTGTATCGAACTAAGTATTTATATGGCTTAGGCAGGTACGAAGATTTACCCATTGGACGTTCTTTAACATGGACAACAAGTAAATATAAAATAGAAAAAGACAAAGCAGTTTATGTTGGCTTCAAATTTGAACAATATAAATTATCAAAAAAAGAGAACTACAACCATATCATTGCCAATATTGCAAGTAGTTATATCAATCAATCAATACAAGACTTCAGATTCCTTGCAAGCTTAGAACAGTTTAGTAAACTGAAATACCTCAACAATGGTTATGGCTATCGTCAAATAATTAATTTAAGTTTTACACAAACTTTAAAAAATAAATACAATGATGCTTTAAGAATCAATAGTATTTATGGTATACCACAATTGAATAAAGAGCAAATTAAAGGTGGAACAAGGCTTTCTGCCAACTGGGAAACAGTGTTTTATAATAACCGCCCAATTTGGGGCTTTAAATCTGCCCCATTTGTTTTTGGGAATCTAACTTATATAAGAACTGTTGGCGACCCCATATTTAAAGGTGATATCTATACTTCACTTGGTTCGGGTATTAGAGTAAGAAACGAGAACCTTGTTTTTGGCACTATTGAACTAAAGGGATTCTATTTCCCTAGAACGAATCAGCAATTAAGTCCATGGAATTTTAGCCTTATTACCAATTTAAGGTACAAGTACAATTCAAATATCGTTGATAAACCAAATTATGTTGAAATAAACTAATTTTTAGGCCTTTTAACTCAACCATTTAAACCTAAAATTGTTATTTCATTTATGGTTCAAGCATATAATTTTTTAGCCAGCTGGCAGTTATTCCCCGAGAAATGTGATTTCGAATATCAAACAGTTCCAAAATCTGGTAATTATAAAATCGAGACAATTCCGAATGGCCATTTATTGAGTTTTAGCCACAATTGGGTCAACTTAGAAAACGATGCATTTTATGCTCAATACCAAGTCAATCCCAATGGTCAACCTATGGATTTTGACAATATAGAATTAGCCAATACCATTAGTGCGGAGATTAACAATGCATCTTGCTTGACAGTACAATTTTATAAGGAGGATACTGTTAGCCTTAAAGTCGTACATGAAATTTTGGCAAATGGATTTTTAAAAGTTACACATGAAGGATTCAAGGAAGATCAAACGGCTTTCAAAAATATTGAAGTCTACCATAAGCAATTAAGTGTTTTACCATATGCCTCTTCTGCAGGCAGCGTGGCTATTCGTCCAACAAAAGAAGGCGTTATCAAGCATAAGGCACTCTCTGCTATGGAGGATCAAACCAATATGCAGCTCAATCAAATTAAAGAGCAAATTGAATTACTTGCAAGACAAGCTCAGGAGATTCGTAAAAGAAAAGAATTGAGTATGATGATTTACGAAGCAAAAATTACATTTAAACCGCAAATAGGTCAAATATACCATGTGTACGAAAAGCAAGATGGATCTCATGTGTTGTCGATGGTCGCGCCTCATGAATGGGGCGGTGGCGCTGGCCCATTTGCACAGTTCATTGCTACAGTAAAATTATTAGCAGACCATACTTGGATTGAAGTGCCAGCTCAATAATTTAATTTATTAAGCTCAATACTTCATTGAATTCGATTGGATTTAATACCCGTACTTTTCTAAAATGGCATCTACCTTTTTTTCCACTGCTGCATCTTTCAACACAGGTGGCGCGTGATGTGGTTTAATGGTTGCATCAAATACCAATGGACCTTTTGCACCCCAATGTTTATTCACAGTAAAAGCATCGATTGCTTCAATATCATGAGAAGGATTGGTTCTAGTAAATGCAGCCCACAAGAAATTATTTAAATCACTCGTCATCCATCTTGGATCTTCTGTTCTAATTATCATGACAACGCCTTCTTGCTCTAATAGCGCTTCACCCTGCCCTATTAATGCATTTTGTAAAGCTGCTGTTGTATAGGTGGATGCGTTGACAGCAATCACCCCTGGCATCACCAAGCTTGCATCCATGTTTAAATCCAATAATCTAGTTGGAACAGTTGTTGCTAAATTTCTTTTTACATCCCCATAAGCGGCAATCACCACTTTTGATCCTGCATTTAAACCTTCCCCTGAATAATCTAAAGTATCCATGGTGGTTTTAGTGTAAAAATGAATATCATTACCAAGATCTAGTCTTGACAAAATATATTCAAAATATGCCTGCACATGATGTGTTGACAATTGATTGGTGTCGTCTGCAGTAATGAAAACAAATTTGGCTAAACTCAATTGACCTGTACCTAAAATATGATTGGCAATGGTTAAAATCTCTGCCGGTTGTTTCGTTGTTAAATACGGTGTATATCTTTCACTACCTATGGCTAATAATAAAGGGTGCACGCCAGCTGCATCTACTGCATGGACTTCTTTTAATCCAGGAATTTCATTGGATACGGCAGCACCCGTCATGGCATGAATCAGTTGTCCAAAACTAGTATCCTCTTGTGGCGGTCTTCCCACCACAGTGAAAGGCCAAATGGCATTCTTACGGGCATATATTTTATGCACACGCATTAAAGGGAAACTATGTTCTAGACTATAATAACCTAAATGATCTCCAAAAGGTCCTTCGGGTTTATTCTCTCCTGGGAATACTTCTCCAGTGATTACAAAGTCAGCATCTGTACTCAAACAAAATCCATCTTTATACGTATACCCAAATCTTTTTCCTGCAAGTACCCCTGCAAAATTCATTTCACTTAATCCTTCTGGCAAGGGCATCACAGCTGCAACACTATGTGCTGGTGGTCCACCTACAAAACAACTAACTTTCAAAGGCATGCCTTTTTTGTTGGCCTTAGTTTGATGCACCCCAATCCCTCTATGTAATTGATAATGCAATCCAATTTCTTTATCTAACTCATACTCATTTCCAGTTAATTGAATTCGGTACATCCCTAAATTACTATTGGCTATGCCTGGCTTATCTGCATCTTCTGTATACACTTGTGGTAAAGTGACATAAGCACCGCCATCCATAGACCAATGTTTGATCAAAGGCAAATCACTAATTTTTATTTCCTCGTAAGTGACTGGCTGACTGATTGGATTTTTTTTCGGCAATGCATTGATGGCTGCAGGCAATGCACTTAATGCAGCCAAAGGATTTTTTAATGCAGCGACAGGATCAATTTTTATTTCAATTAATTTTTTCACCTGTGGCAATGTATCTCTAAAAATAAATTCACTTCTTTCTAATGTGCCAAAAATATTGGATGCTGCCCTGAACTTAGAACCTTTTACTTTTTCAAATAAGATGGCTGGCCCTTTTTGTTCATGAATGCGCAAATGGATTGCCGCCATTTCCAGATGAGGATCTACGGCTTCTTTAATGCGGAGCAACTGCCCATTGCGCTCTAAATCCAATAAACAAGCCTCTAAATTAGAATAAGCCATTAGGTGATTATTAAGATGCAAAATTAACTTAAATTTGCTCATGACTCGTTTAAGTGTAAACATAAATAAGATTGCTACGCTAAGAAATAGTCGTGGAGGCAATAATCCCGACCTATTAAAAGTGGCTTTGGATTGTGAACGATTTGGCGCAGAAGGTATTACTGTGCATCCAAGACCAGACGAACGACATATTCGTTACCAAGATGTTTATGATTTAAAGGAGAATATACAAACAGAGTTCAACATTGAGGGCAATCCAAAAGAACAAAAATTTATAGACCTAGTTTTAGCCAACAAGCCACATCAAGTGACTTTGGTTCCGGATACATTGGGCCAATTAACCAGCGACCATGGTTGGGATACCATTACAGAACAAGCATATTTAAAAGACATTATTGGGGTGTTTAAAAAAGCCGGCATTCGTGTCTCTATTTTTGTAGACCCGAATGAAAAAATGGTAGAAGCCGCTGCCACAACTGGGACGGACCGTATAGAATTATATACCGAAATGTATGCGAAGCAATTTGCCGAAGGGAATAAAGAACATGGCATTGCTCCATATATTAATGCAGCAGGTACTGCAAAAGATTTGGGATTAGGGATCAATGCAGGACACGATCTGGACCGTTTTAACTTGGCTTACCTTGTTAAAGAAATCCCTTATATAAACGAAGTATCAATAGGACACGCACTCATCTGTGATGCTTTATACCTAGGATTGGAGAACACTATCCAACTGTATAAACGCGCTTTAGGGTAATTTAAATTAAAAAGATACAGGTATAATTTCAGCTATAATTGGTTATTTGACTCCCAATTAAACATGAATTTGTATCTTGCATCAAATACATTTTATGGCCAACCAACCAATTGTAGGGATTATCATGGGAAGTGACAGTGATTTAAACATCATGCAAGCTGCTGCGGATATTCTAAAAACATTCAATATTCCTTTTGAATTAACGGTGGTTTCGGCACATAGAACGCCAGAAAGAATGGTTGAATATGCTAAACAAGCAAAATCAAGAGGACTTAAAGTAATTATTGCAGGTGCGGGCGGTGCAGCCCATTTACCTGGGATGATTGCATCCATCACTACCCTTCCAGTAATTGGTGTTCCAATCAAATCATCTAATTCCATTGATGGATGGGATTCTATTTTATCGATATTACAAATGCCCAATGGTGTGCCTGTTGCAACAGTTGCTTTGAATGCAGCAAAGAATGCAGGTTTATTAGCCGCTCAAATTATCGGTACACATAATGAAGCAATTGCACTAGCAATGGCAGATTACAAATTACAAATGGAGACTGAGGTCTTGGAGAAAGTAAGTAAACTAAAAACAAATTGGGATAATCAATTTGACGCTTAGTAATCTGCTTATTATTGACTTATACTTTTAGATCGAAAAATTTAAATAGATATTTACTAGTCAAATTGGATGATGCTGAATGTAGACTCCAGCCCTTTAGAATGTTCCATGATGGACGCTATCCAGGTTACATCATATTGACCTACCCATTTAGAAAAATGCTCCACTCTTTCTTGTAAATTATCTTGAGGGAATAACTCTTTTTTAATACGATGTATTCTTTGAATGGCCACTGATTGCTTGCGTCTTTCGGCACGAAGCATTTTCTTTTCTAGTGCCAATAATTTCGCTTTAGCCTGATGTGCCAAATTTTCGGTATGCTTGCCTAATGTAGGGTCCAGTTTTGCTACTTCATTTTTGATAGTTGTATATAAAGTAGTTAAGGTATTTATTTGATCCTGTAAATCCAATGTAGTATTGGTATGTTTTTTTACATAAGCAATTTCTAATTCAAGCATAGGTTTAAACAAGTCTTGTTCCTCAAACTGCATGGCCGCCCATTGTTCTGTTTGTTTTTGACGAATCAATAAAAAAGAATTTCTGAGTTGTAATAATGGATAATGCACGCCAACTTGTTGAAATACATTTTTCAATTCCATCCAGTAAGCTAGCTCTCCCCCTCCGCCAACAAAAACAACACCAGGTAAAATAGTTTCCTGATACACCCCTCTTAAAATTACATTCGGGCTAAACCTTTCAGGATGTTCGTGCAATTCTGCAATGATTTCTGCTTGCGTAAATTGAATATAGGTATCGACTACTAAAAATTGTTCATCTTGCTTTTCAATCCTTGCTCTTATATTGTCTTTTAAATAAAATAAATTAATCGCTCTACCTTCGGATTGCACATGATAGTCTTTTGAGAGCGCAGCAATCGTTGGCTGTATTGCTTCATGAGAAAATGCTGTTAGTAATTCCTTTTCCATTACTGGAATAAATGCTGCTTTAAGCAAAGCATCATCGGGTTGTAATACCAGCAATCCTTTGGATCCAAAAAATGCATGCACAAAAGACAAAGTAGCTTCACTAATTGTTTTGCCTTTCTGATACGCTTCTTTTAATATCTCCAATGCTTTTTGACCTTGAGGAAAAATAGTCCAGTAGCTTTCTAATTGTTTTAACAATAGTAGTAAAGCATCATCTACCTGCATTCTTCCAATGGCGCCAGTTTGCTTGGTTGCCCATTGGTAATTTTTTAAATCTAAATTAAAGGAACCTACTTCATCTAAGTCGGCGTCTTCTGAACCCATATAATACACTGGAACAAAATTACATTCAGGAAATGCTGCCTTTAAACTAGCAGCTAATTGAATAGCATGAATGATTTTGTAAAAAAAATATAAAGGCCCTGTAAATAAATTAGGTTGATGCGCGGTGGTGATTACAAATGTATTGTCCTTATTTAATAATGCAATGTGGTTATTGACTGCATTTTCTTGTGGAAGATTGGCGTATTGTTTTGTCAATACCTCAAACAATAAGCCTCGATTGATTGGATGTTTTTTTCGGCCTTCGATCGCCAATCTATAACCTTCAAGGTTGGGTGCGTATTGCACAAAATCTAGCGCTGTGCCCTTGCCTTCCAAATAATCATTGATTAACTTAGAGAACATCTGAGTTGAACTAAATGGGATATGTTTAAAGCTTTGAGACATCGTGGGCAAATTTCGGGAAAAATGCATTGATAAAGGCATTTTATTCAATATTGAAAGAAAAATAATACATTTATAGGGCGAAAGATTGCTCGATTAAAACTAACCCCTATGGAAACCTACGGTAAGATTCTAATTATTGCCATGCCTCTATTTTTGTTACTAGTCCTACTTGAAAAATGGTATGGCTGGCGCAAGGGCAACGATACCGTTAGAACAATGGACATGATTTCTAGTTTAAGTTCGGGGGTGACCAATTCTACCAAAGATGTTTTAGGACTAAGCATTGCTATTATTAGTTATAGTTGGATGGTAGAGCACCTTACCATTTATCAGGTTAAATCGAGTTGGATATTATATGTGATTGCATTTTTGGCTTTAGATTTTGCAGGTTATTGGGTGCACCGCTTAGCACATACTGTGAACTTTTTTTGGAACAATCACATTGTACATCATAGTAGTGAAGAATTTAATTTAGCCTGTGCATTGAGACAAAGTATCTCAGTGTACTTTAGGATCTATGCCTTTCTTTTAATCCCTGCTGCTTTATTTGGTGTGCCACAACAAGTGATTGCAGTAGTGGCGCCTTTACATTTATTTGCACAGTTCTGGTACCACACACAGCATATCCATAAAATGGGCTGGCTAGAATATGTCATTGTTACACCGGCACATCACCGCGTGCACCATGCCATTAATCCAGAATACTTGGATAAGAACTATGGTCAAATATTTATTTTCTGGGATCGTCTATTTGGCACATTCCAAGAAGAAAGCCCTGCCATCCCTGCTGTATATGGCGTAACAAGACCAGTGCGCACTTGGAACCCAATCAAAATAAATTTCATGCATCTATGGTTATTAATGCAAGATGCTTGGCATACAAAAAGCTGGAAAGATAAATTACGTGTTTGGTTGATGCCATTAGGATGGAGACCAGCAGATGTGGTTGAGCAATATCCAGTGTATAAAATCGAAGACGTATATCAATTTGAAAAATACGATACCCCTGCACCTAAGGGGATGATCATTTATTTATGGATTCAATTATTTTGCCTGCTTCTAATTGTAAGTTATTTATTTGGCAATGTAGCTAGTATAGGCCTAACCAATATGATGTACTATGGCTTATTCATATTTGCGCAAGTATATGCTTTAACAGAATTCATGGACCGAAATCCAAGAGCATTGATCTATGAGGTTGTAAAGAACATGATTTGTGTTGGTGGCATCCTTTATTATGGAGGATGGTTTGGACTAGAAAACTATTTTAGCGCAAGTAGCTATATCTTAATGGGGTATTTTTTCGTTAGCACAGCAACAGTGGCTGCTTATACTAGTCAACTAAATCGCCCTCTAAATCATAGTCGTACGCTTTCGTAATCTTAACCATTACAAAATCACCTGGCTTCAATCTTTTATTGGTATTGATCACTACCTCGTTGTCTACTTCCACACTATCAAATTCAGTGCGGCCTAAGTAACGACCAGCTTCTTTTTTATCCACCAATACTTTTAAGATTTGACCTTCCTTAGATTGATTGATCTCTAGGCTAATTTCCTGTTGTACTTCCATGATCTCTTCGGCACGACGTTGTTTTTCCTCGGCAGGTACATCATCTACTAAATCATGTGCACTTGTATTTTCTTCGTGGCTATAAGTGAAGATGCCTACACGATCAAATTTATGCAATTGTAAAAATGCTTTTAATTCTTCGATGTCATCCAAAGTTTCTCCAGGGAAGCCTGCAATCAAAGTGGTACGAATGGCGATGCCTGGCACACGCTTTCTGATTTCATAAATCAAATCGGTCATCTCCTCTCTCGTAATATTACGACGCATGGCTTTTAGCATATTATTGCTCGCATGCTGCAATGGAATATCAATATAGTTACAAATATTATCTCGTTCACGCATGGCATCTAATATGTCCAAAGGGAATTTAGATGGATAAGCATAGTGTAAACGGATCCACTCCACGCCTTCCACATCGGCTAAGGCATGCAATAATTTAGGCAAGGCACGCTCTTTGTAAATATCCAATCCGTAATACGTTAATTCCTGCGCAATCAACATTAACTCTTTCACTCCTTTCTTAACCAATCCTTTAGCCTCGTCCACTAACTGCTCAATGGTTTTACTCACGTGTTGACCGCGCATTAAAGGAATGGCACAAAAAGAACAAGTACGGTTACAACCTTCGCTAATTTTTAAATAGGCATAATGTTGGGGTGTACTTAATAAGCGCTCTCCTAATAGTTCTGCTTTATAGTCGGCATTCAATTGATTCAACATCAAAGGCAATTCCATGGTGCCAAACCAAGCATCTACTTCAGGTATTTCTGCAGCTAAGTCGCCTCGGTATCTTTCACTTAAACAACCTGTCACATAAACCTTATCTAATTTGCCTTTATTTTTCAATGCCACTTGGTCTAAGATCGTGTTCACACTTTCTTCTTTGGCTTTGTCAATAAAGCCACAAGTATTTACGACTACAATATTGTGGTCTAACTTTTTATTTTCATGCACTACGTCAATGTCATTGGCCACCAATTGACCACTCAGCATTTCACTGTCCACTAAGTTTTTACTACAACCTAGTGTGATGATATTGACCTTGTTTTGCTTTAAAGTTTTTGACTTCATAAAATTGGTTTAACGAATCCGATTCGTAATTTTTTTATTTATTGACTTCGTTGGTGAAGTGGAATGTAATATCTGGATTGTTAGTGATCTCCGTATTTAAGAACCATTCACTTTGTGCTAAATATACAGGTGAACCATCTTTGTCTTCGGCCGCATTTTGCTGCTTATAACGCAAGAAGTCGTTCAATTTATTTTTATCAGTTGATGTTAACCAACAAGCTTTATAAAAAGGAAGCGTTCTAAATTCACAAGCTGCTCCATACTCTTGCAATAAACGATATTGAATCACTTCAAACTGTAAATCACCCACACAACCAATGATTTTTTTATTACCCCCAAACTGCGTGAACAACTGTGCCACCCCTTCGTCTGTTAACTGTTGAATTCCTTTCTCCAATTGCTTGGTCTTCATTGGATCCTTATTTACCAATTCTTTAAAAATCTCTGGAGAGAATGTTGGTATACCAGTAAAGTAAAATTTTTCCCCTTCGGTTAACGTATCTCCAATCTTAAAATTGCCTGTATCAAAAAGACCGACTACGTCCCCAGGATAAGCATCTTCCACGATATCCTTAGTGCGGGCTAAGAAAGTATAGGGGTTGGTAAAACGGACATCCTTGTCTAAACGAACATGCGTATAATATTTATTCCGTTCGAACCTGCCGCTACAAACACGCATAAAAGCAATTCTGTCTCGGTGCTTTGGATCTAAATTAGCATGGATCTTAAAAATAAATCCACTGAACTTATCTTCACCAGCTTGTACTTTTCGAACGCTTGTCTCTCTGTCTCTTGGCGTTGGCGCAATCTGAATAAAAGTGTCCAACATTTCTTGGACCCCAAAATTATTCACCGCAGAACCAAAAAATACCGGAGCAATAGCACCAGACAAATAATCTGCAGGATTCAAAGCACCATATACGCCATCAATTAACTCAACATCCTCTCTTAATAAATCTGCATCTCGGTCACCCACTTTTTGTTGTAAGACTGGGCTAGACAAATCACCAATCGCTACCACATCTTCGTCATCTGCTTTTGTGCTTGCTGTAAACAAACGTAAACTTTTATCATGTAAATTATACACGCCCTTAAATTCTTTACCACTATTAATGGGCCAAGTCATTGGATGTAAAGAAATTTTTAATTCTGCTTCAATCTCTTCTAATAAATCAAATCTGTTTTTACCATCACGATCCATTTTGTTAATGAATACAATCACAGGTGTGGCACGCATACTACACACTTCCATCAACCTTCTTGTTTGAGGCTCCACCCCATTCACAGAATCTATCACCAATATCACACTATCCACAGCCGTTAATGTTCTGTAAGTATCTTCTGCGAAGTCCTTGTGACCTGGGGTGTCTAATAAATTAATCAAATTGCCCTTGTATTCAAAAGACATCACCGAAGTGGCGACAGAGATACCTCTTTGACGCTCAATCTCCATAAAATCCGAAGTCGCATGCTTCTTAATTTTATTGCTTTTTACGGCACCTGCAGTTTGAATGGCACCACCGAATAACAATAATTTCTCTGTCAAGGTCGTCTTACCAGCATCTGGGTGAGAGATGATCGCAAAGCTTTTTCTTCTATTAATTTCTTTTTCGTACTTCATTATGTATTGTTCCTTACTTCCTTTTAATTGCATCTTATTAAAAATGGCCCGCATTCAAAATCATTTGAAGCACGAGCCATTCTGTATTTTATTCCATGCTAGTTAGATATCAATTGCTTCGCCATAAGCTGCAGCAGTTGCTTCCTTCAAGCCTTCACTCATTGTTGGGTGTGGATGAATTGCATTTAAAATTTCATGTGCAGTGGTTTCTAATTTACGAGCAACCACAGCTTCAGCAATCATTTCTGTTACATTCATACCAATCATATGACATCCTAAGAACTCACCATATTTTGCATCAAAAATTACTTTCACAAAACCTTCGGTTGCACCCGCTGCAGAAGCTTTACCGCTCGCTACAAATGGGAACTTACCAACTTTGATTTCATATCCAGCTTCCTTCGCTGCTTTTTCCGTATAACCTACACTTGATATTTCAGGAATACAGTAAGTACATCCTGGAACATTGTTGTAGTCAATTCCTTCTGGTAAATGTGCATGCTTTTTTTCCATGTATGCAATATGTTCTGCAGCATTGATACCTTCTTTCGCAGCCACGTGCGCTAATGCTTGGCCAGGAGAACAATCCCCAATCGCATAAATTCCTGGAACAGCCGTTTGACCAAACTTATCTACCACTATTCTTCCTTTGTCTACCTTGATACCGTTTTGTTCTAAACCAATATTTTCAAGATTTGCTACGACACCAGCAGCACTTAAAAGTACATCTGCTTCTAAAGTCATTGTAGTCCCATCCGCTTTTTTAACCAATGCTTTCACGCCAGCACCAGTTGTATCCACTGACTCAACCGATGCGTTGGTCATGATCTCGATGCCTTGTTTCTTGTATTGCTTCTCTAATTCCTTAGAAATATCTTCGTCTTCTACTGGAACAATTCTTGCTGCAAATTCAACAATAGTGACTTTAGTTCCCATGCTATTGTATACATAAGCAAACTCAACCCCTATCGCACCACTACCAACAATGATCATGCTCTTTGGTTGTTGCTCCATCACCATGGCTTCTCTGTAACCCATTACTTTTTTACCATCTTGCTTTAAGTTGGGTAATTCTCTTGAACGACCTCCTGTTGCAAGTACAATATATTTTGTATCGATTACTTGTGTCGTTCCATCCGCAGCTTTTACTTCTACTTTGCCTTTTGAATGTACTTTTCCGTAACCCATAATCACATCAATCTTGTTCTTCTTCATCAAGAACTGAACACCTTTACTCATCTTATCAGCTACACCACGGCTTCGCTTTACAACTGCACCAAAATCATGGTTCACGCCTGTTGTTGTGATACCGTAATCTGCACTATGCTTCACATAATCATATACTTGCGCACTCTTGATCAATGCTTTGGTTGGGATACAACCCCAGTTTAAACAAACGCCACCCAAGCTTTCTTTTTCAATTACTGCAACCTTTAAGCCTAATTGAGAAGCACGAATAGCAGCAGGATATCCACCAGGACCACTACCAATAACGATTACGTCGTATGCCATATAGTTCTATTTTAAGTGTTTATAGGGTGCAAAAATACCCCGAAAAAGGCAAATGAAAAAACAAATGATCAACTATTCAAAGAAAACACGCACCATCTGGAAAAACCACTTATTGTCGTTCGGTCGTTGCTTACTAGACTGGTTTTCATCGTATTTGCTCAAACCAAACAAACCGGCCATGTTCCCACCCCTCACTGCTATCTCTAAATAGCCAGCAGAGTTAAACCAGGCCATCTTATCGGCCACAGGCACGGATCCATAGTTTTGGCTCAAAACTTCAATGGTTTCATTTCGGGTAAATACAATTTTGAAGGACCTGCCCTTGGCATGAAAATCAAACTCCTCTTTACGAATATTCACCACCACATTCTCAAACTGGTCTATAAATAAAATTTGACCCTCCATCCAGTCTGGCCCTAAAGTTGGCTGCATTGGATAGATTTCCTGAATGGTATCGGTTCTTTCGCCTGCTTCGTCCAAACTTCCAGAAGCAAAGAAATAGGCTATAGATTCTACCATGCGCTCTGTCATTTGTATAAATGTACCAGCACCTTTACAGTCGATTCTGACAATTTCCTTAGGCTTCAAACCCAGCATCATGGTTAAAAAACCATTGTCTGGTGTAATAAAATAATGCCCATTGTACTGTGCAAACAATAAATGATCTGTAGGATAATGAAAAGCATTCACCATCACCACATGCACTGTGCCTGCTGGATAATACTTTGCCGCATTATTAAAAATATAAGCGCCTTGCTGGTAATTCTTACTCGATAAATAATGTGTGATATCCGCAATCACACAACCTGGAATAGTTGACAATATTTGCCCTTTAACAGCACCAATGATAAAATCCTCTTGGCCAATATCCGATGTTAAAGTTATTAATGGCATATTTAATCTTTAACGAAAAAATGAGTCCTTTATTTTGTGGCTGAGCCCTAATTTTTAAATGAGTATCAATACTTTAAAGAGTAAACACTTATTTAACGAGCACCCCATTTTTAAAGAAGAAATTGAAAGTCAATTTATCGGCCAAACCGGGGAAAAACTTATTCATAAAAACAGCTCGTTTGCCTGTAAAAGTGAGTACCAAAGTGCGTTTGCGTTTTTCAATCGCATGGATGATATGTCCCGCACATTCCTCAGAAGACATCATTGCGCCCTCGTCCATCGGCGACTCCCCTTGAGATCTTGCATCCTTATTCAACGCCACATTGCGGATATTCGAACTTGTAAAGCCAGGACAAACCCACATGACATGTGTGCCTGTATGCAATAATTCGGTTTTAATCCCTTCCAGCCAGCCATTTAAGGCAAATTTAGAGGCAGAATAACCACTTCTTCCTGGCAACCCACGATATCCTGCTATAGATGACACACCCACAATCACCCCTTTTTGCTTTAAAATAGCCGGCAAAGCTGCTTTAGTGGTATAAACAGTGCCCCAAAAATTGATATCCATTACTTGCCTCAAAGTTTCGGTGGTAGTTTCTGTAATCAATGCCCTCATGCTGATGCCTGCATTGTTGATCAACACATCGATCTGTCCCCAAGTGCTTATGACATCTGCAATAAATTGTTCACATTCTTGTTCGTTACGCACATCAACCCCTTTCAAAAACAAAGGCGCACCTGGATGTTGCGCTTGCAATTGATGTAATTTTTCTTGACTTCTTCCACAGGTAGCCACTTTTGCGCCCATGGCTAGAAACTGCTCTACCAAAGCCTTTCCGATGCCATCAGACCCACCCGTTATGACCACTACTTGATTGTTAAATACAGACATAAAAATGCGTTTGTACAAAAGTAATTGTTATTTGAAGATGAACCACTTAGGAGCAATTTAGAGGCAAAATAAAGTTGGCTTTTTATTTGTTTTAATTCAATTAATCCCTATTTTTGCACTCCTCAAAAGGGAAAACGGGTTAGAATTGGTAGCTCAGTTGGTAGAGCAATACACTTTTAATGTATGGGCCCTGGGTTCGAGTCCCAGCCAGTTCACAAAGCTTGTCACGAAAGTGACAGGCTTTTTTTATGCGAGGCCGCGTCGAAAGCCACGAAGTGGGAAAATTGAAGCATTGGCTGTGTTAATAGCTTGCTATTATAAGCAGACAAGGATTTAATTTGAACGAGCGCAGCGAGTGCTTTCGTAAACGGACAAGAAACAAAAAAGCCAACGAAACGCGAAGCGGTTCGTTGAAAAGCTTTGAGTAAGGACACCACTTAGGGAAGTCGTTCAAGCGAAGCGAGAACGACAATCCCTACTCTATAAATTGAAAAAGAGGAATTCGGCGGAACGAAGTGGCGCATACTTCCCCTTTTACTTCAACAAAACCACATCAATTCAAACATTATTTTTAAATTCATTGCCAATTAAAAAAAGCAAATGAAAAAGCACCTATTCCTATTCACTTTAATTATATCCACCCAGTCTCTATTTGCTCAAAAAAATGCAGACCAGATACTAGGGACATGGCTTACAGGTACTGGTAATGCTAGAGTAGAGATCTATAAAAATGCGAACAGTTTTCAGGGTAAAATTGTTTGGTTAAACGAACCAATAGACCCAGCTACCAATAAGCCTAAAACAGATATCAAGCATCCAAATGCTTCACTACATACTAGACCGCTTTTAGGCTTAATCAACCTATGGGGATTTTCATACAACGAGGGTGAAGGTAAATGGGAAAATGGACATATATACGATCCAAAATCAGGTAAAGAATACAAATGCACCATTACGCTTAAGGACAAAAATACCTTAAATGTAAGAGGCTACATTGGTATTAGCGTGATTGGTAGAACAGATGTTTGGACTCGTGTAAAATAGTTTTATAAAGTATTGATCATCTCTACTTCTTCCTCCTCAACTAATTGTATTGACGCCGGCTGAACAGTTTTCTTTTTAGCAATTAAAAGAATACTTGTGGCTGCAATCGAACAAAAAGCCATCACTCCAGTCATGGGCACTGTCGTTCCATTATGTAATACACTCACCATAGCAGACATGAATGCGCCTAAACTCATTTGGATAAAACCCAATAATGCTGAGGCATTCCCTGCGTTATGTCCAAAAGAAGCCATGGATAATGCCGATGCATTTGGGAAAATAAACCCCTGACAACTTAAGTAAAAGAAAACTAAAATTAATGTAGAAAACAATTCACTTAATCCAAGTAGGGCAATGCTTATTAAAAGGATTGCAATCACACTTTGAGACAACAAAGCCACTTTGATGATTTGTTGTGAAGTATATTTTTTTAAAAACAAGCTATTTAATTGACTTGACCCTATTAAACCCGATGCTACAAATGCAAAGCCCCATCCATAATGTTGTTCTGTGGCTTTAAAGATTTCTAAAAACACATAAGGCGACCCACTAATAAAAGCATACAAACCTGCAGAAGCTACTGCACCAGAAAAGGCATACAAAATAAATTGTGGATGTTTTAAGATTGCTGCAAATCCTGTTAATATCGCTTTTGGTTTTAAGGAATAAGATGGATCTGGTTGCTTACTATTAGGTAATAAAAAATAAATGCCTGCAACAATCATTGCAATCACTATAATCAACATAATAAAAATATACCTCCAGCCAATATAAGTAGTGATTAACCCACCTAATGATGGTGCAATAATAGGTGAAACCGCAATCACCAGCATGAGAGTAGAAAATACCTTGGCATTATCCTTTACATCAAATAAGTCACGCACCATTGCTCTAGAAGCAACCATCCCAACACATCCACCTAGTGCTTGAAAAAATCGAAATATAATGAGTGTCTCCACTGACATGGCAGTCGCACAAGCCAATGAGGAGATAGCATATAAAGTCAATCCAAAATACAAAGGATTTTTGCGACCATATCGTTCTAATAAGGGACCGTAAATTAATTGTCCAAATGAAATCCCAATAAAGAAGGAAGATAAGGAAAGCATCACCGAAGCAACAGTTGTATTAAGTCCTTTTGCTATGCTAGGAAAAGCAGGTAAGTACATGTCTATAGACAATGGGCCAATGGCTGCTAGTAATCCTAAAATGAGAATAAGAAAAAACTGTGGTTGCTTTTTTGATGCATTCATCCGGCAAAGATATTGCATTGATGTAGAAATGACACAATAAGTATATTAATTCATCTTTACAATCTACTTTATATGCTGCTTCTATTTACAATACTGTGCAATTTGAGCATCCACACCCGGATATTTTTTTGCTTTTGCTGCTTGTAAAGCGCTACATCCTGCTGCTTTATTACCTAAGGCAATATAAGACATGGCTTTAAAGAATTCTGATTTGCCTGTATTAGCGGATGATAAGTCTATGGCTCTATTAAAATACTGAATCGCTTTTTCATAGGACTTAGCTGTATAATAACAAATGCCGGTATTTTCAAAATTTGTATAATTAGAAGGCTCTGCAGCACTCGCTTGTAAATAATAATTTGCAGCTACTGTATACTTGCCTTTCTGAAATGCTTGCGCACCCAACAAAGCATAATTGGGTAAACTACCATTGGAAATTGCAGTCCCGTATAATAGCGATTTTGTATTCACAAATAGGGCACTATCTGTTGGAAATTTTGAAATCGCCGTATCCAATAATGCCCTGGTTTGTGCAATTGGGGTTTGATTGATCTCAATCAAACCTAAAATGTATTGGTTCCATCCTTCTCCGCTATTTCTGTATTTGATATAGGTTTTAAAAGCCTTGGTTGCTTCTGCAGTATCTTTCATTTTAGCAGCTGCAAATATCATGTTCTTATAATAACTTGTTGCTCGGGGCCAATTATAGAAAGCTTTTTTGGCATAATAAAAAGTGCTATCCATTTTCCCTTGTGTCGAAAATATGGCTGTTTTAATAAAGTCATTGTAATGCAAGTATGGATTCACATTTTCACTTTCATTCAATAAACGCATGGCTTCGTCATTCATCTTATCTCTTAAATAATACCTAGCCACCAAAGCTTTAATAGGTAGTGTAGAGGTAGATAAATTAGGTATTGCAGGGAATGCATCCTTCACTTCTTCCAAGGCCATTTTAGGGTCTTCATTGATCTCCCCCATTACGAACTTCTGTACTTTTAAAGAAGTATAGGTTTGATAGTTCACATAAATAGCTCCAATAATCAACAATAAAGGAACGAACAACAACAAGGAAAATTTGAAATCTTTCTTTTGATGATTCGTATTTGAATTCGTAAAATAAATAGGCAAAAACAATAAAGCAGCAGACAAAGCAAACATAGTCTGCATAGAAGTTCTTTCTGCTGGAAAATTAAAAAAGGCATCTACAAAATAACAAGCAATAGCCATCAATGCAATTGACATCATCATTTTGTGTTGATTGTCATTTGACTGTCGCCAAAATTGAATTGTAGTAAAGCCAAGTAATACAAATAAAGCGGCAAAACTAATTCCACCAATCACTCCAAGGTCTGCAAACATTTCGATATAATCATTGTGACAATGATAGGGTACAAATAAATCGTTGGTATACTCTTTTTCATAAGGGATAGATGCTAATTTCCAGTTGCCATAACCTGCACCAGTAAAAGGATGTTTAGAAGCATAATCAATCGCTGCTTTCCAAAGTTTAATCCTACTATTTTGCTCACTTGCAACATTGATATCTCCTACTCTTTTTGTAATGGTACCATACCCTCCTTGAAAACCTTGTACATCAATTGCTTTAGCCAACATCCCATTGGCTGCAAAAAATGCAAATACTAAAGGAAGGATAAAAGAAGCCAAATGGGTGCCAATTATCTTTGCACCCTGATTCTTATTCAATAAAATAATGGCAGTACTAAACACTAAAAACAAGACCCCTAAACCCACATAAGTTGACCTTGTATTTAAAATAAATAGCGCCATCATCCCTAGGAACAAAATAATGAAGCCCGCAATCTTGCCAACTAACTTATTATGTAAAATCACAAAAAGTAAAAATGGAAATTTGATCAATAAACTTGCTGCCATCACGTTCTTATTCCCGTTTTTTCCAGTTAGGCTAAGTATATTCTGATCCAAATTCATATCCACCATATTCTTGGAGAAGCCTGTGATCACATACATGGCATCAAATAGCAATACAATGGCCACAATAATGGACACCACATTAAAAAGCGTTGAAAGCTCTTTTTTATAAAATAGGATAGATAGGTTGACGAAAATTAAATACGTGCTCACTAACCTAGCCAAACAAACTAAGGTCTCAATGGCATTGATGGAATAAATGAGAGATAGCAATGCCCAAAGTACCAAGAAGCTATAAACAATCGTGAACTTTAATTTTAAGACCGATTGTATCGCAGCTTTGTACTGTTGATTGTTAAAAAGAATAAAGGCGAGTATAGCAAAGTCTAATAAACTGACATACAGCCATTGAGATCCCATGACGTCCGCTCCTCCAAAATCAGGAATAAAATGAACCAATAAATATAATAAGGCACAAAACCCAGGGCCCCAAACATTTTTTTCGACCTGACTCATAACTTTTTATTCTTAAGGCTAAAGATAAGACAATTACATAATTGAGTCGTTTTTTCCATCTCTATTTGAATAATATTGTAGTAAATTTATCCTCTAAATCACCCATTTTGGAAATTACCAGCTGTTATTACGATGGACAAATAAGTCCTTTTAGCCAAACCGGCATGTCACTGAATGATTTATTGATTCAAAGAGGTTATGGCATTTTTGACTACCTAAGGGTGGTGGACAACAAGCCTTTATTTGTAGAAGACCACTTAGATCGTTTGTATAATTCTGCTGCCATCATGCACATGGATGTGCCTCAGTCGAAGGAATCCATATTGAAAATCGTGATGGAATTAGTGGCAAAAAATGATATGCCCTATTCTGGACTAAAATTGATCGTTTCTGGCGGAGACAGTTCAGATGGTTACGCTTTAGAACAACCAAGGTTAACCATTATTCAACAACCCTTACCCGTTCCTTCCAATCAGTTTGCGGTCAATCCTTTTACATTGATGAGTCATCCTTTTCAACGTCAATTGCCTCAAGTAAAAACGACTGATTATTTGATGGCCATTTACTTGCAACCTCAATTAAAAGCATATGGTGGACATGATATTTTATATACCCACGAGGGGATGATCAGAGAATGTCCTAGATCCAATTTTTTCTTGATTTCTGAACAAGGACATATTGTAACTGCTAAGGAACAAGTCCTAAAAGGGATTACTAGAAAAAATATTTTAGCAGAAGCGTCTACAAATGGCATCACGATAGAAGAAAGACCTATTGCCCTTGAGGAAATCAATACTGCAAAAGGGGCATTCATAGCAAGTTCTACTAAACGCATTATTCCTGTTAGTAAAATTGATGCGACAAACATTCCTACCGACTCCCCTATTTTACAAAAGGTATTTGATCTATTGGTTCAAAAAGAACAAGCTTATTTGAAAGCTTAAAAAAGAGAAAATTAAAAAGAACAAGAGATGGAAATTCGGATCAAAAAAAAGAATAAAAGTCTTCAACGAAAAAAGGGCTAACTAATTTTAAAACTAGTTAGCCCTTTTTATATTTCATCTACAATTTATTTCAATTGCTTTCTTAATGCATCTAGTTTACCTACATATAAACTACGACCATGTGTACCTAAAATAATCTCATTGTCTCTTGGGTGAATCTCTAAGTCATGCACAGGCACACTTGCTGGCAAGCCTTTTGTCCAAGCCATTGAGCTACTACCTCCATCCAAACTTACATATAAACCACCATCAGTTCCTACATACAAAACTTGTTCAGCAACTGCATCTTCTTTGATTACATTCACTGGTTCTGATGGTAAGTCTTTCATGATTTGTTTCCATGTAGTTCCATAATCATCACTTTGATATACATATGCATTGAAATGATCATTACGATATCCATTCAATGTTACATAGACTCTTGCAACATTGTACTTGCTCGCAATCACTCTACTTACATATAAACCCTTTGGTAATTTTTGACTAATCAAACTAAAGCTATTACCACCATCTTTTGACACTTGGACATTACCATCATCGGTACCTACATAGATCAATCCAAAACGAATTGGACTTTCACTAATTGTAGTGGTTGTTCCAAATGGCACATCTCCTTGAACAGGATTAGTTGTTAGATCATTGCTTAATGTTACTAAGCTATCACCCTTGCTCATTGAACGATGGAATTTATTTGAACCAAAATAAAACACATCTTGATTATGACGACTCACTAAAATTGGCGACTGCCAATTGTATCTAACTGCAGGCTCGCCTAAATCACGCATTGGACGAACTGTTTTGCGTTCCTTAGTCACTAAATTTTGTCTGGTATAAAAACCAAATTGAGATCCGCTATACACTGTCTTATTATCCCTCCAATCTACTTGCACTTGCATGCCATCTCCCCCACCTAAATTGATATACGGATTGTGGCCATTGTCATACCAATCGTTGTTTTCCTTTGTTGTACTAGGACCAAACCAACTACCATTGTCTTGTAATCCACCATAAACATTGTAAGGCTTCGCCATATCAATTGCGATATTGTAAAACTGTCCAACTGCTGGGGTATTGGCTTTGAACCAATGTGCTCCATTATCATAAGTAATATTACATCCGCCGTCGTTACCAATGATCATGTGACTATCGCGCGCTCCATTCATCCAAACAAAGTGGTGATCTGAATGCACATTTTCTTTTCCAATAGCATTGAAAGTTTTTCCACCATCTGTACTTAATAAAACACTTACACCAGTGATGGCGATTTTATCAGGATTACTTGGGCTCACAAATACTTTACCAAAATAATAGCCATAAGTGCTATATAAATCTAAAGGCTTTGCATGTGTTTTGACCCAACTTAATCCCGCATTGTCTGAACGATATACTTGCGCACCATAAATTGGTGTTTCAAATAAAGCGGTGTTCGCGTCATATAAATAATCCCAAATACAATCTGGTGCTAATTTACCAGACTTCACCTCTTTCTTAATACTTTCTGCACTATATTTAGTTGGGATGCCATTGCGTGGTGACTTTAAAAAAGCATTTAATTTTCGGTCATCTAAAGCAAGAAACTGATCTACTGTCAATGTTTTAAAATCTCTTAACACATACCTTGAAGTGTCCGCTGCTTTCTGCATTGCAGTATCAGGTTGATGAAAATTATTATCTACAATTGCATACACAATAGATGGATTCTTTGGATACACAGCCAATCCAATTCTACCAACGCCATCTCCTGATGGGAAACCACTAGTTGGTGTAGACACTAAAGTCCAATGGTCACCACCATCTGTGCTTTTGAAAATGCCAGAAGTCTTTCCTGATTCCTCAAAATTTGAAGCTGTTCTTGTTCTATACCACATAGCAGCATATAAAACTTGTTCATTGCTTGGATCGATATCCAAGTCGATTGCACCTGTATTTGCATCCGATGCCAATGTTAGGTTCCAAGTTTTTCCTGCATCCGTTGTTTTATAAATACCTCTTTCTTTACTCTCAGAATACAGATGACCTAGTACAGCCACCCATGCCGTGTTTGGATCTTTTGCTGACAATTGAATCTTTCCAATATGGTGACTCTCTGGTAATCCAAGGTATTCCCAAGACTTACCATTATTTGCTGAACGATACACGCCTAAACCTGCATAAGTTGAACGACTACTATTTACTTCACCCGTACCTACCCAAATATGTCTGTTCTGCCAGTTCACAGCAATATCACCAATGGTTAATACATCCACTGAATCAAAAATGGATGTAAAACTTTGTCCATTGTTTTTGGTTTGCCATAATCCACCAGAAGCATAGGCAACATAAAATTCAGTTGGGTCTTGAGGATTCACCTCAATGTCCACCACACGACCGCTCATAACAGAGGGGCCAATATTTCTAAAACCAGTTTCGTTTAAAGTAGATCGACTCAACAATTGCTTTCTTTGGTCAATTGTTTTTAATCTTTCCTGAGCGGATGTCGCTTTAATTTGTGCTTGTACCAATAAAGTACAAAAAAGGGCCGAGATGGTTAAAAGTCTTTTCATGCAATCAAATTTTTATTAAGGTTTTGAAGTTAAGACTTTTTCAAAAGCAATGATAAAAAAAATGATTAGCGTATATTCAGTCCCTTTTCCCTTCAATTTTTATCGTAATATTGAGTATGCATATCCTAATCGTTAACAATACCAGTATTCCAGTGAAGCAATACGGGGGCACCGAAAGGGTGATTTGGTGGTTAGGCAAGGAATTGGTTAAAAGGGGGCATCAAGTCTCTTATTTGGTTGGTCCAGGTTCCTACTGCGATTTTGCGACTAGCATTCAGGAATTGAATCATACAATACCTTTTAATCAACAAATACCGTCCGGGGTGGATGTAGTGCATTTAAACTGCAGGGTGAATGAGACCCCTAAGATTCCTTATATTTTTACTTTACATGGCAATACCAATGACCAAAATCCAATGGATATCAATACGGTGTTTGTGTCAAAAAATCATGCAAGCAGGTACGGTAGTGCATCTTTCGTGCACAATGGCATTGACCCAGCCGATTATGGGGACCCAGGGTTGGATCAAAAAAGAAACTACTTTCATTTTTTAGGTGATGGCGCATGGCGTGTGAAAAATTTAAGAGGCGCTATCAAGATTGCGCAGCAAGCAAAAATTAAATTTAGAGTCATTGGTGGGAAAAGATTCAATTTCAACCAAGGCATTCGACTCACATTTGACCCTCGCATACAATTTGAAGGAATGAAAGGTGGCGTAGAAAAAAATAATTTGCTTAAGGGTTCTAAAGGTTTGATTTTTCCAGTGCTTTGGAATGAGCCATTTGGATTGTCGATTGTGGAGAGTCTTTATTTTGGATGTCCCGTATTTGGCACACCCTATGGTTCCTTAAAAGAAATCATTCAACCAAGTGTAGGTGTTACAAGTAATTCAATGAGTACACTAGTGGATGCCGTTCAAAATGCGGATCAATTTGACCCAAAAATTTGTCATGCATATGTGATGGAAAATTTCACAAGTGTACAGATGACCTCTAATTATTTAAATAAATACGAAATGGTGCTAAAAGGTCATACCTTGAATCAAGTACCTCCAATGTTAAAAGCAATTCAGACAGAGAAATTTCTTCCATTTTTACCTTAAGCAACTTAGTATCCTACTTAATTTTTCAATGCAGTCTGGAAATTGTTATCCATCAAATTAATGGCTTCATAATACCCCTGCTTATACCATTTACAACGTGCTAAATAAGCTACTAGTTGTTGTTGTAAAAGTGGATTCTGTAGCATAGATACTGGCAATCCTTTTTGTTTGTTTGATCTTAAATATTGATCCAATATTTTGGTAAGATCTTGCTTGGCATAACCAGCAACAAATGCTTGTACAGATGAATATTGATTCAAACTCTTTTGTGCTGTTAGGTAATATTGTAATACAAATTCATTCATGGTACCTTCTAAATATAAATTGGCATAATTTGAATCTGCATACAGCGCATTGGTTGGCAACCATTGATTCGGAATAATGCCTCCACCACCATAAACGGTATTGCCTTTTGGCGTCTTGTATGCTTTTCCAATAGATGCTGTGTCTAAAATTCCATTACTAGATTGGGTAATTCTTTCAAGGAAATCATGCTCGTAAGCCATCTTGCCATTTTGATATGGTCGTTGAATATTACGACCCAATGGTGTAAAGTATTTTGCAGTGGTCAACCTTAAAGCACCTCCATTGGATAACCTAAATTGTTGTTGTACTAGTCCTTTACCATAAGACCTTCTTCCAACTACTTTTGCTCTATCCCAATCTTGCAAAGCCCCTGCTAACACTTCACTTGCAGATGCAGAAGTTTCATCCATTAAAATAGTCAACCCACCTGTTTCAAATAAACCTTCTCTTTTGCTATAATAATTCACCCTTGGCGCATGCAAGCCTTCAGTGTAAACAATTAATTTATTACCAGCCAATAACTCATCCGCAATTCCTACCGCTTCTGATAATAATCCTCCGCCATTGCCTCTTAAATCAATGACTAGGGATGTCATTCCCTTTTTTAATAAAGGCTCCAAAGCTTGCATAAAAGCCTCATAGGTTCTATCTGCAAATTTGTCAATTTTAATATATCCGATGGTATCGCTCAACATATAGGCAGCATCTATTGGAGAAACAGGTACAGATGCTCTCACTAAATTAAAAGTCATTTTTTGTTGATTTCGTAGCACGGTTAATTTTAAATTTTCCTCTGCTGGCCCTTTTATTTTTCGCTTAACGGCTTCCCCATCTAATTTGTTACCAGATAATTTTACAGAATCATCCACAGTCAATAAAATATCGCCTGTTTTTAATCCAACTTTTTCGGCAGGCCCACCGGGTAGCACATAAGCCACAAAAACACTGTCTCTGAATTGTTGAAACTCTATGCCTATCCCTTTAAAATTGGGTTGAAACTGTTCGTTGGCTTCTACTAGGTCTGCTGGTGGGATATAGACAGAATGGGGATCTAATTGACCCAAATAAAAATCGGCTAATTTGGTTTGAGTGCTATCCAAGTTCACTTCATCCACATATTTTGATTTAACCAATTCAATGATTTCGTCCATCGCTGAATTTGAATCAAGTGAAGGAAAACCAATCGAGAAACTTCCTTTTAAAAAAATGCCTATACCAATACCCAATAAAAGAACGACTGCATAGGCAATTGGAGTGACCCAACTTGTTTGGGTAGAACGAGGTTGATTTTGTTGCATGTTGTATGAATTCTTGGCAAATTTACATCAATTCAAAATGAAATGGCTAATTTCATACCCTAGTTCAACCAACATGAAAAAGACTTACTTAATAGCAGATAGCGGTGCCACAAAATGCCAGTGGACATTGGTTCAAAACGGGAAGCGTCAAACCATTAAAACAACTGGCATCAGCCCCTACTTTTTAAGTCTTACAGACATTGTACAATTATTAGAAAAAACATTCCAAAAAAAGACAGATTTAAGCAAGGTTGCAGCTGTTTATTTTTATGGAACAGGGCTTAGTAATCCAGACAATGTAGCCATTGTAAAAAAGGCGTTGAAAACCGTTTTTAAAAATGCGACATTAGATATCCAAACCGATTTAATGGCCATTGCCAGAGCTGCCTGTCAGGATGAAAAAGGGGTGGTATGTATTTTAGGCACCGGATCCAATGCAGGATTTTACAATGGTAAAAAAATTACTAAAAACAGTCCAGGTTTGGGCTATGTTTTAGGGGATGAAGGAAGTGGGGCTTATTTAGGCAAAAAAGTATTGCAGTATTTTTTATACAAGACATTTGACGAAGAGTTAATGAATATGTTTGAAAAAAAGTACAATTTGGATCGCGCTGCTATTTTAAATAAAGTCTATAAAGAACCTACTCCAAATAGTTATATCGCGAGCTTTACCGATTTTTTAGTGGAAAACAGAGGTCATTATATGATCGAAAATATCATTGAAGATGGTCTTAATGATTTCTTTTTTACCCATTTGAATAAATTAAATGAATCTTGGTTGCATCCTATTCATTTTGTGGGCAGCGTAGCGTATGGTTTTAAAGATGTCTTAAAACAATTGGCAGATGGTTATGAAATTGAATTAGGCAAAATTGTGAAATCTCCAATGGATGGTCTAATTGAATACCATAGCAAACACTAGGTCATCATGCACGACATAGAACCCTACTATCATTGGCGACATTTATATACAGCAGAAGCAGACCCAAGGTCTATCTTTTATGGCAGAACCTACAGTGAATTTGAGTTTTCTCAGACCGTTTACAATTATTATATCCACCCGCAATGGGATGAATTTGGCAGCAAAACATTGTACCTAAAAATTTTGTTCGCGGACTATGATGCAAAATTTGCAATCATAGAACTCATTGGCGAATGGAATGATACAATCGAAAATGATATCATGGAATTGAAACGGGAAGTCCTTGATAAATTAATGGCAGAGGGGATTATTAAATTTATTTTGATTGCAGAAAATGTATTCAATTTTCATAGTGGGGATAAAGACTATTACGAAGAGTTATACGATGAATTATCAGATGAGGACGGATGGGCCGTGTTGATCAATTTCCATCCGGCTGCCCAACATGATTTTTTATTGCGAAAATTAAACCGCTATATCGAACTAATGGAAATAAGTGCATGGCGGACCTACAAGCCTGAACATTTTTTTCAATTCATTGACCAAAAATTGAGTCAAAGACTAGATGTATAAAATGGATTGATTAAAAGCGTTGAGTGTAATCCAATCAGTTTAGCGGAATCAATAAACAAGGTCTTCGTAAGCTGCTAATAATTCTCTGTAAGCATGGTCATCCTTGGCTAATTTGCATGCTGCCAAACCTTTTTCATACCATTCAATGGCAAGTTCTTTTTCAGACAGGGCTTCTAAACATTTTGCTAAATGGTAATAGGAACCCACATAATCCGAGGACTCAGTCAGGATTTCAGTGAATAAGCCTTTTGCCTTTTGCAAGTCCCCAATTTTAATATACTCCAAAGCCAAAGCATGTCTTAAAAAGTTATCCTTAGGTTGTTGATTTAAAAATTCAATTATTCTTTCAATTCGTTGCATCTTATCTTATATTTGCATTAGTTGCATAAACAACCAAAAAGCATTAGACTATGAAGCTATTAGTTTGCATTAGCAAAACACCAGACACCACATCTAAAATTGCCTTCACCGAAGGTAATACAAAGTTCGATGAAAATGCCGTACAATGGATCATCAATCCATACGACGAGTGGTATGCCTTAGTTAAGGCAATTGAAATGAAAGAACAAGATCCTGCTGTTACCATTCACCTTGTTACTGTTGGTGAAGCAGACGCAGAACCAATTATTAGAAAAGCTTTAGCATTAGGTGGTGACGAAGCCATTCGTATTAATATACAAAGCAATGATTCATTTGTGGTAGCAAGTCAAATTGCTGCAATTGCAAAAGAAGGTGCTTATGATTTAATCCTTACCGGTAAAGAAACCATTGACTACAATAGTGCTTGTATTGGTTCCATGTTAGCTGGATTATTAGATTTGCCATTCGTATCGCTTGCGAATCACATGGTTTTAAATGGCAACACTGCAAGTGTAAAAAGAGAAATTGAAGGTGGCGAAGAAACTTGCGAAGTGACCCTTCCTGCAATTGTGAGTTGTCAAAAAGGCATGGCGGAACAAAGAATTCCAAATATGCGCGGCATCATGGCTGCAAGAACAAAACCATTAAAAGTGGTTGAACCAATTGCTGTTCAAGCAACCACTTCAATTAAAACCTATGACTTACCTCCAGCAAAATCTGGTGTTAAATTAGTTGCAGCAGACAATGTGGATGAACTAGTAAGATTATTAAAAGAAGAAGCAAAAGCATTCTAAACAATTCAAATCGAAAAAAAATGGTACTTATATATATTGATCAAGCAGAACAACAAATTAAAAAATCTTCTCTAGAAGCGATTTCTTATGGCGCTGCCCTAGCAAAACAATTAGGCGTCACTGCAGAAGGCATTTTACTTGGCACAGTGACAGATGATTTAGTAAGCCTAGGGAAATATGGCTTACAAAAATTACATCAGGTGTCTGATGCCAGTTTAAACCATTTTGATGCAAAAGTTTTCACACAAGTATTGACAGAAGCTGCTAAAGCAACCAATGCAACTGTGTTGGTTTTTGCCCATAATTTAAATGGCAAAGCTGTCGCTCCAGCTGTGGCTGTAAAATTACACGCTGGTATTGTAACTGGCGCGAATAGCTTGCCAGATACGAGCAATGGCTTTACGGTAACGAAAACTGTATTTTCTGGAAAAGCATTTGCACATATCAATATCGACACCGCAATTAAAGTCATCTCTATCAACCAAAATTGTTTTGGTGTGCAAATGCACGAGGGTGCTGCAACTGTGGAGGCTTTATCTATAGCTATTCCTGCAGCTTCTATTAAAGTGACTGCAACCCATAAAGTAGAAGGTGAAATTCCATTGACGGAAGCCAATATTGTGGTGAGTGGCGGTCGTGGATTAAAAGGCCCTGAAAACTGGGGTATCATCGAAGATTTGGCAAAAGTATTAGGCGCTGCGACTGCTTGTAGTCGCCCTGTATCCGATTCAGATTGGAGACCACACCATGAACATGTGGGTCAAACAGGCGTTCAAGTGGCACCTAATTTATATATCGCCGTGGGCATTTCTGGCGCCATCCAGCATCTTGCTGGGGTCAATAGAAGTAAGACCATTGTGGTTATCAATAAAGACCCAGAAGCACCTTTCTTTAAAGCGGCTGATTATGGAATTGTTGGGGACGCATTTGAAGTATTACCAGCCCTTACAGCTGCCATACAAAAATCAAAGGCCTAATTCAAATCAATCCTTTTTTGCTTTAACTTTGTAAAGCAAATTATCTTATGCAGAAAATTGAACTTGAAATTGTTGCGCTTTCACATAGTATCACCCAATCTAATTCCTATGCGGTTATTTTAGGAGAAGTGAATGGATTGAGGCGCTTACCTATTGTGATTGGTGGATTTGAAGCGCAGGCGATTGCAGTTGCATTAGAAAACATGCATCCTTCTAGGCCTCTGACCCATGATTTGATGAAAAATTTCATGACTGCATTTAACCTGCAATTACAGGAAGTGTATATATGCGATTTACAAGAAGGCATTTTCTACTCTAAATTAGTTTGTCATAATTCCAACGATACCATCGAAATTGATAGTAGAACAAGTGATGCACTGGCTTTAGCTGTTCGTTTTGGTTGCCCTGTTTATGTATACGAACATATACTGGATCAAGCAGGATTGACCAATGAGAAAACAGATAAAGTAACAATGCCAGATACAATTACAAAAACATCTGAACGAAGTGACTTAGCTAAACTTTCATTAGCAGAATTGAATCAATTACTGAGTGAAGTATTAGAACAAGAAGATTATATCCGTGCCATTGATATCAGAGATGAAATCAATAAACGCAATGAACCAAAGCAGCCTTAGGATGATTCAATTTCCCAACTGCAAAATCAACCTTGGTCTTTCTATCCTTGCAAAAAGACCAGATGGTTACCATGAACTTGAAACAGTTTTTTATCCTATTGCAGTTTCAGATGCCCTAGAAGTATTACCTGCTGATAGCTTAACAATGACGCAGTCAGGTATTCCTGTACCTGGAGACCCTGCTCAGAATCTTTGTTTGAAAGCATATCTTTTGCTCAAAAAGGATTTTCCTCAACTTCCACCTGTGCAAATGCACCTGCAAAAAAATATTCCAATGGGTGCGGGATTGGGTGGCGGATCAAGTGATGGCACTTCGGCCTTACTCATTTTAAATCAACAGTTTTCATTGGGCTTGAATGATAAACAATTAATTGATTATGCAAGTCAACTCGGAAGTGACTGTCCTTTTTTTGTTTTCAATAAAGCATGTCATGCATCAGGAAGAGGTGAAGTTTTAACGCCAATTGCATTAGATTTATCCAACTACCAATTTTTGTTAGTGCACCCTGGTAAACATATATCTACAGCATGGGCCTTTCAACAATTGACTCCAAATGCAAAATCAGAAAGCATTCAATCTATCATTCAAAAACCTATTTCAGCATGGAAGGCTTCATTAATCAATGATTTTGAAAAACCTGTTTTTAATGCCGAGCCTACCCTTTTAGAAATAAAAACACAACTCTATCAACTAGGTGCGATTTACGCCAGCATGAGTGGTTCAGGAAGTTCTTTATTTGGCATCTTCCCAATGGGTCATTTCGACCAAGCCCCTACAATTGATCACGCAATGCGTATTGACCTGGTATAGATTTTCAAATCAAACCGGCATTGCGAACATTCGTTATTAGATAAATTATAACGCAAAGGTTTGTATTTTAAAAATTATCTAAAATTTTTGATTTTTATTAAACTTAATTTTATAAAAAAGTAATTATACTTAGTTTTGTTTAAATTATAAATCATAAAAATTATCTCCAATAAGCATTTTAAGTTAGCATCCATCCAAAAATGGGTGCCTTTTGCTCTATTGACTGCTGTTGCAGTTGCTGCATTATTCGTACCTCAATTACCAAATTTTGTGGGGGACAAAACAACCTATAATTCGGCAGATATAAGCTGGATATTGGTTGCCACAGCATTGGTATTTATAATGACCCCTGGTCTTGCCTTTTTTTATGGAGGAATGGTCCATCGAAAAAATATTCTATCTACAATGATTAAGAGTATCGTTTCTGCAGGAATTGTCACAATTATCTGGGTAACTGTTGGCTATAGTTTGAGTTTTGGAAACTCCATAAATGGCATTATTGGAAATCCAATGACGCATTTATTTTTTAAAGGAGTGGTAGATGGCGCACCTCAGTTGCAAGGCGGTACTCCATTTACTATTCCACTATTATTGTTTGCTCTATTTCAGTTAATGTTTGCAATCATCACACCTGGTTTAGTTGTAGGAGCAGTTGCTGAAAGAATAAAGTTTACTTCCTATATTTTATTCATTGTCCTATTTATTTTATTAGTTTATGCCCCTTTAGCACACTGGTCTTGGCATCCAAATGGATTCTTATTAAAAATGGGTGTACTTGATTTTGCAGGAGGCACGGTCGTTCATATAAGTGCTGGCAGTGCAGCTTTAGCTGGAGCCATTGTCTTGAAATCAAGAAAAGCAAAATTAGAACAATACGAAATTCCTCCAGCAAATATTCCATATGTTTTGATTGGTACTGGATTGTTATGGTTTGGCTGGTTTGGATTTAATGCAGGTTCTGCTTTAGGTGCAAACAGTTTAGCAGTAAATGCATTTGCCACAACAAATACTGCTGCTGCAGCAGCTGGTTTAGCTTGGATGTTTTTTGATGTTATGAAAGGTAAAAAACCATCTGTTCTAGGATTTTGTATTGGTGCTGTGGTAGGTTTAGTAGCAATTACTCCAGCAGCAGGGTTTGTTGGAATTCCACAAAGTATTTTTATTGGCGTTGTTGGTGCTGTAATTTCAAATGTTTTAAGTCATGCTTTTAGACTATCAAGAGTAGATGATACTTTAGATGTATTCCCATGCCATGGTATTGGCGGAATGGTAGGTATGTTGCTAACAGGCGTATTTGCTTCTAAGGCGGTTAACCCAGCTGGTAATGATGGACTATTTTATGGTAATCCAATCTTTTTCTTTACCCAATTAAAAGCGATGTTACTTGTTGTCACATATAGCTTTACTGTCTCTTATAGTATCTTTAAATTAATTGCCTATTTGTTACCATTACGTGTATCCGAAGAAGAGGAAGAACTTGGATTAGATGCAACTCAACACAATGAAAAATATGGACGAAATCCTATGAAAACCTAACTATTTTAAAACTGTTTTATTCGTTTTTAAGCAAGCAATCTACGGCCTGAATTTCTATTCGGGCCTTTTTTATTATATTAGAGGTTATGATGAAAAAAATCTTACTTCCTTTTCAACTTTTATACTGCTTTTACGCTTTATTTATTTTTTTCTGCTTAACCATGATCTCGCTATTTGCCATGTTATTCATCCTCCCCTTGGGTGATCGCTATTTAACAAAAGGAATCTATAAAATTGGGCGATATTTTTCTAAAACATTGTACTTGTTCTTAGGCATGCGCCATCAAGAAATTTACGAGGGCATCCACCATTTTAATCAACCACATGTATTTATTGGTAATCATAATTCTTATATGGATATCCCTCCGATTGTCCAATTAAAACATCAGCCAATCAAACCATTGGGAAAATTTGAATCCTCAAAAATTCCACTTTTCGGACTTTTCTATAGACATATTGTTATCATGGTGGATAGGTCTGATTCTGAAAAAAGAGCACAAAGTCTTAGGAATCTAAAAGACGCATTAAAAAATAAAATTTCAATTTTTATTTTCCCAGAAGGTACATTTAGCATGACCGACGAAAAACCATTGAAAGATTTTTACAATGGGGCATTTAAATTGGCTATTGAGATGCAGGTTCCAATACAACCAGTGCTCATGGTAGATGCCGTGGACAGAATGCATTTTAGTAGCATTTTTACCCTTAATCCCGGTATCAGTCGCGTCGTCTATTTGCCTACTGTGTATGTAGATAATTACCAGCTAGAAGACCTTGAAATATTGAAGCATCAGGTACACCAAATGATGGAGGATGGATTAAGAAGATATCGCAACTATCCAGCTTCTTAATGTATTTTTGTAGCCCAATATGTACGCCGAAATTATTATACCATTAGCCCTTCCTAAAAACTATACATGGGCCATTCCCAATGAATTGGCAGATGGCGTGATGATTGGTATGCGTGTAGAAGTCATGTTAGGGGCTAATAAAAGATACGCTGGTATTATAAAACATATCCTGACCGAAAAACCTGCTGGATTTAACCCCAAGCCAATATTAGGTGTTTTGGATGATGCACCTATTGTATATCCAGCCCAATTAGAATTATGGGCATGGATGGCCGGTTATTATATGTGTACGGAAGGTGAAGTGATGCAGGCTGCAATACCAAGCCATTTAAAAATATCAAGTGAAAGTGTTTTTATTTTAAATGAGGACGCGGATGTAGATGGCCAACATTTAAGTGATACAGAATATATCGTTTCAGAAGCATTGCAAATAAAAAAACAACTAAGCCTAGTTGAGATACAAAAGCTATTAGATAAAAAATCGGTTTACCCAGTTATAAATAAACTCATTCAAAAAGGTATTTGTTCTGTAGAGGAAACGATGCATGATAAGTATACGATCAAAGTTGAAAATCTATTGCATTTACATCCCGATTATCATGCTGAAGCTGCATTAGAGCAATTGTTAAATGATTGGACTAGGGCTCCTAAACAATTGGCCCTCCTACTTTCATTTTTACACCTGCAAAAAACAGAGGGACAAGTGCAACAAAAGGCATTATTAGAAAAATCAGGCGCTGCACATGCACAATTAAATGCATTAATTGACAAAGGCATACTAGTCATTGAGAAAAGAAAAATAGATCGGTTGGCTGTTGATGTAAGTATGGGAAATACCAACCTACATCAATTATCTGCGGGACAACAGCTAGCATATGATTCCATCGTTGAACAAATGAAGACTCATGCGGTCAATCTATTGCATGGTGTTACAGGAAGTGGTAAAACGCAGATTTATGCGGCTTTAATTGAACATGCAATTCAGTCCAATCAACAGGCACTGTATATGCTGCCAGAAATTGCATTGACTGCACAAATGATTCGTCGACTTAAACAATATTTTGGAGGGAAAATAGCAATTTACCATTCTAAATTCAATCCTAACGAAAGAGTTGAAATTTGGAATAAAGTAAAGTCTGGTGAAATCAAAATTGTATTAGGAGCTAGGTCTGCCTTATTTCTTCCTTATAAAAACTTATCGTTAATCATTATTGACGAGGAACATGATGCTTCTTACAAACAACAAGATCCTGCTCCAAGATATCAAGCTAGAGATACAGCCATTTATTATGCCAATCAGTTGGGTGCTAAAGTTGTATTGGGGTCTGCGACGCCCTCTATTGAAACTTATTACAATGCAATGCAAAATAAGTTTGGATACTACCACTTAAAAGAAAGATTCAGCGAAGGGGCATTACCTCAAATGGAAATTGTGGATACCAAAAAACAAGCTGACCAATCTGCTATATTAACACCTCAATTATTAGAAGCGATACGAGCCACTGTTGCAAAAAACAAACAAGTCATTTTATTCCAAAATAAAAGAGGCTATGCCCCTTATATGATTTGTGAAACATGCGGCTGGATACCTCATTGTAAACAATGTGATGTCAGTTTAACATTACACAAAGGAAAAAATATCCTTTCATGTCATTATTGCGGAGCAGCCTACCCTGTAGTGCATACCTGTGAAGCTTGTGGCAAACAAAGTTTCAAGCAAAAGAGTTTTGGTACCGAACAAATTGAAGAAAAATTAGCATTGACTTTACCAAATCTCAGAATAGCCAGAATGGACTTGGATAATATTAAAGGCAAAAACGAACACGACCATCTAATTCAACAATTTGAAAGAAGAGAAATTGATGTATTGGTAGGCACTCAAATGGTAGTAAAAGGACTAGATTTTGAACATGTAGACCTAGTGGGTATTGTGGACGCAGATAGTTTATTGAACTTTAATCAATATAGGGTCAACGAAAGAGCATTTCAAATGATGGAACAAGTGAGCGGCAGAGCAGGTCGAAAAAATGATCAAGGGAAAGTGATTGTACAACTAAGTCAGACCAATCATCCTGTAGTCGCTTTTGTGAAAGAACACGATTATTTTGCTTTTTATGAATTTGAGATCAATAATAGAAAACACTTTGCTTATCCTCCATTTAGCAGATTAATGAGTATCCTTTTCAAGCATAAAGAAAATCATATCGCCGAAGAAGCAGCAAATCATTTTCTACAATCATTAGACCCAATGATACAAAAAACAGTCATGGGGCCAGCTCAACCCATTATCAATAGAATAAGAAATAAATATATTTGGGAGCTTTGTGTCAAAATAACAAAACAACCACAGCAGTTACAAAATGCCAAAAAACAATTATTGCATTTTATTCGTTTAATTGAAGTACATCCAAGGTATAAATCGGTTCAAATCATCATAGATATCGACCCCAATTAAATGAAGCTTCAAAAAAATATAGCCTTAAAACAGTACCATAGTTTTGCTTGTGAAGAGATGGCTAGTTTTTTCACTTCAGTTACTTCAAAAGAAGCTTTGATTGAAGCCATTGATTGGGCTTTCAACAACAACCAACCCTATCTGATACTAGGATCAGGTACGAATATTCTATTTACCAAGCAATTCAATGGACTGGTGATTAAAATAGATTTTACTGGCATTCAAAAGCTACAGGAAACCGCATCAGAATTAATACTTCAAGTTGGAGCAGGCGAAATCTGGTCACATTTTGTAAGTTATTGTGTGCAAAAATCTTGGGGTGGCTTAGAGAACCTAAGCTTAATTCCTGGCACTGTTGGTGCAGCGCCAATAAATAATATAAGTGCTTATGGTATAGAAGTCAGCGAGCATATCGTAAGTGTAGATGCATACGATACTTTAAAAAAGAAGTGGGTGACTATACCAAACATTGAATGTGCCTTTGGTTATAAGTCTAGTATTTTTAAAAAAGAAGTCAACAGATTTATTATCAGCTCGGTCCTATTTAAATTGTCAAAACAACCCTTTTTAAGAACAGATTACGGCGCCATTAAATCGGTATTACATGCCAGAGGTGTCACCAATCCAAGTGTAGAATCGATAGCGAGTGCAGTAATTTATATTAGGTCGAACCATTGGCCTGATCCAAAAAAACTACCAAATGCAGGAAGCTTTTTTAAAAATCCAATGATTACAAAAAATCAGTATGATGCACTTATACAGCAATTTCCTTCATTGATGGCTTATCCCATCACTGACAATACATATAAGATTGCTGCTGGATGGCTTTTAGAAGCTTGCGGTTGGAAAGGCATCATCAAAGATCAAGTTGGCTGTTTTAAAGACAAAGTATTGGTAATAGTGAATTTTGGTGCAACAAATGGAAAAAGCATCTTGGATTTCTCCGATGCAATCATTGAATCTGTAAAAGTGAAATTTGGGGTTGTAATAGAAAAAGGGATTAATATCTTATAGTCAAATCTGCTCTTCTATTTTGCGCTCTACCTTTTTTTGTTGCGTTACTAGTAATAGGTTGTGTATCAGCCATTCCAATCAAGGATGTTCTATTTTCAGCAAGTCCTTTTTTAACTAAATAAGTTTGTACTTTTTTAGCCCTTAGCAAGGATAATCGATCATTGATTTTGCGGGTACCTGTGTTATCAGTATGACCAGTGATAACTATACTTGTCATAGGATATTGTGTCATGATTTGTACCAATGAATCTAAACCTAATAATGACTTAGCAGTAATATTAACTTGCCCAATTTCAAATTTCAAGGCAGCAGCAATCGTATTTAGCTTAGGTTGTAGATCTTCACAACCATTATTGCCAGCAATGCCTGCAATAGTAGGACATAGATCAGCTTCGTCATGAACCCCATCTTTATCAGTATCAGGTATAGCACAGCCATTGTAGCGAGTTAAACCAGCAAGTGTTGGACACTTATCTTGATCATCTGGAATGCCATCCTTATCGGTATCTGGTATAGGACAACCTCTGTATTGTGCTGTTCCTTCTGCATTTGGACATTTGTCATTTTCATCATTGATGCCATCTCCATCTTCGTCAGGTACTGGACAACCCTTGTATTTTAATAATCCACTTCTTTCTGGACATGCATCTATTTCATTGGATACACCATCATCATCTTGGTCTGCTTGAACTGGTGTAGTTGGAAGTGCTATGGCTTTTTTTTCTTTCAACTTTAAAGGAAAAGAATAACTAACACCATAATTCTGATGCATTTTAGTCAATTTAGAAGCCTCTGCATTATGCGTAGCAAATAATTGAAGATAGGACCCTTGCTTGGCTTTAAATTGAACACCAAGACCCATTGGCGCATACCCTGTATAATTGCTCGCATCTTTTGCGATTCCAACTCCTAGAATAGCATAAGGTAAAACTGCTTTATCATCTGTTCCTAACTTAATATGAACACGAGCATCAATAGCAGCATACATAGAATTAGTAGTTGCTTTTGGTTGCTTAGAAGAAACATAATAAGGATATTTTAATGAACTAAAATCCATATTTAGAACCGCATCCAATTTGGGTGCTATTCCTTTAAAAAACTGCAAACCAACAGCAGGGGTAGAAACAGTTAACCCCTCTGTTAGAGGGGTTTTCTTAAAATTTAGTATAGATGCTTTTAGAGCAATCGAAGCTGGCTTATTTTTATTTACTGTTTGATCTTGTGCATTGCTTAATAATGAAGCAAATAAAATAAGGGTTAGCCCAACTACTTTTTTAGACATGTCAATATTTTAGTTCAATAAGAAGCTATAGCTAACTCCATAGTTATAAGAAGGAGCAAAAGACTTAGACATTTTAGTTGAATAAGAAGTTGTAATATTTAAATTAGAACCTTTACAAGTTTTGATTTGTAATCCTAAGCCAACTGGCGCATATACACTATAGTCTCTGAAAGCAAAACTACGGATACCTAAACCTGCAGATACGAATGGATTCACTCTGTAATCGCCTTTAAACATCTTGATATTTACTCCAGACTCAAATGAAGACAATAGATTTTCGTTTGAGATAGTAACAGCGTTTAGCGTATTCAAAGGTTTGCGTGTCACAGAGAAATCTAAATTAGAATACAAGTCTACTTGATCTGAAAATTGACTTGTGTAATTGACACCAAATGACTTTGTTGTAGATGCATATTGACCCCATTTTTTAGCATTTAAAACAGATCCTATTGAACCATTTTGGACTTGTGTTGCAGTTCCAAAATCTAAAGCGTTTAATCTTATTGCAACAGATGCTTTTTTCTTACCACCAAGGCTAGTTTGAGCTTGAGTAGAAAAAATAAAACCCAATGCGATTAGAGAAAATAATAATTTCTTCATATTAATTGTTTGTTAAATGTCTCACAAATTTAGGTCTTAATAGCGAATTATTGAAATTTTTTAAGACGCTATTTTTCATCCAATTTTGGGTTCTTTTTGGAATAGCCAATCGCATCAACCGTCACTTTTACAAGCCCTTTTGAACTGAAAACCAACTGTTTAGCTGCAGATTGACTTAAATCAATGATCCTCCCCTTCCTTAACATATTGGGGTGCATACGATCATTGATCCTTACCAGTACGGTCTTCCCATTCCTTAAATTAGTCACTCTAACGATGGTATTCAATTTGTATAAATTGCATGCTGCGGTGAATTTGTTATTGTAAAAGCGCTCTCCCGTAGAGGTCATTGTCCCGTTTAAATTTTTACTATAAAAACTCGAAATGCCTTTAATATGATTTATTTCAATTTCAATTCTATTCGTATCAATTCTATTTTTATACCGTTTGATATTGACACTATCTAAATAGTTCTCTGTAGTAAGTGTATTCGTATAAATCTGCTGCGCATGTAGCGGTTCACAAAACAATATGAAAGAAGCATAAACGATTGACAGCAACAAATAGTTTTTCATAGGTCGTCGTTTTAAATAAATCAAATACTTAAATTGGCATCACCTCAACCACACTATCTAAATTCAATGGACCGTAGATATGCGGGAACAATTCATTCAAGTCTTCTGCCAATTCAAATAATACTGGTCTTTGTACCTTAGCCTTTTCTATCTTCAACTTCACCAATCCGGTATGCCCTTGATAAAACCTTTCAAGCACACCATCTATTTGTCTTTCTATTGAGCAATGAATAAAACCATCTTTTTCAAAATCTTTAGGCAAATAGCTTTGTTTTACTTGTGCCTCTTCCCACTCTTTATTTGTTGTCACATGATATATAAATTCGCTTTCCATTTTTTTCTAATTTAAATTATTAAATAATTCTTGGTATTCGTTGATCAATCAGCATTAGATCTGCTAAAACCATCGCCGTTACCGCTTCAAGAACGACTGGTACCCTTAATGCAATGCATAAATCATGCCTACCTTTTACCGAAAAATCTTCTTGTACATTGGTTTCCCAATTCCAAGTATTTTGCAACTTAGGTGTTGAAGAAGTAGGCTTTACTGCAATCCTAAATACTAAATCATTGCCATTGGTATATCCACCTACCACACCACCTGCGTGATTTGTTTTTGTTTGACCTGTTGCATCTAAGATGGCATCATTATGCTCCACCCCAAACATATTCGCTGCTGCAAACCCTGTACCAAATTCAATGCCTCGGATGGCTGGAATTGCAAACACTGCATGACTGATTAATGACTCCACGGAATCAAAGAAATGTTCCCCTAATCCAATTGGCAAACCTTTCACCACGCATTCTACAATACCACCTACGCTGTCTTTCTGATCAATCGCATTTTGCAAGCCTTTCTCTAAATCTGTTACTCCGCCAATACTCAATATCGTTGCTTGAATTTGGATGTCTTTTAAAAGTTTTTTTGCAACCACACCAGCTCCAACTAAACCTGCTGTTAATCTGCCACTAAAATGTCCACCGCCTCTATAATCTTCAAAGCCACCAAATTTTTGATGTGCTGTAAAATCAGCATGTCCTGGTCTTGGAACTGCTCTTTGTTTTTCATAATCACCACTTCTTGTATTGTTATTTTCAAACAACAACATGAGTGGAGCACCAGTGGTGGTATCATTAAAAACTCCCGTCTTAAAAAAAGGAATATCATCTTCTTGTCTCGGGGTTGTCCCTTTTTGTTTCCCGCCTTTTCGACGCTCCATGTCTTCTACAAAATCAGACTGCTGCAATGGCAATCCTGCCGGGCATCCATCTACCAAAACGCCAACACAGTCTCCATGTGATTCGCCAAAAATTTGAACTTTAAATAAGGTACCAAAACTATTCATGCATGTTCTTTTATAGTGTATACAAGTTAAGCAATTTAATCTAAATCCACTTTTGCACCTAAATGTTGCAGATGTTTAAAGAAATCAGTGTAGGACTTATTAATTGCTTCGGCGTCGGTTATTGCAATTGGACCATCAGCAAACAATGCAGCCACCCCGCAAGCCATGGCAATGCGATGATCGTGTTGGGAAAATACTTCTGCTCCATGGATGCCTGTTCCTCCGAACACCATCATCCTATCCTGATCTAATTTGATTTGAATACCCAATTTCCCAAATTCTGTTTGCAATGTTAAGCCTCTATCACTTTCCTTATGCGCTAAACGACTAACTCCATGAAGGATTGTTACACCATTACATACAGCCGCAAGTGCAACTAAGGGAGGAAACAAGTCTGGGCAATCAGTTGCATCAAACTCAAATGATTTTAATGGTTCAGCTATTCCAGCACTGTTTTTTGCTGGGCCTATTAAGATAGTATGTTCTTGTATATCAATGCATGCGCCAGCAGCTTTCAATGCCTGCATCACTGCTTTGTCGGCCTGTGTAGAATCCATTTGTAATCCCGTTACGGATATTGGACCTGCAATTGCACCAGCTACTAATAAAAAAGCAGCCCCACTCCAATCACCTTCTACAGTATAATCAATATGCGCTGCTAAAGGTTTATGAGCTAAAAATTCAAAACGTTTATAATCTTGATGTTGCACCTTCCAACCAAATGCATTAAGCACTGACAATGTTAAATCTATATAAGGTTTACTTTTTAAATTTTGAACTTGAATGACTGCATCTGTTGCATCTGAAGCAGCATAGGCCATCAATAAACCAGTTAAAAACTGTGAACTCAAAGAGCCATCCACCTCAATATTGGCAGGCTTTAATGGCCCTTTAATTTGGATAGGTAAATAGCCTTCTTGAGATTGAATTTCAATACCAAGATTTGGAAAAATAGTATCAAAAAAATGCATTGGTCTTTTTAATAAACTACCAGCACCATGAATAGTAATAGTTTGATTACTTAAAGCGGCAATAGGTGTAAACATCCTAATACCTAACCCGCTTTCGCCGCAATGCATATTAGAGCCAATTGGCTTCACCCCATCAGAATGCACAATGATAGAACTTGAATTTAATTTTTCAATTGCCGATTGATCTACTTGAACTGTTGCACCTAATTTTTGTATCACATCTATTGCTGCAAGATCATCATTGGAATGTCCAGGATTCAAAATTCGGGTCGTACCACGATGTAGTAATGCAGCTGCACATGCCCTTTGCATGCTACTTTTACTAGCTGGTGCAACCTGCTCCCCTTTTAATGTATTTGGATAAACTGTCGCGCGCATTTTAAGAATACAGTTTAATCAGTTTTTGTAAAGTTTTCATTGGTATGGTTTCATAGACCCCTTTACCAATTTTACTTAAAAGCACATATTGCATCCCTGCATTGGCTTTCTTTTTATCTTTTTGCATGACCTCCATCGCCGCATCTATGTCAAAATGCATTGCGGTCGGTAAACCATATTTTTTTAATGTCTCAACTAATAAACCCGTTCCGGTAAAGCCTAATAATACTTGTGAAATTTTAGCAGCATAAACCATCCCAATACTAATAGCATGGCCATGTAATAAGGCATGTTCATTTTCAATCGCATGTCCTAGGGTATGTCCAAAATTTAATAACTTACGATCTCCTTGTTCAAACTCGTCCTTCTGAACCACTTTCACTTTGATTTCAACATTTTTTTGAATCAATGCAGCCAAAGCTTTTGTATTCTTTTGATAGAAAGCCAAATCCTTTTCATTTAATTCCTTCATCATACTTGCATCTTTGATCGCAGCATGTTTAATGATTTCTGCAAACCCATTTTCCCATTGATAGCTTGGCAAAGTCGCTAAGAAACTATGGTCATACACAATAAAAGCTGGTTGACGAATCAAGCCCACCATATTTTTATACACGCCAACATCAATACCATTTTTTCCACCAATCGATGCGTCCACCATAGCTAATAAGGTTGTTGGCACAAACCCTACTTTTACTCCGCGCATAAATATTCCAGCCACATAGCCAACCATATCTGTTACAACCCCGCCTCCAACACCAATCAAAACCGATTGTCTATTGGCGCCAAAGTTTAACAAAGCTTCTATGATAAAATCGACTGTTGCTTGTTGTTTGTGTGCTTCTCCTGCAGGCATCACAATCGTAGGCTTCCCTTTAAATTTTTCTTGGTGTAAGGCATACACATTTTCGTCTGTAATGTAAATTGCATTTGCTTTGTCAACCATTTTACCAATTGCTGCAAATTTGCCATCTAATACAAATTCAACTGTGCTATTTGAACATTTTACTTTCCAATTTTTCATTCAATTCCATTTAAAATAACCAAAATTGCTGGAAGAACCAGGCAATTTTAGCTATTCATAATTTTATTTTGTTGTTGAATACTTTCCATATGTACGGCGTCCATGTATTTAGTAATAAAGTCGTCACTCAATCCCAATTTATTGCCTTTGGAAACCGCTCTATCTAAAATTTCATTCCAACGGTTGGTCTGAAGGATAGTGATGTCGTTGTTCTTTTTATATTCCCCAATTTTTTGTGCCACTTTCATACGTGTCGCTAAAACTTGTAACAACTCGTCATCTAATTGATTGATCTGTTGACGTAGTTTTTCTAATGCCATATGAAATTCTTCAGAGGCAATACTTTCTTTTCTCCAACGAATCGCTTCCAACATTTCCTTCAAAACTTCTGGGGTAATTTGCTGTTTGGCATCACTCCAAGCATTGTCTGGATCAATATGTGATTCAATGATTAAACCATCAAAATCTAAGTCAATCGCTTGCTGAGCAACTTCTTGTAAAATATCACGACGACCACAAATATGAGAAGGGTCATTGATCATTGGAATACCAGGAAAACGACGCTTCATCTCAATGGCTAAATGCCACATAGGCGCATTGCGATATTCAGTATTACCATAAGAACTAAAGCCTCTGTGAATGAGGCCAAGTTCTTCGATACCTGCTTTTGCAATACGTTCCATGCCACCTACCCATAATTCTAAATCTGGATTCAATGGATTTTTAATTAACACAGGCACTTTTACCCCTCTTAAAGCATCCGCTATTTCTTGAACACTAAATGGGTTTACAGTCGTTCTTGCACCAATCCAAAGTACATCCACGCCAAAATGCAAGGCATCTTCTACTTGTTTACCAGTAGCCACTTCTACTGCAATTGGTAATCCTGTTTCCTTTTTTGCTTGTTGCAACCATGGCAACCCTTTCGTACCAATGCCTTCGAAGCTTCCAGGTCTTGTCCTTGGCTTCCAGATACCTGCACGCATAATGTCGACTCTGCCTGTAGCAGCCAAGCGCATAGCTGTCTGCATCACTTGTTCTTCTGTTTCTGCACTACATGGACCTGAAATAATCAATGGTGCTTGCTTTAATAAAATTCCCATGTTAACCAATTTTAATATTTGAGCTATTGTTTAAATTATCCTTCGTTACTGCCTCTTTGACCACCGCTATCTGCATCATTCATACGAATACGACGACCTTTATAGTTTTTACCATCTAAAGCAGCAATCATTTTCTTTGCAGAACTTGCTTCAATTTCTATCCAGCTATTCATGTCTCTCATGTCAATTTTACCTAAGACCTCCTTCTTTAAATCACTCATGTCTAAAATAAATTGTAAGAAACTCGCTTTATAAAAACCATCTTTTGTACCTAAATTCACGAATAAACGAGTGGCACCTGCAGTACCTCTTGATTGGCTACGACCGCCTCTATCTCCGCGATCAGCACCACGATCTCTGCTATCATTATTCATTCTATCTCCACCGCTTCTGCGATCCGAAAATTCGTTACGTCCTCTTTCTCTATTACGATCCTGCATGCCACCAATATCACGACGGCCTTTTTCAACTGCACGGATATTTAAATCTGCTGCATTTTCATAATAGGCCAAGAAACGATTGAACTCTAAAGCAGCGACTCTTTTTAAGATTTCTTCTTTAGTCATGTCTGCAAATTTCTCTGCTAACATGGGTACATAAGTTTCATAATCACCATGGCTCACATCGGTAGACATTAATTTATCCATTACATGGAAGAATTGCTTTCTACAAACATCCTTACCACTAGGAATATCTAATTTGTGGAAAGTGCTTTTATTGATATTTTCTATCTGACGTAATCTGTAAGACTCTCTTGCATGTACGATTGATATACAAATACCTTGACTACCTGCACGACCAGTACGACCACTTCGGTGTGTATACACTTCTACATCATCAGGTAATTCGTAGTTAATAACATGCGTGATTCCTTTTACATCAATACCACGAGCAGCTACATCTGTCGCAATTAATAATTGTAAGGTTTTGTCTCTAAATTGACCCATCACTCTATCACGTTGTTGTTGTGTCAAGTCACCATGGATGGCATCAATATCATACCCTTCTCTAGTTAAACGAGCTGCAACATCTTGTGCATCTGCTTTTGTTCTAGTAAAGATGATACCATATATGCCTGGATTAAAATCGATGATTCTTTTTAAAGTCTCATAACGATATTGCGCCGAGGTTACATAATATTGGTGATCGATACTTTTATTAGTCGCATTCACTTTTCCAATGGTCACTTCCACTGGCTCTTTCATGTAGCGCTTACTTACTTTTCTGATTTCAGTTGGCATGGTTGCACTGAATAACCAAATACTTTCACGATTAGGTGTATTCTTTAAGATAAACTCAATGTCTTCTTGGAATCCCATGTTCAACATTTCATCTGCCTCGTCTAATACAACATATTCAATTTGCTCTAAATTGATTGCTTTTCTTTCTATTAAATCAATTAAACGACCTGGAGTGGCTACAATAATTTGTACGCCTCTTTTCAAGTCTCTAATTTGCATACCAATGGATGTACCACCGTAGACTGCTAAAACTTGAACACCAGAAACATGCTTTTTAAATAAGTTAATTTCATTGACAATTTGCATACACAATTCACGTGTAGGACAAACCACCAAAGCTTGAGGATGCTTGTCGGCTGTTTTAATTAATTGAATCAATGGCAAACCGAATGCTGCTGTTTTACCAGTACCTGTTTGCGCCAAACCAATAAAATCTTTTGTTCCACTTATCAATACCGGGATTGAACGCTCTTGAATTTCTGTTGCATGCGTATAGCCTAATTCAGTAACTGATTTTACCAATTGCTCATTAACGCCTAATTCAGCAAAGGTTTTTTTTGTCTTTACTGCTTCAATTAATTCATTGGTTGTATTCATCTCTTCTGTCTTCTTCATTTTTAATTTTTTAAATTTCTTTTAATTTGAATTTTATTTTAAAATTCTTTTAATACCATTTGCATTTTCAATCAAATCCGACAAGTAGTCAACATTTTCTTTTTCAAGACATGACTTAAACTTTTTCAATTGACTGATATGCTCATTTAGCACATCCAACACATTTTCCTTATTCTGCATAAAGATGGGAACCCACATTGCCGCATTGGACTTTGCCAAACGCACTGTGCTTTCAAAACCACCACTTGCTAATTCAAAAATAGCATCAGACTCTTTCTCCTTCTCTAACACGGTATTGGCCAATGCAAAAGAAGTAATATGCGATATATGACTTACATAAGCCACATGGATGTCGTGCTTCATTGCATCCATGTATAATATATGCATCCCTAATTGCTCATACACTTGCTCTACTAATTTCAAAGCATCTTCGTCAATTTGTTCTTTATTACAAATCACAGTTGCCTTTTCCTTAAATGCATCTTGTTGAGCCGCTTCTGGACCACTAAATTCAGTTCCCCACATTGGGTGGGTCGGAACGAATCTTCCTTTCTTAGAATGCACGTTCGCAATTTGTACAATACTTTCCTTAGTAGACCCTACATCAAATACAACCTGCTTGTCAATTAATTTTAAGATAGTTGGAAGCAATTTTTCTGCAATATTGACTGGCGTTGCTATCACAATTAGATCTGAATGAACAATGGCATCTTCCAAAGACATCATCTCATCTACGATTCCTAATTGCAATGCTTGGTCTTGGTGCAAAGGATTATTGTCCACTCCAATCACATGCTCCACAAAGCCTTTTTGCTTAAGGGTCATGGCAATAGAGCCACCAATTAATCCAATACCAATTACTGTTAAACGCATGCTTCAATTCTTTTAATTGCTTCACTAAATTTTTCTAAAGACCCACACAAACTCACACGGATATAGTCGTTACCAGCAGAACCAAAAATGCCCCCTGGGGTGATAAATACATTGGCTTCGTAAAGCACTTTATCACTTAACGCATAGCCGTCTTTGAATGTGGCTGGAATTTTTGCCCAAACAAACATTCCAACTTGTTGTTTTGAATAAGCACATTTTAAAACATCTAATAATTCGAATACTTTTTCGCGACGTGCGGTATATATTTTATTCACGGATTCATACCAACTTTCGTCTAGACTTAATGCTTTTGCAGCAGCTAGTTGGACTGGTAAAAACATACCACTGTCCATATTGGATTTAAACCTAAGTATTTCATTGATTCTGTCTTCGGCAGCAATTAACATGCCGACTCTCCACCCTGCCATGTTTTGGCTTTTACTCAGAGAGTTTAATTCTATCACTACCTCTTTTGCACCTTCAATAGACAATAAACTTTCAGGTTGATTGTTTAAGATAAACGCATAAGGATTGTCATGACAAATCAATATTTGATGCTTCTTCCCAAAGGCAACCAATTGCTCAAAAAGCGCTTTGGTTGGACTTTGTCCTGTTGGCATATGTGGATAGTTCACCCACATCAACTTGACTTTTGATAAATCTGATTTTTCTAAATTTTCAAAGTCAGGCGCCCAACTGTTTTCGGCAGTTAGCTCATAATAAAGCGGAGTGCCACCCGCTAATTTAACTGCACTAGTATAGGTAGGATAACCAGGATTAGGGATTAACACCTGATCTCCTTCATTTAAATAGGTCATACAGATATGCATGATCCCTTCTTTACTTCCCAATAGTGGTAATATTTCTGTAGCAGGATTGATGCCTTCTACTTTAAAATATTTTTGATACCAAGCGGCGATCGCTTCTCTTAATGCCGGAACGCCTTTGTAAGATTGATAAGCATGTTGATTGTCTTTGCTTGCCTCTTCTTGTAATACCTTTACGACATCTGGATGCGGTGGCAAATCTGGACTACCAATACCTAAATTGATAATTTGCTTGCCTGCTTTGTTGAGTTCGTCAACTTCGCGCAATTTGGTTGAAAAATAATATTCTCCAATCCCATCCAATCTTTTTGATATCGTCCAATTCATACTTATCCTTTTACAACTTTACCTTTTTTATACAACCCAAATACTTTAAAACTATTGGTCATCAATTTTAATGCTTCCAATAATTTGTCCAATTGTTTTTTTTGTTCAAACTCAATGTCTGCATAAAAACCATATTTGAAAGTACTACCTGGTATAGGCATACTTTGTAATTTGCTTAAGTTGGCCCCTCCCTGGGCAATCTTGGCTAATACTTTAGACAAAATACCTTTTGAGTGATCGGTCTGAAAATAGATAGATGCTTTATTAGCATCCGGTATTTCCATTTTTTGTTTAGTCGGCACCATGATTAAAAAACGTGTGATATTGTTTTTTAAAGTATGGATATCTGGCGTAATTACATCTAAGTCATACAATTGTGCAGCAAACTTACTTGCAATCGCTGCAGTATGTTTGCTTTTATGCTCACGCACCTGCTTCGCGCTCAAAGCGGTATCTTCTGTCTCCACCAATTTCCAGTCTTGGTTTTCCAAATAATCCAAACACTGAAGAATGGCCATTGGGTGACTATGTACTTCTTTGATCTCTTCCAATTTTACACCTGGATATACCAGCAGGTTTTGACTAATTGACAAATACACTTCACCAATGACTTGTAATTTGCTCTTTTGCAACAAATTATAGTTCGGAAGGATACTTCCAGCAATGGAGTTTTCAATAGCCATCACCCCACCATCGGATTGTTTCTCGTCTTCCCCAATTCGAACTACCTCTCTAAAAGTGGCACAAGGAATCACCTCCACGTTTTTCCCAAAAAACTGCCTTGCAGCCACTTGGTGAAAACTACCCTCATATCCTTGTATCGTCACTTTTTTATGCATCCTTTAAGCTGTTCTAATTGCTTGATTCAATTTATTTAATAAAAAATCCCGGCTTTTTGAGCCGGGATGGTATATTTAGTTATTTCGTTTATGCTTTTACAAATACTACCCGGCTACTTTGGTTAAAGTAGAAATAAAAGAAAAAGTAAAACCAGTTGCTATTTGCTTTCATC
>CAINOI010000004.1 GCA_903851465.1 uncultured Bacteroidota bacterium
AACTCACGTACTCGTAAGGGTAAGCGTAAGACAGTTGCTGGTAAGAAGAAAGTAGCTAAGAAATAATATTAATTGATAGGTAGTCGCTTTGGTGACTACCTATTGTTATATAAATCCGAATAAAATTAGATCCTGACACCAAAGTCAGGGGAGATTTACTCGGTTTCCGCTTCGGCGGAATTTCAATTTAAATAACCCGCTCTTTTTTACCTGTTATTCAACAAGTATTTAGAGCACACCTCAAAAAAAATGGCAAAACCAAACAAAGCACAGAACAGTGCAAAAGCCGCTGCAAAGAAGAGAGTCGTTAAAGTAGACGCTTCTGGAGAAGTTCGTATCAGTGCAACATTCAACAATTTAATTATTGCTTTCACTAATAAAGCAGGTCAAGTGATCAGCTGGAGTAGTGCAGGTAAAATGGGCTTCAGAGGTTCTAAAAAGAACACACCATACGCAGCTCAAATGGCAGCAGCAGACGCAGCGAAAGTAGCGTTAGATGCTGGTGTTAAAAGAGTAGAAGTATTTGTGAAAGGTCCAGGTTCAGGAAGAGAAGGTGCAATCCGTTCTATCTCTCAATCTGGTATCGAAGTGATTTCTATCCGTGACGTAACGCCTATGCCGCACAACGGATGTCGTCCTCCTAAACAAAGAAGAGTATAATTATCACGAGTTTTAATAACTATTTATAAACCAGGATGCATCATTGATTTTAGATTTTTACTGATGATGCGTCGACATTAAAAAATCAAAAAAAAGCAACATTATGGCACGTTACACAGGCCCCAAAACCAAAATCTCCCGCATTTTCGGCGAACCTATCTTAGGGAACGCTAAATGGTTGGGTAAAAACAGCAACCCTCCAGGACAACACGGAGCGCAACGCAAGCGTAAGCAATTAGGTGAGTATGCATTACAGTTAAGAGAAAAGCAAAAAGCAAAATATACTTATGGTGTATTAGAGCGTCAATTCCGTAAGACTTTTGAAGAAGCATCTCGTTTAAAAGGGGTTACTGGTGAAAACTTAATCAAATTATTAGAAGCTCGTTTAGACAATACAATTTTCAGAATGGGATTGGCTGCAAGCCGTCCAGAAGCACGTCAATTGGTTGCACACAAGCATATCGCTGTAAACGGTGATGTGACAAATGTACCATCTTATACATGTCGTCCAGGTGATGTCATCACTTATCGTCCTAAGAGTGCACACAATTCTTCTATTGTGAGCAAGCAACGTGCTAGAAACACTAAGTTTAGCTGGGTGGATTGGAATGAAACTACCAACACTGGTACTTTTATTACCATGCCTGAACGCGAAGCAGTTCCTGAAAATATCAAGGAGCAATTGATTGTAGAATTGTATTCTAAGTAGTAGGTAGCACTTAACAAAATTTCTTTCCAAAGAAAGAATCAAATAAAAAAAAGTAGTAACATGGCTATATTAAGTTTTCAAAAACCAGATAAAATTGTTTTACAAAAAGCAAATGATTTCGAAGGACAATTCGAATTCCGTCCATTGGAGCCAGGCTTTGGTTTAACATTAGGAAACGCTTTAAGAAGAGTTTTATTAAGCTCTTTAGAAGGATTTGCTATTGTAGGTATAAAAATTGAAGGAGTAGATCACGAATTTGCTACAATCAAAGGCATTACAGAAGATGTAACAGAAATGATCCTAAACTTAAAGCAAGTTCGTTTTAAGCGTAAGGCAGATCAAGAAGTGAGTTCTGAAAAGATCACTTTGTCTATCAAAGGTGGTAGCGAATTTAACGCCGGTCATATTGGTGAAGCGTCTCAACAGTTCCAGGTGATGAACCCAGAATTAGTGATTTGTTTCATGGATCCTTCTGCTAAATTAGATATAGAATTAACGATCCAAAAAGGTCGTGGTTATATTCCAGCTGAAGAGAATAAATTAAAAGATATGCCATTTGGTTATATCGCAATTGATTCTATTCACACACCAATCAAGAACGTGAAATACGTGATGGAAAACTATCGTGTTGAGCAAAGAACAGATTATGAGAAATTGATCTTGGAAGTTGCTACTGACGGTACAATCCACCCAGAAGATGCGGTTAAGCAAGCTTCTAGAATCTTGATTCAACATTTTATGATCATCACTGACGAGAACATTACCTTCGACAATAAAGAAGATAAGAAAGAAGATGTGGTGGATGAGCAAGTATTGCAATTAAGAAAAGTATTGAAGACGCCATTGGAAGATTTAGACCTTTCTGTTCGTGCATTCAATTGCTTGAAAGCTGCTAAAATTAACAGCTTGAGCGAATTAGTACAATATGAGCAAGAAGATCTAATGAAGTTTAGAAACTTTGGTCAAAAGTCTTTATCTGAAATCGAGCAAGTATTGATCGAAAGAGGATTGAGCTTTGGAATGGATCTTGGTAAATTAGGATTAGACAAATTAGATTTACAATAGTCTTTAAAGATTTAGTAAATCACTATTTATAACCGAGCGAAAGCTCAAACCTTACAATTCCTGACACGGTGTAAGGATAAAACTTAAATGTCATGCGTCACGGAGACAAAAACAACAACCTTGGAAGAAAAAAGGCACACAGAGAAGCCTTATTGATGAACTTAGCTTGTCAAATTATTACGCACAAGCGTATTGTAACGACTTTAGCTAAAGCTAAAGCTTTAAGAAAATACGTTGAGCCATTAATCACTAAGACTAAGAAATCAGCTAGCAAGGAAGAAATCAGTCACAATCACAGAATCGTGTTTAGTTATTTAAACGACAAAGCTGCTGTAAAAGAATTATTTACAGTTGTTGCGCCTAAAATAGCGACTCGTCCAGGTGGTTATACTAGAATTATCAAATTAGGTATTCGTCCAGGTGACAATGCTGAAAAAGCAATGATCGAATTAGTAGACTTCAACGAGATTTATGGTAATTCTATCGCTTCTGCGACAGAACCAGCTAAAAAGACACGTAGAAGTAAAGCTACTGCTGCTCCTAAAGCTGCTGCTCCAGCTCCAGTTGAAGAAGTACCAGCAGAAGAAGCTCCAGTTGAACCAACTGCTGAAGCATCTACTGAGGTGTCTAATGAGGAAACGCCAACAGCTGAATAATGAATTAATTCATTTTACATATAAGGCAAGACTTTGGTCTTGCCTTTTTTTTGCCTATTTTTGAATAATTAAATCAACCTACCTATATGGCCACACAACCAGCAATTTTAGTTTTAGCAGATGGGAATGTTTTTCATGGTCAAGCATTTGGAAAAATCGGAACCACCACTGGTGAGATTTGTTTTAATACTGGTATGACTGGATACCAAGAAGTATTTACTGACCCAAGTTATACAGGACAAATTATTATCATGAGCAATGTGCATATTGGTAATTATGGTGTGAAAGCAACAGATGTTGAGAGTAAGTCTGTCAAAATTCACGGTTTAATTGGAAGAAATTTAGAAGAAAAATATAGCCGTGCCCAAGCGGACGGAAATTTAAACAACTATTTAATTGAAAATAATATTGTTTCAATAGAAGGATTAGACACAAGAGCATTGGTAGCACATGTAAGAACAAGTGGTGCAATGAACTGTATCATTTCTTCAGATAATTTAGATGTAGATTCGTTAAAAGCACAATTAGCCAAAGTGCCAAGCATGGATGGTTTAGAATTAGCGAGCACTGTATCTACAAATGAAGTGTATGAATTAGGGGATGTGCATTCACCAATCAAAGTGGCTGTTTTAGATTTTGGTGTAAAGCAACATATTTTACAATGTTTAATAGATAGAGGAGCGCATGTAAGAGTGCATCCTGCAAAGACAGATTTTGCTACATTAAAAGCGTTTAATCCTACTGGTTATTTTTTATCAAATGGTCCTGGTGATCCAGCGCCTATGGACTATGCAGTGAAAACAATTAAAGCCATTTTAGAAGAGAAAAAACCTTTATTTGGAATTTGTCTGGGGCATCAATTGTTGGCATTGGCCAATGATATTCCAACTTTTAAAATGCATCATGGTCATAGAGGATTAAATCATCCAGTTAAGAATGTGCTCACTGGTAGGTCAGAAATTACCACACAGAATCACGGTTTTGGTGTGAATCCAGAAGCAGTTAAAGCACATCCTAATGTAGAAATTTCTCATGTGAATTTAAATGATGATTCAATAGAAGGGATTCGTTTAAAAGATCGTCCCGCATTTAGTGTGCAGTATCATCCAGAAGCAACTCCTGGTCCACATGATAGCCGTTATTTATTTGACGATTTCATTGCTTTAATGAAGGCCAATTAATTTGACAATACAAAATCATCAGCATGCTTAATATTACCATCATCAACGGACCTAATTTAAATTTATTGGGGAAGCGTGAACCAGGTGTGTATGGTAATGAAAGTTTTGATGATTGTTTAGTACAATTAAAACAAGCTTTCCCTCAAGTTAATTTCACTTATTTTCAATCGAATATAGAAGGAGAGCTTGTGAATGCGATTCAACAATATGGGTTTAACCAAGATGGCATTATTTTAAATCCTGCAGCTTATACGCATACTTCTGTTGCCATAGGGGATGCCATTGCATCTATTCAAACACCTGTCATAGAAGTGCATATTAGCAATGTACATGCTCGAGAAGATTTCAGAAGAATATCTCATGTCTCTGCTAAAGTAGTTGGTTCAATAGTTGGGTTAGGATTAAAAGGGTATCATCTCGCTACAACTTGGTTCGTAGATCAAGCTGCAAGTAAATCATAATTTAATGAATGGTCCATGCAATATTCAAAGGTAGATTATCCTAAAAAGACAATCTGGTTAATAGGAATTGCAGTCATCCTAAAAATAGCGTTGTCTTTTTTACTTGAATTGGGTAATGATGAAGTATATTATTATACTTACGCGGTTCAACCAGATTGGAATCATTTTGATCATCCGCCATTGGTGGGTTGGATGATTCAACTTTCCACCCTTAATTTAAATTGGGTCTCCTCTTTATCAATGCGTCTTGGCAGTATTCTTGCAGCAGCAGTTGCTACGTGGATTGTTTTTAGCACAGGAACATTAATCCATTCTGAACGTGCAGGCTGGATTGCAGCATTATTGTATACCTGTTCTATTTATACAAGTATCATTGCAGGCTTATTTATTATGCCTGATAGCCCTCAGCTTTTATTTTTTACTTGGAGCATTTATTTAATGGCTAAGTGGGTCGTAAAGCCTCAATCGTTTAATACAATTAACTGGATAGGATTAGGCTGTTTGATTGGACTAGCCACATTAAGTAAAGTACATGGGTTGTATTTATGGGTTGGTTTTGGAGGATTTATTTTATTCCACCAAATCAAAACTTTAAGACAACCTTTTTTATACATCGCAGTACTCATCACAATTTGTGCTGTATTGCCTATCTTATATTGGAATCTGGACAATGATTTTATTACCTATAAATTTCATTCCAAGAGGGTAATGCATTCTGGGATTCAATTGGCAAGTTTACTACAACAAATTATCGGGGAAATCTTATATCAAAATCCATTGGTGTATATCAGTTGCTTGATCCCATTGATTCGATACAAAAAATTAAGTTCAATTTTTAAAAGTCATTATACTGTTGATCAAAAGCCTTCTAAAATACACGCTTTATTATTATGGCTTAGCCTTCCTTTAATCATTTTATTTTGGATCATTTCTTTATTCAATCCTACCTTGCCACATTGGACAGGCCCAGGTTTTATCGCTTTATTTTTATTAGCTGGGGTCTATTGGTCCGAAGTGGCCATTAAGCCTATCCCCAATTTAGTACAATGGGCATTAGGATTTTTAGCTGTGTTAGTCATTGGATTTATTGGCTTGGTACATGTATTTCCAATCCAATTAGGTTCAACAAGTAAAGAAAATTTAGGAGAGTACAATCCTATCAACGATGTAACTGGGTGGACGCAATTTAGCGCTGAATTTAAGACGCTAGCCGAAAATGATATACAAACAGGCACCATGAAGGACAAGTCGCCTATTTTGGTCTCTAAATGGTTCCCTGCCGGGCATATTTTATTTTATACTGCAAGGCCAATTCAAAAACAAGTGGTAGCGATTGGGGGACTTGAAGATGTGCACAAATTTGCTTGGCTCAATCAAGACCAACCTAGTTTGCAAATAGGGCAGGATGCCTACTTTATACAGCCTTCCAATTTACCATTTGATCCGACCAATTTAATCTTGCCTTATTTTGAAAAAATGGGAAAAACGTACAGCCTTCAAATTCAACAAAGGGGAGTGGTACTCAGGAAATTTTATGTGTATCGATTTAAAAATTGTCAAAAGATACCAGCGCCTATTTTACCTAGAAAATAAAATTTTCAAAATCTTTTCGATAGGAAATACTAACCCCCTGACGATTTCTTCGGCCCATGCTGCCTCCAATAATATCTAAACTATTTCTGTTAAAGACGATCGCTCTTAATTTCCTGTCTTTCGTTAAGACAAATTCAATATTCACATCTGGCAACCACTGAAAATTGTTGTTTTGAATACTTGAAGCTGCTCTTAAATTAAAATCAAAATCACCGCCTAAATTGACAATCACTTTATCATTAAAAAAGCTTCGGCCAAATTTTAGATTGACCCTTTGACGATCTATCTTATTAGAATTGATTGCGATACCAGCACCAGTTGGATCTAGTAAGTTGCCACTGTTATATACTTTAGAGCCTATATCAAAACGCAAACTTTGATCACCTGTTACTTTGTTCAATAAGTTTGTTACAGATTTATTGATTTCCTTAGTTAATAATTGTGAAATGGAATTGATTCCGATGGTGGTCACACTGTAGGCATTATTACTATTACCGGTATTAAAACCAACGGGTGCAAATGAATTGAAAACAATCAAGAATGAAACCTGTTTGATGATTTCATTGTCATCTCTTTCAAGCCTTGAAATAAATTGGGAGAACTCATTGTCTGAGCTAATTGGATTCCCAGGAGGAAAAGCTAAGGTGAATTGAATGTCAGGTTTAGCCAATTTATTTCTTAATGCTGCAATGACATAGACATTGCCTCTGTATGATTTCACAGCGTTGCTAAAATTGGCGTTTCCAACTAATTCGTTCAAACTCACTCTCTCTGCAGTATACCTTGCGTCTATATGAATATCTGCTTCATAAGGGTTGCCAGTCCATTCAATAAAGTTGCCAGCTTCAGGAATGAGTTCAAATGGCTTTCTAATAAAAGATTGAAAATTAAAATCATATTTTCCTTTTTCAATATTGTACTTGCCGCGCATGGTGAGAGGTTCAATATTTCCAGCTCTAATCTTAATTCGACCATTACCCACTGCTTTAATCACATCACCTGTTAATTCGTCTAATATAACGTCTATCTGCGTTTTATTATCAGCACTCACATCCAGGTCAACTACAAGATTAAAGGTTGGCGTCTCTGCATTAGGAATGATTGACTTACCAATTTTTTTAAAAACAATGAATTCCGATTTGCCAGTTTCTTTACTTGTCGTATTTGGTAAATAGATATGAGAACTATCATTGACTTCGGCATTAATGGACATCTTAATATTTTCCTCTGGGCCACGAATGGTCATGGCTGCTTTACCGACTGCTTGTCCGTAAAAGTTGCTATTGTCCATGACATCCATATTTAAGAGTTCAATTTTTGAACTTTGCATGTCCATATCATAAATAAGGTGTTTAAATCTTTGGTGTAAGATTTTGCCTTTAAATTGTGCTACCCTGTTCAATTTATCTTTGATTTGAATGGAGCCAAAATTGATACCCTCGTCTGTAAACTGGATCGTAGCATTAGGAATAAAATAGTTCACTTTTGTATAGTCTACTTTTAGGGCAGCGTCATTGATTGTAGCAACACCCCTTAAATCTGGATTTTCGATTCGTCCACCAAAATGAATTTGTCCAGTGGCTTTCCCTTTTAAATCTGTTAATATCCCTCCAATAAATTCTTGAATCAATCCAAAATCGGATTGGTTGAGTGTTAACATTGCATCTAAAGGGTTTACACTGTCTTTGATAGCATAAGTCCCTTTAGCATTTAAATGATAGCGATCATTTGGGCAATTTAAATCAAAAGGAACGATACCCGTTTTGTCGTCATAAGCTGCTTTGAGGGTGGTATTGCCTAATAGGGTTGAATTAAAACTAAATTGGTTGATAGTGCTATTCAGGTTCAACGAAAATTGATCATTGATTTTGTTTAAATTGACAGTAGCATTTGTAAGACCTTCTAGTTTTGGGTAACTAAAAAACAGATTAGTGATATCACCTAAAATGACATTCTCCAATTTTACCTGTAGACCATTCGCGTCATTTGGGTGATTTTGAACTGCAATTTTTTGTAACCCTTGTGAGATACTAAATTGTTTGGCATAGGTATTGTTCTTTCTGAATGAAATTTCACCTTGATTTTGAATCGTCCACTGCTTCTCGTTCAAGATAAAAAAGGATGGAGCCCATTGTATAGATAAGCCATCTGTATAAGTATTGACTTTACCTTCAAATGAAATATAAGCTAGAGCAGATTTACTTTCTGCGTTTAATTTAAACTTTGATTGGTCTTTTGAAGTAGTAATTTGTAATTTTGGACTATTTAATTGAAAGCTATCTGTTAAATTAAAGTTGGATGCAGTAAGGTCAAGTTTTAAACTATCTCTATTTCCATTACCTCCAATGACACCATTTGAAATTGCATAGTTACGCCATTGAGCATAAGGAAGTTTAGCCTGTAGTTGAAGCGATTGTTTGTCGGTATTGATTGAACCGCTTATGGACAAATTATTGAATCCAGAAAACTCATTTTTAAAAATTCGGATATAAGGTTCAAAATAGGCGGTGTTTACTTGGAATGAAAATTGCTGATTGACAGGGGCTTCCTTTAAGTTCTTGATATAATTAGGGAAGTAGCCTTGTAAAAAATATTGAACACTATTAGGAAGTTGGTCGATATTGAATTTTCCTTTAATGCTCGCTTGAATATCATCGCTTGACAGGGTAATTTGTTTATTGCCGTTGACAATATTTGACTTTAAAGCAATAGAATCGAAATTAATAATATTGGTAGCACTTTTTAATTTACCGTTATAAAATTTAGCAGAGCCAATGAAATTATCAATATTGGAACCGGAAAAGTTGACATCTAATAAGCCTGTTAATTGAATTTGGTTGTTAGAAAATTGCAATGCACTCAGATTAGCATTGGTCAAATCACCCACTGCATTAAAAGTAGGCGTGGCATTTTTAAAATCAACTTCTAAGTTGCT
>CAINOI010000005.1 GCA_903851465.1 uncultured Bacteroidota bacterium
CGATCAGTTCGAGTATGATTACAGAGACAGTGTGATCAAAAATCCGAACGGTGAGAAAGTATTTGAAATGACGAATGTGGAAGTGCCAAAACAATGGAGCCAAATTGCAACGGATATCCTTGCACAAAAATATTTCAGAAAAGCGGGTGTACCCCAAGCCGATGGTTCTTTGGGTAGAGAAACAACGGTCAAACAGGTAGCGCATCGTATGGCTAATTGTTGGAGAGTTTGGGGAGAGCGTTATGGTTATTTCGCAACATCAAGTGATGCACAAGTATTTTATGAAGAATTAGTATACAGTATTTTAAACCAAGCATGTGTGCCAAATTCGCCACAATGGTTTAACACGGGCTTACACGAAAGCTATGGTATTACAGGTGGCGCACAAGGGCACTATTATGTAGATCCAACAGACAAACAATTAAAGCGTTCAACAAGTGCTTATGAGCGTCCTCAACCACACGCATGCTTTATCTTGAGTGTGAGTGATGATTTAGTGAACGATGGTGGTATCATGGACTTATGGACTAGAGAAGCAAGAATTTTTAAATATGGTTCTGGTGTTGGTACGAACTTCTCTCAAATTAGAGGAGCTAACGAAAAATTATCTGGTGGTGGTTCTTCTAGCGGCTTAATGAGCTTCTTGAAAATTGGAGACCGCGCTGCTGGTGCCATCAAATCTGGTGGTACAACACGTCGTGCTGCTAAAATGGTTTGTTTAGATTTAGATCACCCAGAAGTATTAGAATTCATCAACTGGAAAGTGCAAGAAGAAGATAAAGTTGCTGCATTAATTGCTGCAGGTTATGACAATGGATATGAAGGAGAAGCGTATGCAACTGTTTCAGGCCAAAACTCAAACAACTCTGTACGTATTCCAAATAGCTTCTTTAAAGCATTGTCTGAGGACGGCAATTGGGAATTAAAAGCACGTACCGATGGTCGTGTGATGAAATCAGTTCCAGCAAGAGAAGTTTGGGAGCAAATTGCAAACGCTGCTTGGCGTTGTGCGGATCCTGGTACACAATATGATACCACCATCAACGAGTGGCATACTTGTCCAAAAGGTGGCCGTATCAATGCATCTAACCCATGTTCTGAATACATGTTCTTAGATAATACTGCATGTAACTTGGCTTCTGTTAACTTAAGAAAATTCTTCAACGAATCAGATAATTCATTCGACGTAGAAGGTTTTGAATATACAACAAGATTATGGCAGACTGTATTAGAAGTATCTATTTTAATGGCGCAGTTCCCTTCTAAAGAAGTGGCGCAATTATCATATGACTACAGAACGACAGGTTTAGGTTTTGCTAACTTAGGTTCTATGTTGATGGTAAGTGGTATCGCTTATGATAGTGAAGAAGCACGTGGTATTGCTGGTGCAATCACTGCAATCATGACTGGTATAGCATATAAGACATCTGCAGAGATGGCTGCTTTCTTAGGTGCGTTTGATAGATATCAAGAGAACAAAGAAGATATGTTACGAGTAATGCGTAACCACCGTGCTGCTGCTTATGATGCAGAAGATGCTTATGTAGGTATTGAAATTAAGCCTCAAGGTATTAAAGCACAATTCACTCCTGACTACTTATTAAAAGCTGCAACAAAAGCTTGGGATGATGCAGTTAAACTAGGAGAAAAATATGGTTACAGAAACGCCCAAACAACGGTTATCGCACCAACAGGAACCATTGGTTTAGTAATGGATTGTGATACAACAGGTGTTGAACCAGATTTCGCATTGGTGAAGTTCAAGAAATTATCTGGCGGTGGTTATTTCAAAATTATCAACCAATCTGTACCTCAAGCGTTAAAGAACTTAGGCTATACGCAAGCGCAAAATGATGCGATTGTAAACTTTGCAGTGGGTCATGCAAGCTTCGAAGGTGCACCACATATCAATAACAAAAGTTTATTGGCGAAAGGTTTCACTCAAGAAGAAATTGATAAATTAAATGGTGCTGCAAAATCAGCATTTGAAATTGGATTCATCTTTAACCGTTTCACATTAGGTGACGCTTGTTTAACAAGATTAGGATTTAAAGAAGAAGTTTTCGCTGACTGGAGCTTCAATTTATTAGAAGCTTTAGGATTTAGCGAAGATCAAATTGACGAAGCAAATGATTATGTGTGTGGTACCATGACTGTAGAAGGTGCTCCAGCATTGAAAGACGAGCATTTGTCCATCTTTGATTGTGCCAACAAAAATGGTAAAAAAGGTGTTAGATACATCCATGCGCACGGACACATTAGAATGATGGCAGCTTGTCAACCATTCTTATCTGGTGCGATTTCAAAAACAATTAACCTTCCACACGAAGCAACAGTAGAAGAAATTGCAGATAGTTATTTATTGAGTTGGAAATTAGGCTTAAAAGCGAATGCGATTTATCGTGATGGTTCTAAATTAAGCCAACCATTGTCTACAAAATCTGACAAGAAAACGAAAACAGATAGCGCTGAAGCATCTGAAGAAGTAGCAACTTCACAAATGGTGGACTTAAGCAACTTGACAGTAGATGAATTATTGGAAGAAGTACAAAAGAGAATGACGACTTCAACCGATACAGTATTGAAGCGTCAATTATCTCGTATTGTTGAGCGCAAATCCTTACCAGCTAAGCGTCGTGGATTTACACAAAAAGCACGCATTGGAGGTCAAGTATTGTTCTTAAGAACAGGGGAGTATAATGACGGCACTGTTGGTGAATTATTCATTGACTTAGCAAAAGAAGGATCAACCCTTCGTAGCTTAATGAACTGTTTCGCGATCTCTATCTCTGTGGGATTACAATATGGTGTGCCTTTAGAAGAGTTTGTTGACAAGTTTGTATTCACAAAATTTGAACCATCAGGTATGGTGGATCATCCAAATATTAAAACAACCACATCTATCGTGGACTTCATCTTCCGTTCTTTAGCATATGAATATTTAGGCAGAACAGATTTAGTACATGTATTAGATAAGCCTACAGTGGAGAACTTAGGAGAGGAGGGAGACATTACCCTTGTGGGAAAGCCTGAATTGAGTAGCATTCGCGTAACTGCACCAGCTACTCAAGCACCTGCTGCAAAAGCAAATGTAGCAGCAGCGGTGAATGAAGGTGGTTCAATGGACAATATTACTGCAGCAGCAAAGAGCATGCAAAGCGATGCGCCTGCTTGTAGCACTTGTGGACATATCACTATTCGTAGCGGTACTTGTTACAAATGCTTGAACTGCGGAACAAGCATGGGATGTTCGTAAAAACCAAATTTTATAGAAAAGTATAATTTGGTTTTACTACTCTAATGATTTTCAAAAGGCCCCAATTCATGGGGCCTTTTATTTTTTGCTACTTTTTAAATCTCACCCTATCAACGGGGCCTTTTGGGTTTTCTACCCACAAACATTCAAATAAAAAATTTACAACAATAGATAAAATCAAGTAAATTCATAGTTCAAATTATCACTAGAAAAATAATTTTCTTATGTCAGATTTTCAAGTTAAAGTAGCACCTAAAACATATGACGCAGTCATAGTGGGTTCTGGTGCTGGTGGTGGAATGGCTGCTTATGTTTTAGCAAAAGCAGGATTGAAAGTATGCTTATTAGAGGCAGGTCCAGATTTTGATCCTGCAAAGCATTCTGCACAAATGAAAAATCCTTGGGATTCACCTCGTCGCGGCGCAAGTTCAAAATACCGTCCATTTGGTGAGTTTGACGGTTGTTTTTGGGGTTGGGAAATTGACGGCGAACCTTATACTCAAACAAAAGGTTCCGATCATTTTGATTGGTGGAGAGCAAGAATGGTGGGAGGTAGAACCAATCACTGGGGACGTATTTCATTGAGATTTGGTCCAAGAGATTTTAAAAGAAAAAGTATTGATGGTTTAGGAGATGATTGGCCAATTGGTTACGAAGATGTAAAACCATACTACGATAAAATAGATCAATTGATTGGAGTATACGGAACGAATGAAGGTTTAGAGAACGATCCAGACGGTATCTTCTTACCACCTCCAAAACCAAGACTACATGAATTGATGTTTAAGAAAGCGGCTACTGGCATTAATATCCCAGTGATTCCTTCTCGTTTATCTATTTTAACTAAAAAAATAAACGATGAACGAGGGGCATGTTTTTATTGTGGCCAGTGTAATCGTTCTTGTAAAGTGTACGGAGATTTTTCTTCATCCTCTGTTTTGGTAAAACCAGCAGTGATGACTGGGAATGTAGATTTGATCACAGGTGCAATGGCGCGTGAAGTGTTGACGGACAATGAAGGAAAAGCAAAAGGTATTTCTTATGTCAACAAATCGGATAAACAAGAATACCAGATCAATGCGAAAGTAGTGATCCTTGGTGCAAGCACCTGTGAGACCGCTCGTTTATTATTGAATTCTAAATCACAAAAACATCCAAACGGATTGGCGAATAGTTCTGGCGTAGTAGGTCATTATTTACATGATTCAACCGGTGCTGCATTGGGCGGGGTGATTCCTAATTTAATGGGTCGTAAGCGCTATAACGAAGATGGTGTGGGTGGCATGCACGTGTATACGCCATGGTGGTTGGATAATAAAAAATTAGATTTTCCACGTGGTTACCATATTGAATATTGGGGCGGGATGAGCCAACCAAGCTACGGCTTTGGCATGGGCACCCAAGGTTTGAATGGCAAATTCCAAGTGAATGGAAAAACAAAAGAGGAAGGCGGGTATGGTAGTTCATTAAAAGAAGACGTTCGTTTCTTTTACGGAGCAAGTGTAGGTATGGGTGGTCGTGGAGAAGCAGTGCCTCGTTTTGAAAACCATTGTAAGATAGACCCAGACGTAGTTGATAAATATGGTATTCCAGTTTTAAATTTTGATTGTAAGAATTCAGAATATGAAATCAAGCAAGCAAAACACATGAAAGAAACATTCCGTGAAATCATGCACGAAATTGGCGCTGTCATTACATGGGGCGATCAGGATGACGCAACCAATAATTATGGCTTATCTAATCCTGGAAATATCATTCATGAAGCAGGCACGGTGCGCATGGGTAATGATAAAAAAGCTGCCCCATTGAATGCATGGGGGCAAGCGCATGATTGTAAGAATTTATTTTGTGTAGATGGTTCGGTATTTACGTCTCAAGCAGACAAAAATATCACATGGACTATCTTGGCATTGTCAATGCGTACATCGGAATACATTTTGGATCAGTTACAAAAACAAAATCTTTAAAACTAAATACCATGGACAGAAGAAAATCCATTAAAGCATTAATACTCGGAACAGTTTCAGCTAGCGTTGTGATAGATGCTTGTAAAAGCGATAAGACCACTGTGGCTGAATACAATTTGGATGATAGAATGCAGGAAGAAAAAGATTATTTGGTGAAACTCAATGCTGAACCAAAATTCTTTGATGAGCACGAAATGGCGACAATCATTGTATTGGGCGATATTATTATGCCAAAAGATGAAAACAGTGGTTCTGCATCTGAAGCAAAAGTGCCAGAGTTTATAGAATTCATTGTAAAAGATATGCCAGAGCATCAAGTACCTGTGAGAGGAGGATTAAGATGGCTAGATTTGCATAGTTACAATAAGCATGGGAAATCTTTTGTGAGCTGTACTAATGCACAACAAATTGGTATCGTAGACGAAATCGCTTATCCAAAAAAAGCGAAGCCAGAAGTAGCACAGGGTGTGAGCTTTTTCAATAAAATGAGAGACCTTGTAACAACTGGTTATTACACTTCTGAGATTGGGGTCAAAGACCTTGGTTATATGGGGAATGTGCCGAATCAATGGCAGGGCGTACCAGATGATGTATTGAAGCATCATGGATTAGCCTATACAGAGAAGGAGTTAAAAGAGTGCATTTAATTTTCACGAATAATTTAATAAAAAAAGGCCCCAAAATTTTTGGGGCCTTTTTTTATATTCTTTTTATTAGAATTATTTGAAAATATACTATTCCGTAGCGAACGTTTGAGCAAAGCGATCGAGAGCCTAGGGATAGGTGTATTTTCAAATTTACTTTATTGATAGAAATTAAATGGGGCTATGAAATTGCACTTCCTGCAGCAATTGCTTCGCTTGGGCTCACAAAGTATAATTTTCCAGCTGCGTCTTCGGCCATTAAAATCATCCCCTTGCTTTCGATGCCGCGCATTTTTCTTGGGGCTAAATTGGCCACAATCGTCACTTGCTTGCCAACAATCTCTTCTGGTTTAAAATGCATAGCGATACCAGAAAGGATGGTTCTTTGCTCAAATCCAAGGTCTACCAACAACTCCAATAACTTATCTGCTTTTTCAACTTTCTTGGCTTCTATAATAGTGCCAACACGTAAATCTATTTTACCAAAATCATCAAAAACGATTTCTGGTTTCAGGCTATTGTCTTTTGCAGGTTCGGTGCTTGTATTTTCCATAGTTGTTTTTTTAGCAGCTACATTGGCTTGCAACTGTGCTAGTTCTGCATCAATTTCTTCGTTCTCTATTTTTCTAAAAAGTAATTCAGGTGCTCGTAAGGAGTAACCTACTTTTAATAAATCAAATTTTCCGGCATTTTCCCACTCTAACATTTTGTCTACCACCTTCATCATGTAACACATTTTCTTAGCAGTAAATGGAATGAAAGGTTGTGCAAGAATCGCTAGGTTAGCACACAATTGCAAGCAAGCATGCATGGTGTTGTCGATGATCTTTTGTGCATCTGGATTTTGGTCCAATGTCTTAGCGACTATCCATGGCTCCTGCTTTTGCATGTATTGGTTGCCTTTTCTAGCTAGGTCAATCAATTCAAATTGTGCTTCTCTGAATTTGTATTGCTCTAATAAATTGGTGATTTTTTCTTTGGACACTTTCACCGCCTCTATCATACCCTTAAAGCTATCAGTCATATTGTCGCTTGCCGCTTCTGCTGCAATTAAATCTGTATGAAAAGGAGGCACTTTACCATTGCATAATTTATGCATCAATACCCAAGTTCTATTCACAAAATTGGCGAAGATGCTTACCAATTCACCATTCACAGATTCTTGAAAACCTTTCCATGTAAATTCACTATCCTTTGATTCAGGCGCAATAGAAGTTAAGTAAAAACGTAAACTATCCGCAAGTCCATCTCCACCATTTTCTTTTTTGATCCACTTGTTGATATAGTCATCCATTTCAATGCTCCATCCTCTAGAAGTACTCATCTTGTCACCTTCTAAATTCATGAACTCGTTGGCTGGCACATTTTCTGGTAAGATGTTTCCATTCAATTTTAACATGACAGGGAAGATGATGCAATGAAATACAATATTGTCTTTCCCAATAAAGTGAACCAATTTTGTATCCTTGTCATTCCAATATGGCGTCCAATCTTTATTATTGTTAAGTGCCCATTGTTTGGTGGCACTGATATATCCAATAGGTGCATCAAACCAAACGTATAAAACTTTTCCTTCACCTCCCGGCACAGGTACTTTAATACCCCAATCTAAATCACGCGTCACTGCTCTTGCTTGTAAACCGCCGTCAATCCAGCTTTTGCATTGACCCACTACTGCAGGGCGCCAATCATTTGCGTGTTCTTTTAAGATCCATTCGCGTAAAAAATCCTCATGTCTATTTAACGGAAGGTACCAATGCGATGTTTCTTTTTTAATGGGTGCTTGACCACTTAATGTACTCACCGGATTGATTAATTCTTCTGGACTTAATGTCTTGCCACATTTTTCACATTGATCCCCATAGGCCTCTTTATGACCACAACTTGGACAAGTACCTTTGATATAACGATCTGCTAAAAAAGTATTGGTGGCTTCGTCAAAATATTGTTCCGAAGTTTTTATTTCTAAGTCTCCTTTTGCTTCTAGATTTTTAAAAAATTCAGAGGCTGTTGCGTGGTGCAATGGGTCGCTTGTTCTATGATAGATATCAAAGGCAATTCCTAAGTCCTTGAAATTTTGTTCAATGATTGGGTGGTATTTATCAATGATGGCTTGAGCGGTGGTACCCTCTTTGGTTGCTTGAATAGGAATGGCTGTTCCATGTTCATCACTTCCACATACAAAAACGACGTCTCTTTGTTGCGCTTTTAAATAGCGAACATAGATGTCGGCTGGCAAATAAGCACCTGCTAAATGGCCAATATGCTTTAAACCATTTGCATAAGGAAGGGCTGCTGTAATTAAATATCTTTTAGGCGTGTTCATTCCTGCAAAAGTAATTAATATTGCGGTATGATTCAACCTCCAAAACTGACACCCGGCTGCACCATTGGCATTCTTTGTCCAGCTGGCGCAATTCCAATGGAAAAAGTGACTATTTGTGCTCAAGTCCTTGAGTCATGGGGGTATCAGGTGCGCATTGGGAAGACAGTAGGCACTCAATTTGGTCATTTTGCTGCATCCGACCTGGACCGACAAAATGAGTTGCAGTCTATGATGGATCATCCTGAAATAGATGCTATTTTATGTGCTCGAGGTGGATATGGATTGAGTAGAATTGTATCCCAATTGGACTTTTCAAAAATCAAAGCCCATCCTAAATGGATTATAGGCTTTAGTGATATTACCATTTTACATGCCGCTTTGCAAAAGCAAGGCATACAAAGCATTCATGGACCCATGGCCGCAGCATTTGGCAAAGGAGATGCTGGGCTTCCTTATATCATGGCTTTAAAACAAATGCTAGAAGGCGGGGCACTTCCGGTGGAGGCCAAAGCCCATTCAGCCAATCGTTTAGGCCAATCTGAAGGGGTGTTGGTAGGTGGCAATTTATGCTTGATGACCCATTTAATTGGAAGCGAAAACCAAATGGTTACCAAAGGCAAAATACTCTGCATCGAGGATGTAGGGGAGTATCATTATAATGTAGATCGTATGCTGATACAATGTAAAAATGCAGGCTTATTGGACGAATTAGCTGGTCTAGTCGTGGGCGGTTTCACCGACATGAAAGACGACGCAAAGGCTTTTGGAGAGAATGTTACAGAGCTCATCCTAAGACTTACAAAGGGCGCCAATTATCCAATTTGCTTTGATTTCCCAATCAGCCATGAATTAAATAATATGCCAGTTCAATTAGGGGCTACCTATCAGTTATCTGTCACTGAGCATGCAGCTGTTTTAACAAAAATCTAAAGCCTTCGATACGATAATACATTAAATTTGTATTCTAAAATTGTATCTCATGCTAAAATCATTTTTCTCTTGTATCGTTTTTATTTTGGCAGGCCTTCAAGCTGTTACTGCACAATCTTATGTGATGTCTGGTATTGAAAAGACAGATAAAGACCAGATGCAATATGAAGTTTTAGGAAAAGTTGATGGTCGTTATTGGATCTATAAAAACAACGAAGGCATTGCAACGATTGCGCAATACAATGAACAAATGCAATTAGTGCAACAAAACGATTTAGTTTTTTTACCAAAAAAATTAAATGCAATTGAGTTTATTACAAAATCAAATAGGGTATTTGCTTTTTATCAGTTTCAAGCAGCAACCACAGTGTATGCGATGGTTGCAGAATTAGATGAAAAAGGACAACTCGTTGGCACGCCAATTATTGTAGATACGGCAGAAAAAATTAGACCAGGTTCTGGTACTAAAGTATTTAATTTAATAGAAAGTCAAGATCGTTCAAAGTTGCTTTTATTTAGTGTGAACACAACTAATCCTGCTTCAATAAAAATTAAAACAATGGCATTGTCTACGCCATTTGCTTTGCTGAACGAAGCAACCATCAGCATCAATGCACAAAATAAAAAAAGCAATCTTTCCGATTTCGCGCTAGATAATAACGGCAATTTATTCTGTTTAAGAAATGTGGATCAACCAAATGCAGCTCCAGTAGTCAGCTTATTGTATATGGCTGCAGATGGATCAGAAGTGATTGAAGCACCTATCGTAAATAACAGTTTGATTCTAGATGATATTCGTTTGAAAATTAACAACGGCAATGGAACAGTGCTAATTAATTCATTTTATGCAACAGAAAAGAAGGGCAATGTAGAAGGGATGTATTCGTTTATCTGGGATATCGTTTCTAAGCGAAATAGTGTAAGTAATGCAAGTCGTTTTACAGATGCATTGAGAGATGCGGTAACAGACAAAAGAAATTTAAAGTATGCTTTTGATGATTTTTATTTTGATCAAGTGCAGCCGAATGCAGATGGCGGTTTTACAATAATTGCAGAAGCTGCAAAAACAAGCTCTAATAGAAATGCTTTTTCAAGATGGGACTATTATTGGGGTGGCCCATTTTACAATCCATTTATATTTAGTTATTGGAATAGACCTTTTGGATTTTATCCTTGGGCAAGATTTGGATGGGGCATGATGCGTCCATGGGGCTGGGGACCAGGCTGGGGTCTTGGTTGGGGCTTTGGTTGGAATAGTTGGATGATGCAGCCTTTTGGAGGGTTTGGATCTCCTTCTGTGACTTACACTGCAGGCAAAGTGGCGATTTTGAATTTTGATGCAAAGGCGAATATCCAATCTGTAAAAACAATTGATAAACAACAATCCGATGTAAATGTCGATCAGTTCATTGGATATGGTCAAATCAACAATACTGCAGGAACCAATTTCTTGTATTACCAAAAATCAAAAGGCATAAGACAATTGGTACATCAGCAATTGAATGCATCAGGCGCTATTATAAAGGGTAATCCAATTTTGATCAATGAAAAACAAGTAGAGTGGATGCCAAGGTCATTAAAACAAGTGGGTGAAAAGGAAGCTATTCTACCGTATCAATCAAAAGGTAAATTAGGGTTTGCTAAAATCACGATTCAGTAGTTATGGTTTTTTTATTCAGAGATAGGTCCGACATCAATGTGCTCTTTCTAGTATTATTAAGTGTTGCAGTACATTTTCATTTTTATTGGGAAGCACCTATTGTGATTGCGAATCCGACGGATGGTTTACTGGCGTATCTTCTGTTTCATTATATTAAACCTTTGCCGCCTTTAGCGCTCATCATCCTATTTCATTTGATTGTGCTTGTGCAGGCGCTAAGATTGAATATTTTAGTGAGTCGATTTAAGATGTTTCAACAGGTAAGTTATTTGCCTGCATTTACTTTTGTTATCTTAACAGCTTTATTTCCATTTTGGGATGCCATTAGTTCTGGTTTGATTGCAAATGCTTTTATTATTTGGATCTTAGTTAAGTTGAATCGATTGTACGATCAGACCCAACCCAAAACACTTGAATTTAACATTGGAATGATTGTTGGATGTTCTATTTTATTATACGAGCCTATCGCTATTTTAATACCAGTTGTTATTTTTGCATTAGCCATCATTAGACCATTCAGATTGACAGAATGGTTGGTTTTGATTATGGGCATCGTATTGCCATTCTACTTTATTTTCACTTTCGTTTTTTTAACTGACACTGCAACAGCATTTACTGCTTTTTTACCCAAATTAGATTGGGAAAATCCTTTGGCTGCAATGGATGTTAAATCGATTATTGCCTTATCTTTTATGGGTTTACAATTATTAATTGGAGTATACTTTTGGCAGGATCAACAAAATCGCTTTATTATTCAGGTTAGAAAATATTGGGGTGTGATGTTATTGACCTTGGTGGTGACTTTTTTTCAGCCAATTATCTTCTCCTCGCAGGCTTTGTATGCATCTGCTATCGTTTTAGCCCCTTTGGCTAGTTTTATTAGCTTTTGTTACGCTAGCCCTAAACAGTTAATGATTCCCAATCTCTTATTTTGGATTTCGGCGGGTTTGATTGTGTATAACCACCTTTTTTAGGTGTAGAATTTGGGCTTTTTAGCAAAGCATATTTAAGTACCTTTGTAGCTCAATTTTACTCAACTTTATAAGCTTAATACTATGAAATTTGGCGTATTGGTTTTCCCTGGTTCAAACTGTGATAGAGACATGCAAGATGCATTAGAAAAAGACCTTGGTTTTGAAGTGCAAATGCTTTGGCATAAAGACAGTGATTTGTCTCATTTTAACACAGAAGATTGTATTGTTTTGCCAGGTGGGTTCTCTTACGGAGATTATTTACGTTGTGGCGCGATTGCCAAATTTAGTCCAATGATGCAATCTGTAATTGAATTTGCATCCAAAGGTGGTAAGGTGTTGGGTGTATGCAATGGCTTTCAAATTTTATGTGAATCAGGCTTATTGCCAGGAGCCTTATTACAAAATGCCAACCAACAGTTTATTTGTAAAAATGTATTTATCAAATCCGACAATAGTGGTCCATTGCAAATCCCAATAGCACATGGCGAAGGAAGGTACTTTGCAGATGACGCTACTTTAGCAAGCTTAGAAAAAAACAACCAAATCATTTTCCGTTACTGCGATAAAAACGGCAAGATTGGAGGGGAATCTAATCCAAATGGCGCCATTCAAGATATTGCCGGTATTTGCAATGCAGGCAGAAATGTATTTGGTATGATGCCACATCCAGAAAGAGCAACCAATCCTGCATTAAATAATACGGACGGTGTTCAGGTATTTGAATTATTAGGTTTGTTGAAAACGGCAGCAGCTTTATAATTTTTGTTAGAAATAGGCGGTGCTAGTTTTGGCAGTATTCATTTTTAAAAAATTGTTCTGATGAAAAAAATATTTCTTGCCTTATTTATATTAATGGTTGCTTTACAGAGTCAATCCCAAAAATTAGCTCCAGTCAAATGGACTTACCAAGCAGTTAAGACAGGAGATAAAAAGTACAATGTCATCATCACAGCAAACGTAGATGCGCCTTGGCATATCTATTCTCAATTTGTAAAAAAAGGACCTGTTCCAACCACAGTGCAGTTTGCTAAAAACCCATTGGTGCTTTTAAATGGTACGACAAAGGAAATTGGTCAGTTGGAGAAGAAATTTGATAAAAATTTTGACGCTGTGATTGGTTCTTTTGGAGGCAAAGTACAATTTATACAAGCAATCGCTTTGAAAGTAACCACCAAGACAAAGTTAACTGGCACCATTGAATATATGGTTTGCAATGAGGAAAGATGTTTGCCTCCAACAAAACAAAGTTTCGAAGTGGATATTCAATAATTTTAGAATCCATCATTCTTATAAAAGGCTATGAAGCCAAACCTTATTCATGCGTAATTTATTTTTGACTTTTATAGCGTTTTTCTTGACTGTATCACAGTTGCAAGCACAAGCAGATAGTATTGCAAAAGCGACTGTCCAAATCTCAGCTAAGAATGATTCTGTATATGCGATACAAGTAAGCGTAAAAGTGCAAGCAGGATGGAAAGTCTATGACGCCAATGCAGAAGGAGTAGAAGCGCCCAATTTAAAATATACTTTAGAAACAGCGGTGCCTTTAAACAAGCCAACCTATTCTGTAGCTGCTCAAGCACAAAAAGATATTTTATTTACGAATGCAAAAGTCTTCACAGGACAATTTGATATCACAGAAGAATTGGTGATTCATGGATTTCAACCAGATAGTTTAAAAGGGGTCGTGGTGATGAGTGTTGGCAAGGAGTCCTCTTTTTATGTGATTGAATTGCCTATTGCAATGCCATTGGCCAATGGAAAAAAAGGAAGCAGTTTCAATATCTTACTTCCTGAGTCGGCTCTTAAGGCACCTGAAAATGCATGTGGTGAAACAACCACGAACACAAGTGCCGATAGTGGTGCTTGGGGTGTCTTCTTTTTAGGATTTTTAGGTGGATTGATTGCATTGGTTACGCCATGTGTTTTTCCAATGATACCTGTGACAGTTTCTTTTTTCACTAAAAGATCTAAGACCAGAAAACAAGGCATACAAAATGGATTAATCTATGGCTTGAGCATTTTTTTAATTTATGTGTTGGCGAGTGTGCCTTTTCATATTGTAGGCAATGTGCAACCAGAAATTTTCAATAGCATTTCTACCAATGCATGGTTGAACATTGCTTTCTTTGCCATCTTTATTTTCTTTTCAATCTCTTTCTTTGGATACTTTGAAATTAGTTTGCCTTCGGGCATAGCCAATAAAGCAGATGCGAAGAGCGGCTTGGGAAGTTTAGGCGGAATTTTTTTCATGGCCATCACTTTAGCGATTGTATCCTTCTCATGCACAGGACCAATCTTAGGGACTTTATTAGTAGGATCATTACAAGGAGGCGCCTGGGCATTAACACAAGGGATGGCAGGCTTTGGATTGGCATTGGCTTTACCATTTACTTTATTTGCCATCTTCCCACAATGGCTTCAGAGCTTACCAAAATCGGGCGGCTGGTTGGATACCGTAAAAAAAGTATTGGCCTTTGTTGAATTGGCATTGGCCTTTAAGTTTTTATCCAACGCAGATTTAGTGCAACATTGGGGATTGTTAAAAAGAGAAGTCTTTATTGGTATATGGATTTTAATTAGTCTTGGATTGACTGCTTACCTCTTCGGTTTCTTATTATTACCACACGATGTCAAAGGACAAAAGATTGCACTAGGCCGAAAATTATTAGGCGGATTATCATTGGGTTTTGCATTGTATTTAGGTGCAGGATTGATGCCTCAAAATGCCAATAATTTAAAATTATTAAGTGGATTCCCTCCACCAACACATTATAGCTTATTTGCAACTGATAGTTCAAGCCATGGCTTGAAAGCAAATGTAGTCAATGACTATACCAAGGCTTTGGAAATGGCGAAGGCGCAACAAAAACCCATCTTAATTGATTTTACTGGTTGGGCTTGTGTGAATTGTAGGAAAATGGAAGAGCAGGTATGGACAGATCCTGCGGTACAAAAATTTATCCAAGAAAATTTCATTTTACTTTCTTTATATGTAGATGATCGCGCTAATTTACCAGTAGCAGAACGTTTTGTTTACACCACACAAGCTGGACAACAAAAACAAATTAATACCGTAGCAGATTTATGGGCAACATTTGAGACCGAAAATTTCAATCAATCCTCACAACCATTATATGTTGTTTTGAGTCCAGACCAAGTGTTACAATCCAATCCAGTTGGCTATACACCAGATATCCAACAATATTTAGAATGGTTAAAATGCAGCGCTAAGAAAAAATAAAAAAAATTTCAAATAAAGAAGGCCCCGAATGGGGCCTTCTTTATTTATTGGAGCACTTTTCTTTTTAAAACTACATCGTCATGCCGCGCTCGTTCATCATTTTTCTTAAGTTAATTAAACCATAACGCATTCTTCCTAAAGCTGTATTGATACTGCAGTTGGTCAAAGTCGCAATTTCTTTAAAACTAAAATTGGCGTAGTGTCTTAACACAATGATCTCTCTTTGTTCTTCCGGTAATAAATCAACTAGTTCTTGAATATTTTTATGTGTTTGTGCACGGGTCATTTTATAGTCGGCAGAATGATCGGTATGCTTAATCACTTCAAAAATATCTTGGTCATCACTGGTTTTAATAACTGGGGTGCGTTTTACTTTTCTAAAATGGTCCACACAAAAATTATGCGTAATTCTTAAAGCCCAAGGTAGAAACTTACCTTCTTCGGCATATTTTCCTTTCTTTAAGTTGTCAATGATTTTAATAAAAATTTCTTGGATTAAATCCTCGGCTAAATAGCTGTCTTTCACCATAAATAAAATGGTGTTGAAGATTTTTTCTTGGTAACGATCAATCAAGGCATCGAAAGCACGGGTATTGCCTCCTTGAAATGATTGGATTAGTTCGTTGTCTGTCAGTTCAACTACTTTGTTCATGTTTATTTTTTATAGGTTGTTCTTAGTTCTGGTAGTAGGGCTACCTCTGGATTATATATGAAAATTACAAGCTTATTGTGCCCGATTCGTAGATGTGGGAAACAAGAATTTTGCTTCGAGGATATCCACATTGTATTATTTACAATAATATTAAGGTAGAACACAACCAAATAGGGCATGATGGTGTTATTTTTGTACTATGGCTGTAACTAAGAAAGGACTAGACAAAACGGAGCGAAATAACATCGAAGTGGTGGGTGCAAGGGTGCATAACCTCAAGAATGTATCGGTTGAATTTCCAAGAAACCAATTGATTGTGGTGACGGGGGTTTCTGGTAGCGGAAAGTCCTCCTTGACCATTGACACCCTCTTTGCGGAGGGGCAAAGACGTTACGCCGAAAGTTTATCCTCCTATGCTAGACAGTTTATGTCTAGAATGGGCAAGCCAGACGTCGATTATATCAAGGGCTTATGTCCAGCCATTGCCATTGAGCAAAAAGTGACTACACGTACCCCAAGAAGTACCGTGGGGAGCATGACAGAGATTTACGAGTACCTAAGGGTCTTATTTGCAAGAATCGGTAAAACCTATTCCCCAATAAGTGGTAAAGAGGTTAAAAAACAAGATGTCCAAGATGTGTTATCCTTTATTGAAAAAGGAAAGCAGGGTGATAAAATGGTTTTGTTAGTTTTATTCAAACAGCATGCCAAAAGAGCCATTCAAGAGGAATTGAATATCCTGATGCAAAAAGGCTTTGCACGTATTTACTTGAGAGCCCCTAAAACTGCACCAGTCATTGTAAGAATAGAAGACGCGTTGAACTGGACAAAAAAGGAACTTCAACAAAATACCAAAGACAAGGAAATTTATATTCTAATTGATCGTGTGGTGGTGAAAACATTTGAGGAGGATGATATCCATCGATTGACAGACTCTATTGGCACTGCATTTTACGAAGGAGAGGGGATTGTTTGGGTAGAACAAAATGAAAATACCTTAGTGAGCTTTAATAATAAGTTCACCTTAGACGATATTGAATTTGATGAACCAAGTCCCAATTTATTTTCATTCAATAATCCTTTTGGCGCTTGTCCCACTTGCGAAGGCTATAGCCAAGTATTGGGGATCGATGCCAACTTAGTGATACCAAATCCACATTTGTCCGTGTATGATGGTGCCGTAGCGCCATGGAAGGGCGAAAAACTTTCTTGGTGGAAGGACCAATTTGTGAAAGAAGCAGGAAAGGAAGGTTTTCCAATTCATCAACCCATCCTTAAATTAACAAAAGCACAATTGCAACAGTTATGGAAAGGCGTTGGCAAGGCATATGGTATAGACGATTTCTTTAAAGATGTAGAAGCGCATTTATATAAAGTACAGTTTCGTGTTTTATTAAGTAGGTATCGAGGCCGAACAGATTGTCCAGATTGTCAGGGATACAGATTGCGCAAGGAAGCATTGTATGTAAAAATTGCAGATCAACATATTGGACAATTGTGCGCTTTGCCAGTGCAAGATTTACAAGTTTGGTTTAAGCAATTAAAATTAAGCCCAACAGATACGGTGATTGCCAAGCGTGTATTGATGGAAATTGAACAACGCATTCAAACATTGATGGATGTAGGTTTAGGCTATTTAACTTTAAGTCGTTTGGCGAATAGTTTAAGTGGAGGAGAAAGTCAGCGTATACAATTAACAAGATGCTTGGGTAGTAATTTAACCAACTCCTTATATATTTTAGATGAACCCTCTATCGGATTGCATTCAAGAGATACAGAGCGATTGATTAAAGTATTACAAAATTTAAGAGACCTTGGTAATACAGTGGTGGTGGTGGAACACGATGAACAAATCATGCGTGAATCAGATCATATCATTGACATGGGGCCATTGGCGGCGCATTTAGGTGGAGAAGTCGTTGCAGTTGGTAATGCAGCAAAGTTGATGAAAGATAAAAATAGTTTAACTGGTAAGTATTTAAACGGCACATTGTCTATTCCTATTCCTGCTAAAACTAGGTCTGCAAAACATACCATTCAATTAGAAGGTGCTTTCTTGCATAATTTAAAAAATATTGATGTGCAATTCCCATTGCAATGTTTGACTGTGGTGTCTGGCGTGAGCGGAAGTGGTAAAACAACTTTGGTGAAGCAGGTTTTGTACAATGCATTGTTAGATGCAAAACAATTGCCAACAGAAATGAAGGGTGGATTCAGTGCCATCAAAGGTGATTTGCATTTATTTGATCAAATAGAAATGGTAGATCAAAATCCAATTGGTAAATCGTCCAGAAGCAATCCAGTGACCTATATCAAAGCATATGATGCGATAAGAGATGTGTATTCAAAACAAGCATTGTCAAAAATAAGGGGCTTCTTACCAAAGCATTTTTCATTCAACGTGGATGGCGGAAGATGTGACACATGTAAAGGAGAGGGAGAACAATTGGTAGAGATGCAGTTCTTAGCCGATGTGCATTTAGTGTGTGAGGATTGCGGCGGAAAAAGATTTAAAGAAGCAGTATTAGAAGTACAGTATAAAGGAAAAAGTATCCACGATGTGTTAGAGATGAGTGTGGACGAAGCCATTGCGTTTTTTAGTGAAGAAAAAAATATTGTCTTAGCAATAAGTCCATTACAAGAAGTGGGCTTGGGTTATGTGAAGCTAGGGCAAAGTAGTAGCACCCTAAGTGGAGGCGAAGCGCAAAGAGTCAAGCTAGCTAGTTTCTTAGGCAAGGGCAAAGCAAGTAGTAAGATGTTGTTCATATTTGACGAGCCAACCACCGGTTTACATTTTCATGATATCCATAAATTATTAAAAGCATTTAATGCATTAATTGATCAAGGCCATTCCTTGATTGTAGTGGAGCACAATACCGATATTATTAAGTCGGCAGACTGGGTCATTGACATGGGCCCAGAGGCAGGCGTCAACGGAGGCAATGTGGTTTACGCCGGCGTTCCGACAGGATTGGCTAAATGCAAAGCCTCTCAGACTGGGAAATACTTAGGCTAATCCAACTTTTCAAATTACCATTGATAGGGAGATATAGGCTACTTTGTTAAAAAGGCGGATATTTTTGACTAACTAAAAAATTAGTTATAATATTGACTAATAAATTAGTTATAAAGTCAAAAAGAACCATATGAAAAAATTGACACAAGCCGAAGAACAAATCATGCAAGCACTTTGGTCCTTGGATCAAGGAGGCTATATCAAAGATATTTTAGAAGCATTAGAAGCGCCCAAGCCACATCATAATACGGTGGCAACTTTACTTAAAATTTTAGTAGAAAAAGAGTTTGTTGGGATTCAAAATCCGAATCGGAATAATTTTTATCATCCATTGGTGAGTAAATCTGCCTATTCAGGTAAAAGAATTGAAGGTTTAACAGAAAATTATTTTGAAGGTTCTTATGCCAATGTAGTTTCCTTTTTGGTAGATAAAAAACAAATGTCAATTGAGGATTTGGAATTGCTTTTACAACAACTTAAAAATAAGCGCCATGACTAGTCTAACAATTTGATTTTTATTGTAAGTCTAAAGATCTTTTCTACCTAATCCTATCCGCGCTCTTCACCAATTTTTCGTCTTGGTAAATTTTATAGCAAGCAACTATTTGTAAGATTGGAATAAAAAATAAACTTAATGACGCTAGGGTGAAGCCGCCACCTGGATGTACTTTTACGATGGTGTAAATAAAATAACCAACCAATCCAGAAAGTAAAAAGTTAACCAAGGTTACTTTTAATTGCAGCATACGATTGCCGTATAAAAAGATGCTGATAAAAGATAAACAAGCGCTAAAAGCCAAGCCAATTAAGGTGCTGTATTGTGCTGCGCCATTAATTTCCAAAGCATTGGGCTGTGGGGTGTAATAAAATGGAAATTTCAAGATAAAGAAAGCTGCTGCGCTAGCAATCAATAACCATAGTGTTTGTATTCTTTGTATCATAGCTTAAAGTTAGCGTATAATTAGCCTAATTCAGGATACAATACAAATTGTTCCATGAATTGATTCACTTCCTTCTTGGTGTTAGCAAGTACCGTTTCGTTGTCTGCGTTCATTAAGGCAGTATCAATTGCATCAACTACAAAAGGAATATGACCTTCATTCATACCTCTTGTTGTAATCGCAGCTACACCAAAACGGATACCTGATGTGACAAAAGCAGACTTATCATCATAAGGCACCATATTTTTATTCGCAGTGATATCTGCCATGCCTAATACTTGTTCTGCTTTTTTACCGCTGATGTTTTTATTTCTTAAGTCAATCAACATTAAGTGATTGTCTGTACCGCCACTAATGATTTCATAGCCTTTAGCAACAAATGCTGCAGCCATTGTTCTCGCATTTGTTTGTACTTGCTTTTGATACACCATGAATTCATCTGATAAAATTTCTCCAAATGCAATGGCTTTCGCAGCAATCACGTGTTCCAATGGTCCACCTTGTGTTCCAGGGAATACCGCCATATCAATCACATTGGACCAAAGTCTTAAATTGCCTTTCATGTCTTTTAATCCTAAAGTATTCTCGCCGTCTTTCGCCATCATGATCACACCACCTCTTGGTCCACGTAATGTTTTATGTGTGGTAGAAGTTACAAAATGACAATGATTGAAAGGAGAACTTAATAATCCTTTTGCGATCAATCCTGCAGGGTGAGCAATATCCGCTAATACAAAAGCACCCACTTCGTCTGCTACTTTACGAATGCGCGCGTAATCAATATCTCTACTATAAGCACTTGCACCACAAATAATTAATTTTGGCTTATGCGTTCTTGCTTGACTTTCTAACATCTCGTAGTCAATCAATCCAGTTTCTTTTACCACACCATAAAAATGCGGTGTATAGGTTTTGCCAGAAAAGTTCACAGCACTACCGTGTGTTAAGTGGCCACCCATGCTTAAATCTAGGCCAAGGATGGCATCTCCTGGTTGTAAAATAGCCAACATAACTGCGGCATTGGCTTGCGCACCACTATGTGGTTGCACATTAGCATATTCTAAACCAAATATTTCTTTTAAACGATCTATTGCTAATTGTTCTGTTTTATCTACTATTTCACATCCACCATAATACCTTTTTCCAGGGTACCCTTCGGCATATTTATTGGTCATCACCCCGCCCATTGCTTGCATCACTTGTAAACTTGTAAAGTTCTCAGAAGCAATTAGTTCAATGCCACGTCTTTGACGTGCTAATTCTTGATTGATGATGTCGAAAACAAGGGTATCTCTTTTCATAAGGCTGATTTTATAAGGAGCAAAATTAATTCATTCCATAGGCCGCTCCAAAGCTTTCTAACAAGAGTTTTTGATTGAATATCCACATTTGTTTAGTGTTTTATAATAATCCTATCTTTGGCGCGATCAAAAGGCACGAAATAACCGTTTTTTGTTATTTTTAGCCACCCCAAAACAATAACTAAATGAAGGCGATTATACCGGTTGCAGGCGCAGGAGCGAAACTAAGACCACATACCTATACACAGCCTAAGGCCTTGATTCCGATAGCGGGTAAAACTATTCTGAGTTTTATAGTAGACCAATTAAAGGCCGAAGGGATCAATGAGTTCATTTTCGTCGTGGGTTATTTAGGAGAGAAAATCCAAGATTATGTGGAGCAAACCTATCCAAATTTGACCACCCATTTTGTGTATCAGAACGACCGTCAAGGGACTGCACATGCAATTCAATTGGCTCAAGATATTGTTGGAGGGGATGAGGTATTTATTGCTTTAGGAGATACCATTTGTGAATACGATATTAAAGAAGTGCTTGCAAGTCCTACCAGTATGTTGGGTGTTCAAAAAGTAGATGACCCTAGACAATTTGGTGTGGCAGAAATGAATGAGGATGGACTTATTGAACATGTAGTAGAGAAACCGTCTATTCCAAAAAGCAATAATGCTTTGGTGGGACTGTATAAAATTAAAGAGTCTACTATTTTATTTGAATGCTTTCAGAAATTAGTTTCTGAAAATATTAAATCTAACGGCGAATACAATTTAACGGATGCATTGGATTGCATGATCAAAAAAGGTGTAGAGTTCAAATCCTTTAAAGTGAAGAACTGGTTTGATTGTGGTAAAAAAGAAACTTTGCTAGAAACCAATGCCATGTTGCTTAAGAAGTCTGGTGGTTATGCAATTAATCCGGAATTATATACCAATAGTATCATCATTGCACCAGTGAGTATTGCAGATGGATGTGTTATAGAAAATTCAATCATTGGTCCACACGTGACCATAGGTAATAACACAACAATTAGAAGCTCTATTGTAAAAGATAGTATCATTGGCTCCTTCACTTCTTTAGATGAAGTAGTCTTGGACAATTCATTGATTGGGAGTGATGCTGCCATCAAGGGGATGAGCCGTACATTAAATATTGGCGACAATACTGAAATAGATTTTGGATAAACTAAATCATTAGAATTAAAATAATTCTATTTCTGTAGGTACATCGAATTTGCTTGTGCTGTACAAGTAATCACTAAATCATTGATACATACATGCGCAGGTGTATTGGCTACATACCAAACAGTGTCTGCAATATCTTCGGCCATTAATGGGGTATAACCATTGTACACTGCCTTCGCTTTCTCTGCATCTCCTTTAAAACGAACCACGGAAAATGCTGTATCTGCTGCGCCTGGATGGATGGCGGTGACTTTTATTTGATATTGTAGTAAGTCGATTCTTTGTGCTTTACTAATGGCATCTACTGCATGCTTGGAAGCACAGTAGACATTCCCGTCTTTGTAGACTTCTTTTCCAGCAGTACTTCCAATATTGATGATATGCCCTTTTTCTTTGATGAGCATTGGTAAAACAGCTTTAGAAGCATATAGCAAACCTTTCACATTGGTATCAATCATAGTTTCCCAGTCTTCTAAATTGGCGTTTTCAAAAGAGTCTCTTCCTAATGCGAGTCCTGCATTGTTCACCAATATATTGATGGCTTGCCATTCGGTAGGCAGGTTTTGTAAATGATCAAATACCGCTTTTTTATCTTGTACATCAAAAGTCAAGGACAGCGTCTTGATACCATAAGTGGTTTCAAGTGCTTTAGCTAATTCATCTAATTTCTCTTTTCTGCGAGCCGTTAAAATGACATTCCAACCACCTGCTGCAAATTTTGTAGCAATGGCTTTTCCAAATCCTGAACTTGCTCCCGTCACTAAAATAATTTTTGACATAATCTATTTTTTTTTGGCTTAGCATGCTTTGCTAAACAGATTTTATACATTGATGAATAAATTCGTTCACTTGATCGGTTGCTTCAAACATCCCCATATGGCCCACATTTTTAAGCACCAAACTGTTGGATGAAGGTAGTAATTTAATTTGTTCCAAACTATCTTGTATAGGCACAGCAAGGTCGGCCTCACCTGCAATCATCCAAACAGGTAGATTAGATTGTTGCAGTAAATGGGTCATAGTTTTTCGGTTGCGCATGGCAAATACAAATTGTATCATCGCTTCTTGACCAATGCCCAATCCGCTTTCAATAATATCTTGAATTGTTCCAGGGTTGGATTTTTTAAATGCATCCCCAAATAAATTAGCCGTAGCAGTTTCAAGGTATTTAGAGACGCCCCATTCTTGGATAAATTCTGCCACTTTCATTCGGCTCAATTTTTTTGCTTCGTTGTCCTCGTAAGTAGTAGAATGTAATAACAATAAACCTTGCACATGGTTGACATAATCATCTGCAAAAGACAAACCAATATAGCCACCCATGCTATGCCCTACAATAAAATATTGTTCAATACCTAAATGGTGCATTAATTCATGCAATACTTCCACGAAGATGCGTATGCTTGGTGCTTGGCTGTGATGTATTGCAAGTGGTTTGCAATGTACGCCTGGTAAATTTGGAGCAATGACTCTATAATGTGCAGCAAGGAATTCAATTTGATTTTTCCAGACTGTATGGTCTTCGCCAAACCCATGAAGGAGTAAGATAGTTTGCTTGCCTTTGCCCTCGTCATAATAAGCAAGCTGATCTATCCCGTAATTATAATGATGCGGAATTAGATTAATTGAATTTTGCATCCCTACCTCTTTTAAGCAAACGGTAATTCAATATTAAAGAAAGGCCCATTAACAGATAGACCGAACTAGAAAATGATTGAGGAACCCAGTAGCTAACAATAATTAGACCAATAGAGGCTATAAAAAAGATGCGCCCTAGATAGCCTGCCCAAATGGGCTTCATAAAATAACATATCAATGCAATAAAATACAATGGATGAATCCATGCAATATTAAAATTGTCGTGGCATGCAGTGTGTAATGAAAATAAACTCATGTACACCAATAACAATCCACCAACTCCAAAAATAAATAGTAAAATAACATCTAAAAATTTAGCAGTCATTACAGCCCATCTCGCATTCCATTTACCAACAAATAAATACACGAGCATCAATCCAATGATATAATAGATGGGATTTGAAGGTGCAACTGGAGTCGTTTTTGAGAAGTCATAATTTTGAGTTGTTGCAATATGTTTAGGCTGAAGCGCTATTTGATCAAATAATAAATCTGGTAAGAAGCCCGCCTGTAAATCAGTTGGTGCTTGGTCAGATACGGCACCTAATAAAATATCAATGCCTAATCCAATCCAAGGAATCCCTTGTTGATAAGGCGCTTCTACCACATGGGTTCTAAAGCTTTTGATATTAGATGGAGGTAGTTGGGTGGTCGCAAATTGATAAAAACCATCTTTAACTCTAGTGGTACAATTGTCTGTAATGAAATTATATAAGTAAAAACGATTATTACCCTCTAAATTTTTTTGCAATGCATTTTGCCATTTTATTTTTTCTGCATCTGATAAAACGAGTACCTGCTCTTTGATGCTTCTGCCATAGTATTGGTATTCTGCAATGAAATTTTGAAAATCAGCTACAGATAAAAAATAATTCAAATTGCCTTTGACAAATTCAGCTAAAAAATTAGGCGTTTCAAAATCGAAAGTCCCAAAATTGTAAACGACATCTGTTTGCGTAGATGAATCTATGATTCTTATAGCAGTATGCCCCCATGCGGTATAAACGTCTTCGCCTGGTGCGCAAGTTAAAATACTAATTTGCAATGTAGCCTTGGTACTATCCTGAGCAATGATTTGATTGGATGTCAATAATCCGAACAATAACAATAGTGGAAGTAAACAAAGTTTACGCATTGTGTTTATTTATTCGTGTAGACTTACTTTCTGCTATAGTTTGGCGACTCTTTAGTGATATCAATATCGTGTGCATGGCTTTCTCTCATACCTGCATTGGTGATTTGAACGAATGTCGCATTTTGCAAATCCTTTACAGTTTTTGCACCACAGTAGCCCATCCCTGCTTTTAATCCTCCCACAAATTGATACACGATTTCTCCTAAAGTACCTTTGTATGCAACACGACCTTCAATTCCTTCTGGTACAAATTTCTTTGCTTCTGCTCCTTCTTGGAAATAACGATCGCCACTGCCTTGAGACATGGCGCCAATACTACCCATGCCACGGTATCCTTTGAATTTTCTGCCTTCGTAAATAATTGTTTCGCCAGGACTTTCCTCGGTACCTGCAAAAATACTACCCATCATCACACAATTGGCACCAGCTGCTAAAGCTTTAACCATATCACCTGTATAACGAATACCACCATCAGCAATCACCGGAATGTTTTTTCCTTTTAATGCTTTGGCTGCTTCCATGATTGCTGTTAATTGAGGTACACCTGCACCTGCTACAATTCTTGTGGTACAAATAGAACCTGGTCCAATACCTACTTTCACAGCATCTGCACCAGCTGCTGCTAATGCTAAAGCACCTGGGCCTGTCGCAATGTTACCAGCAATGACTGGTAAGTTTTTAAAATTTTTCTTGATCAATTTTAAAGCTTCAATCACGCCTTTGCTATGGCCATGTGCACTATCCAATGAAACGATATCTACACCAACACTTTGTAATGCTGCTGCACGATCTAATACATCTTTTGTGATGCCTAATGCGGCGCCTACTAGTAAGCGACCAATGCCATCTTTAGCGGCATTCGGGAATGCAGTCACTTGTAAAATATCTCTGTAAGTAATTAAGCCAATTAATTTTCCTTGTTTATTGACAACAGGTAATTTTTCAATTTTATATTGGCGTAAGATTTTTTCTGCTTTCTTTAAATCTGTTCCTTCTGGTGCAATGATTAGATTTTCCTTGGTCATCACTTCGCTCACTTTTCTTTTACGATCGGTTTCAAAGCGTAAGTCACGGTTGGTCAAGATGCCCACTAACTTGTGGTTTTTGTCAACAATAGGTATACCACCAATTTTATTATCACGCATAAGGTTCAATGCATCACCAATCGTTGCAGTCACTTCTAAAGTGATGGGGTCTACAATCATACCACTCTCGCTACGTTTTACTTTACGCACTTGTTCTGCTTGGCGTTCAATAGACATGTTTTTGTGTAAGATACCAATGCCACCTTCTCTTGCAAGTGCAATCGCTAATTGCGCTTCGGTGACTGTATCCATTGCTGCAGACAAAACTGGCACATGCAATTTGATATGCTTGGTCAATTGTGCGTGGATATTTACTTCGGATGGAAGGACTTCGGAATAGGCAGGCATCAGTAGTACATCATCAAATGTCAAGCCTTGTCCAAAAATGCGGGAGGTAGAATTTCTTGTTGCCATAGGCAAAGATAGGGCAAGCCCCTATTTAGGCAAAATCCTTTTTTTAGCGGATACTGTAAAAAGCCCCACCATGGGGGTGGATGAGGCCATTTAGTTCGAGGGTCAACAAATGCGTGGAAAGCAAGCCTATATTGAGATTGAATAGATTAGCGAGTTGATCCAGGTGGATGGGGCTTTGTTTGCTAATGACGGTTAAAATTTCTTGACAAATAGGGCTAAGTTCAAAGGGTAAGGGCTTTTGGCTAGGGGTTTTATGCTCCTGAAGGGCCCAGCCCAGGTTTTCTAATAGTTGTGTAGGACTTTGGTATAATTGAGCCGTATTGGACCGAACGAGTGCTAGGCAGCCCGTGCTTTTTTGGTCCGTAATCTTGCCCGGTACTGCGAACACTTCTCTATTATAGCCTCTTGCTAGACCAGCCGTAATCATACTTCCGCCCTGCACTTGAGATTCAATCACGATGGTGGCATCGGTCATGCCCGCCACAATGCGATTGCGTTTTGGAAATTGAAAAGGAAGTGGCTGGGTATTGCTGGTGTTTTCTGAAAGGATCCCACCATGCTCCAACATTTTATTTGCAAGACGATGATGTTGTGCAGGGTAAATGTTGTCCAATCCAGTTGCAATCACGCCCCAATTGGGGATCTTTAATTGACAAGCTTTTTCATGCACCATGCCGTCAATACCCAATGCCAATCCACTGACCACACCCAGATTCAAATGTTGAATGCCTTCGAGTAATTCTTGAATCACTTTATCGGCATAAAGTGTGTGCTTGCGCGTGCCTACAATACTAATTAAATAGGGCATATTCCATTTTTTGTTTCCTTTTGAATAAAGGACAGTGGGTGCATCTTCACATTGAAACAATCTATTTGGATAAGCTGCGTCTTCTAAGCAAGTGGCTTCAATATTTAATTGAGTCATGGTGGAGAGTTCCTCTGATGCAGCTTTTAAAGGCCAAGGAGATAAGAGGGGTTCAACAGATTTTAATTCAAGATCCATCAAAGCTTTTCCTCCTTGCTTGCAGACATTGTAAATAGACATGGCAGAGCCAAATACATGGATTAATTTCTTGCGTTCATATAGATTGATGCCATGTAATTGTGAAAAAGCAATGGCATATAAAAGGGATGGATTCATTGCTTGAACATCCTACATTATACCATTCAAAATTCAAGTATAAATACGCAATTCTTTTTCAAAAAGCAAGTTTTAAAGTCTAATCCAATTTAAATAAAGATGTTGCTATAATAAAAGAGCACCTTATTTGAAATCTACTTCAGGGTAATGGTAAAACTAGTCCTTCTGTTTTTTGCTCTACCAGCAGCAGTATTGTTATCTGCGATTGGCATGCTTGAACCTAAGCCCTTTGTCTGTATGCGAGCAGTAGCAATGCCTTTTTGTTGTAAGTAATTTGCAATGGCATTGGCTCTTTGTAAGGATAGTAAATTATTTTGTGCTGACGAACCAGTATTATCTGTATGTCCTTCAATTAAAATTTGAGCATTCAATGTGTTTTTTAAATAACCCACTAGTGCATCTAACTCCACACTAGATATGGATTGTAAAACAGCAGCATTGGTTTCAAAGTAGACTTGATTGAATGTTTTTGTAAATATTTTTTCGATTGGCGTCAATGCGAAATCAAAAGTTTTTCCAGCCATCCATTTTACGCTATCTATTGGAAGGATGCTGCTTAGATAATCATGACCAGCGCTATTTATTTTTAAACCTAAGCTATCAAAATAGGGGAGCGCTAAAAAAAATTGCCCCATGCTATCAATTTGCATTTCCATCATTGGATAACCAGAAGCTGGATCAACTATTTGCAATTCAGCAGCAAGGTTTTTTTTTGTTTTTGCATCTATAATTTGTCCTTTGATATACCAAGTTTTAAAGGCCCTTGTATTTTCTGCTAATGTTATTTTATAGATATCTAATTCACCTCTGCTATCTGATCTGTCACTTGCAATATAAGCAGTGGCGCCATTGCTTGCAACTGCAATACTCCCTTCATTATCATAGGTGTTGATAGGATATCCTAGATTAACTGGTGTGGTCCAGTTACCATCAATTTTTTTTCTTGACACATAAATATCCGATCCCCCAAATCCAGTGCGTCCATTGCTTGAAAAATACAAACTCTGATTGTCTGCATGGATAAATGGGGTTTGGTCATCTCCTTTTGTATTGATGGAAGGACCAAGGTTGATGGCTTCTTCCCAATAGCCTTTTTCATTTTTATATGCTACATAAATATCAATACCACCATATCCCTCGGGGCGATTGCTTGCAAAATAAATGGAGTTGCCATCGGGTGCAATACTTGGTGCGCTATCCCAGTAGTCACTATTAATTCTTTGACCTAAATTTTTTGGCTTCGACCATCCCCATGGACTTCGTTGCACTTTATAAATATCGTATCGGCCGTAACCTTGTTCAGCATAGTCTGCTGCATAGTACAATGTTTGCAAGTCAGCACTCAAGCTCATACTTCCTTTTTTGGCTGCAAAATTTAAAGTATCTGATAAAGGGATGGCAGCAGAAAATCCATCCAATCCCATACTGCTGGTATAAAAATCTTCTCTACTTAAATTCAACCTACGCATAAATAAAAACAAACTGTCTTGAATGCTCACAGTTGGAAAATACTCTGACGCAGGAGAGTTAATGCTGTCGCCCATATTATGGATGCTAATTTCGGGTGCCATTTTTTCTGAAATAGCAAATTGACAAACCTCGTACAATGCATTTGCTTTTTCTTTTAAATAATTAGGCAAACTATTATTTCTGATATAAGGCAAAAGTAATTTATGAGCAGCATCATATTGTCCAAGACTAGCAAGTGCAATCCCTTGTTTTACCAAAAAAGGAACTGAGGCAGCGCTATCAATTTTTTTTATTTGATGATAATATGAAATGGCTTTTTGAAAAGCTTTTTGATCATGATTTACCTGAAACAATGCAATGACAGGGTCTATATATTGACTGTCTTTTGAGGCTGCAAGTGTAAAAAATTGAATGGCTTTTTGGACATCATTCTTATTCAATGCACTTATCCCAGCTTCATAGTTTTGTAAAGCTTGCTTTGATTGTCCCAATACAATACTGGTGCTACAAAGTAGGCAACAAAATAAAAGCGCAAGCCCTTTTCGATATCTTAATTGAAAATGCATCTTTAATAAAGGTACTATAACTACTACAATGAATTAAGGAACCTGGATATACTTATGTAATTGTGCGCTCAATTCCCAGCTTGGGTTGGCTTTAATGTATTCAATCACCAATGGCGTCATGGCGTCTGATTTCTCCCATTCTGGTTGCAAGTATTTTTTACAATCCATAGGAAGTTCGTTCACAAAGGAATTAGCAAAGGCAAAATCGGAGTTATTGAATACAACTACTTTTAATTCGTTCGCAGCTTTAATAGCTTCTGGTAATGCTGCTTTGAACTTCTTTGGAGATAAACAAATCCAATCCCAAGAGCCACTCATTGGACTGGATCCAGAAGTTTCAATATGTGTTTGAAATCCTGCGGCTCTTAGTGCAGTCGTTAATGGATCCAATTGGTGCAATAAAGGTTCGCCTCCTGTGACAATCGCAATACGACTTGGTTGTGCCGCTGCAGCAGCAATAATTTCTTCCACCGATAATACTGGATGCTTACTTGCATCCCAACTGTCTTTTACATCACACCAAACACATCCCACATCACAACCTGCTAAGCGAATAAAAAAAGCAGCTTTGCCCTGATGATAACCTTCACCTTGTAAAGAATAAAAAAGTTCCATTACTGGATAAGAGGATGTATTGCTCAAAGCTTTTTATTTAAATGATTTATAAACCTTGGTAGGCTTTCATTGTGTTTTTTAATAATCCTGCAATGGTCATTAAGCCAACACCACCTGGTACAGGCGTCACAGCCGAAGCCACTGTGATGGCAGATGCATAATGTACATCGCCCTTAATTCTAAAACCTTTTGCAGCAGTTGGATCAGTGACCCTGGTAATACCAACGTCTATAATTACTGCACCTGGCTTGATCATGCTCGCGTCTACAAAATCAGGAATACCTACCGCCACAACAATGATGTCAGCCTTTGAACAGATCTCAATAAGGTCTTGTTTAGGGGTATATCTATGACAACAAGTAACGGTACAATTGCCTTGTGGATGTTCCGCACTTAATAAAATACTCATTGGTCTTCCTACAATATTACTGCGACCAATCACCACAGCGCGTTTGCCTTTAGTTTCAATATTAAAATGCTCCAACATCAACATGACACCGTAAGGCGTGGCAGGAATAAAAGTATTTAGTCCTTGTACCAATCTTCCTACGTTGGATGGATGAAAACCATCTACATCTTTTTTAGGATCAATCGCTTCAATCACTTTTGCGTCATCAATATGTTTAGGGAGGGGTAGTTGTACTAAAATCCCATCTACATTTTCGTTCTTATTCAATGTTTCAATCTGTGCTAATAATTCGGCCTCAGTCACGGTGTCTTCGAAACGGTAAAGGGAAGATCCAAACCCAGTCTCTTCGCAGTTTCTCACTTTACTTGCCACATAAGTTTCACTAGCACCATTATTGCCCACTAAAATAGCGGCTAAATGGGGTGTTCTTTTACCTGCAGCCTTTAATGCCGTAGTTTGTTCTAATAAGTTTGCTTTGACTGCCGCTGAGGCAATTTTTCCGTCTAATACTAACATGGCGCAAATTTAGTTCTTTTTAAGATTCGTTCCCTCGTATCTTTGTGCTCTTAATTTAGTTTATGGAACAAAACCCGAATCAACCTTTAAATATCGAAATCTCCGAGGAGATTGCAGAAGGTACTTATGCCAACTTGGCCATTATTACACATAGCAATGCAGAATTTGTAATTGATTTTGTCAATGTAATGCCAGGCACCCCTAAAAGCAAAGTAAAATCTCGTGTGATTTTAACACCGATGCACGCTAAAAGATTCATGAAAGCCATGGTCGAAAATATTGAAAGATATGAAGCAGCGCATGGTCCAATTGGAGACATGGAACAAATTGAGATTCCTATGAATTTTGGTGGACCAACTGCTCAGGCCTAGTTTAAAAAATTAGACTACCAGTTGGGATGTTGTTCTGCATAACTATAATAGCCCTCTGAACTGACAATTAAATGGTCGATTAATTTAATGTCAAATAGTGCGGCGCCTTTCTTGATTTTTTCGGTCAGGGTATCATCCACCCTGCTGGGTCTTAATTGCCCACTGGGATGATTGTGACAAATGATAAAACCTGTTGCGCCGTGACTGATTGCGAGTTTAAAAACAATCCTTGGATCGGCCACCGTGCCTGTAATCCCGCCCTCACTTAATACTGCTTCGTGGATGATTTTATTTGCTTGATTTAATAAGAGCAACATAAAGACTTCTCGTTGTTCGTGCTGTAATTTATTTTTAAGATGCATGGCCACGTCTCGGCTATGATGGATGGCGGCTTGCTTGTCCATTAAATCAATCCTTCTGGAACCTAATTCTATCGCCGCTAAAATGCGCACTGCCTTGATCTTCCCAATCCCCTTGATTTTTAAATTCACGATATCCCGCACACTATATTTTGCAAATTTTTTCAAATTATGTTCGGTGGTAGCAAGTAAACTTCTGGCTAACTCAATGGCATTCTGTGTGGCTGTGCCATGTTGAATTAAAATGGCTAATAATTCCACATCGCTTAAATGGTCGGCACCCTTTGTGCTAAATTTATAGATGGGTTGATCCTCCTCTGCCCAAAACCGGATATTGTTTGCTTGCATAAACAATTTTATCCAAATATATTTTTTATACAAGTGCTAATTCTGCGTACAAATACCGGCTTCTTGTAGGCAGTTGTGCATAACTTAACTATTTGTTGAAAATTTGCGGCAGAATAGCCAAAAATATGTGCACGATATCAATACCTTTGAAGCACATTTTACCCTTATGAATCCTTCAGTTAAAATTTTCGCGGGCAATGGCTCGCAGGCACTTGCCGAAAAAATTGCACAACGTTTTGGTGCCCCCATTGGTAAAATCAATATTCAAAAATTTAGCGACGGTGAATTCCAGCCTATCTTTTTGGAGAGTATCAGAGGGGACTATGTTTTTTTAGTTCAAAGCACCTATGCACCAACCGATAATTTAATGGAATTATTGATGATGATAGATGCAGCTAAAAGAGCGAGTGCATATAAAATCATTGCAGTTGTTCCTTATTATGGTTTTGCTAGACAAGATCGTAAAGACAAACCCCGTGTGGCCATTGGAGCTAAATTAATTGCTACTTTATTGGAAGCAGCAGGCGCTAACAGGGTGATCACAATGGACCTTCATGCTGCACAAATTCAAGGCTTCTTTGATGTGCCAGTAGACCATTTAGACAGTTCTGCAATTTTCATCCCTTATATCGAGTCCCTTAATTTACAAAACTTGGCTTTTGCTGCACCAGATGTAGGAAGTACCAACCGTGTGCGTGAAGTAGCCAACTATTTTAATGCTGAAATGGTGATCTGTGATAAGCACAGAAAACGTGCTAATGAGATTGCAAGCATGGTGGTGATTGGAGATGTAACAGGGAAAGACATTGTGATTATAGATGATATCTGCGATACCGGAGGCACTTTGGTTAAAGCTGCAGCCTTATTAAAAGAGAAAGGAGCTAGAACGGTCCGCGCTTTGATAACCCATCCAGTTTTAAGTGGTAAAGCCTACGAGAACATCGACAGCTCCGTTTTAGAAGAATTGGTGGTTTGTGATACCATTCCTCTAAAACATGAATCTAAAAAGATTAAGGTATTGACCGTAGCCGACTTGTTTGCAATCGCTATTCGTAATGCCTATGAAAATAAGAGCATTACCAGCCTATTTGTACACTCACAATTGAAGGCTAGAAATCAGTAATAGACTGATTTTCAATAGAATATAAATAATTAGGAGCAACTTTGGTTGCTTCTTTTTATTTCATTACCTTTGCCGTCCATATTTAAAATTTAAACCATGAAGACAATTACAATCGAAGGACACTTGAGGACCGAGTCTGGCAAAAAAGCCGCCCGCCAAATCCGCTCTCAAGAAAACGTGCCAGCTGTAATTTACGGGGGTGCTACAGAAGTGAACTTTTATGCTTCTGCTAAGGCTTTCAAGCCTTTAGTGTACACAAGTGAATTCTTAATTGCTGAAGTTAGTGTAGACGGAAAAAAATACAGATGTATTTTGAAAGATCTACAATTTGACAAAGTATCTGATTTATTATTACACATTGACTTATTAGAGTTAGTGGATGATAAGAAAGTCGTAGCTACTCTACCATTAAAATTTGTTGGCGTATCTGTAGGTGTGAAAGCAGGTGGTAAATTAGTTTCTAAAGTAAAATCGGTTAAAGTAAAAGCTTTACCAAAAGACTTAAGAGAATTTATCGAATTAGATATCACTAATTTAGAATTGAACGCAAACTTACGTATCGAAGATATTAAAGTACCAAACATGGAGATCATGAACTCTCCACGTATACCGGTTGCTTCTGTAGTAATGACACGTCAATTAAAGCAAGAAGAATCTGAAGCTGCAAAAGCTGGTAAGAAATAATTCAAATCTTTTGAATATAAAACCCTCTGAGCAATCAGGGGGTTTTGTTTTTCTGTACTTTTACTCCAAGAAATAGATATGTCAAAATTTTTACTCATAGGCTTAGGGAATGTAGGTGCAGAATATGCGCATACTCGTCATAATATTGGATTTGACGTATTGGATGCCTTTGTCATCAAGCATGGGGGATTTTTTAAAGTTGACCGTTTGGCCGAAGTATCCGAAGTAAAATGGAAAGGAAAAACCTTTATTTGTGTTAAGCCAACTACATTTATGAACCTAAGTGGTAAGGCCTTTAAATATTGGATGGATAAAGAAAAAATTGCATTGGAAAATACTTTGACCATAGTAGACGATTTAGCATTACCCACTTCTAAGCTTCGTTTGCGTGCTTCTGGTTCAGACGCTGGACACAATGGTTTAAAAGACATTCAATTGACATTAGGCACGGACGCTTATCCTAAATTAAGATTTGGTATTGGGAATGATTTTGCAAAAGGGCAGCAGGTAGATTTTGTTTTAGGAAGATGGGCACAAACCGAAAGAAAATTGATTGACATCAAAATTGAAAAATCGGTAGAAGTCATAGAGTCATTTGCTACAATAGGATTGTCAAGAACCATGACCTTTGCCAATGGATTAGATATTAAAGTAGATTAAATTTATTGTTATGAGTATATTTTGTATTGGACGTAATTATGTAGAGCATGCACACGAGTTGGGAAATGAAATACCTACTTCGGCGATTATATTTATGAAGCCTGATACGGCATTATTAGCTGCTGGCGAAAATTTTACCATTCCTAGTTTTACCAATGACTTACATTTTGAAGGCGAGTTAGTATTACGTGTAAGCAAGAAAGGAAAAAATTTAAGCGAGTCGCATCCAAATGGCATCCCTGTGATTGAATATTGCGATGCGATTTCAGTAGGGATAGATTTTACAGCAAGAGATGTACAAAGTAAATTAAAAGAGAAAGGCCTTCCTTGGGAAAAAGCAAAAGCATTTGACAATGCGGCTATACTAGGCGAATGGCATCCATTAACTTCAGAAATTCTAGCGAGCCCGATTCATTATACCTTATCTAAAAACGGAAGCACTGTTCAAACAGGCGATTCAAGTTTAATGATCTTTCCGTTGGACAAGATATTAGCAGGGATTACGGAGTATTTTACCATCTACCCTGGGGACTTAATTTATACAGGAACACCAGCTGGAGTTGGCCCTACCGCCAAGGGGGATGTATTTGAAGGTTTTTTTGAAGGACAATCCGTATTTAGTCTTAAAGTGAACCCATAAATTCAAAAAATTTAAGTAGTTTTGCCACCCTTTTAAGGGTATAACCATAAAGGGTCTTGGCGAGGTAGCTCAGTTGGTTAGAGCACAGGATTCATAACCCTGAGGTCCCGGGTTCAAATCCCGGTCTCGCTACATGAAAATCAAGGACTTACGTTAAATCGTGGGTCCTTTGTTGTGTGAGGAAAACATCACTTTTTATCTTGAAACACATGCTATCATTGGGTTTTATTGCGTGAGGAATTGTCTTAGCCTTTATCATTTCTTAGTTCAAGCTCAGAAAGGGGAGCAAGAGTGCACAAGGCGACAGAAATGTCGCCTTTTTTGTTGTCTATCAGTGGGTTAGGGTAGTTGCATCTTTTTATTTTTTCTTTAATTAACTTTAGAACAAATCTCTGTTTTTTGTGATAAAGACAATACCTCCATCTTCTCCAATTCTTAAAAAGTATATAGAATGCTTCTATTGTTATGAGGGAAAATCGAATTCCTCTTTTAGTTACCTAGCGTTTCCACATTTTAACACAGGCCTTTCATTTATGAAGGGGGTCTCGGTTCAAAGGAAAAATTGGACTCTTCAAGTTTTAGAAAATGGGTCGGCTAACATTCATATTGAAATACTCGGTAAGTACACGAACCCAGTTTTATTAGAATATAAGGGACAATTAAGAGAGATTTCTGTCATATTCAAACCTCTTGGAATGAACCGATTCTTTAAGGATAATTATCTTTCATTGGCACCTGAATTTTCTCAAGAATTAGTCAATGATGTGTGGGGTCAATTTGGAGAAAGTTTATTTACGGGTGACGATGATATTAGTCAAATTGAAGCATTTTTGCTTACGCAATTTTGGGATAATCAAGAGCTATCCAGTATTGAAAATTCGTTGTCATTTCTAGAAAACAGTAATGAGCAAATGTCCATATCTGACATTGCAAATAAGATTGGACTTAATCTAAAAACTTTTCAAAGACACTTCCAAAAACATATGGGTTGTAGTCCTGTGGAATATCGGAGAATCTATAGATTTAGAAGCTCATTAACCAACAAATTGAATAATACACAATTAAAGAATTTGACTGAAATAACCTATGAAGAAGGTTATTATGACCAATCTTATTTGATTAAGGAGTTTCGAAAAATTACAAATCACAACCCTAAAGACTTTTTTAAGTCAACAAGCAAAGTGGATGGCGATAAGATTATTTGGGAAATTAAGTAGTGTCTTAAAAGTACAATTTTGAGTTATGGCTATGATTTAATTTTGATATAAATAAAACGATATATCAATGAACAAATCAATTAACAAATTTCTTTACATTGGTTTTTTACTTTTAGGCTTATTCCAAGCAATTGTTTCTAAAGATTATATGCAGGCTGCCGCATCTCTAGGTATTGGAATGGCATTTGACCCATTCAATCCAGAACAAAAATGGAATGACAGACCAACTTGGCAAAAGGCAGTTTTGATTGTTCACCTTGCATTAGTAGCAGCAATGTTTGGATTTGGTATTGGGTTGAATGACAAATAGACTTCCTACAAATTGACACGAAGTTTAACCCTTTAATTTCCTACTAGTCACATACTCAATCATCGCATTGTTTTGCACCTTTCGTTTGTAAGGGGAGCGGATATAAAAGTAATAGGGTTATACCTGTATGGTGTACCCCTTTTTTATTTGTAAACAATAAATAACGTACATATATTTGTACACAAATAAGTACATATATGCTGACTACAACCCTTTCTGACTTTAGAAAAGACATCAAAAGTTATCTTGATAAGGTAACTCAAAGCTTTGAAACGCTCATTATC
>CAINOI010000006.1 GCA_903851465.1 uncultured Bacteroidota bacterium
GCTGATTCCTTTAAATTTCTTTTGACTCATAATGCTTTTTTAAAAATGATATAAATGCTATTTCCTAAAGATACAATTAATAGGCCCATTTAACCCATGCTGCTCCCCAAGTAAATCCTCCTCCAAAAGCTGCTAAGATTAAATTATCTCCTTTTTTCAACTGAGACTCCCATTCCCATAAACACAAGGGGATGGTGGCTGCTGTGGTATTGCCATATTTTTGAATATTGATCATCACTTTTTCTTTAGGCAAACCAACCCTTTCTGCAGTGGCATCAATGATTCTTAAGTTGGCTTGGTGTGGTACCAACCAAGCAATATCGTCACCAGTTAAATTGTGTTTTTCTAATAGTTCGGCACTTACATCTGCCATTCCTTTTACGGCGAATTTAAAAACTGGTTGACCATCTTGGAAGGCATAATGTTCTTTTGCCATCACGGTCTCTACCGATGCTGGTTTTAAACTTCCTCCAGCTTTGATATGCAAGTATGCTCGGCCAATACCATCACTTTTTAAGATGGCATCTTGAAAACCATCTTCATCTGCACTTGGCTCTAATAAAACTGCACCAGCGCCATCTCCAAAAATGATGCATGTTGCTCTGTCTGTATAATCTATAATAGAACTCATTTTATCCACGCCCACAACAATCACTTTTTTATACCTGCCAGCTTCTACAAAACTTGCTCCAGTTGTTAAAGCAAATAAGAAACCACTACATGCTGCACCTAAGTCAAATCCAAATGCATTTTTTGCACCTATTTTATCTCCAATGATATTGGCAGTTGCAGGGAATACCATGTCTGGAGTCACTGTAGCGCAAATGATACAATCTATTTCTAAAGGGTCTAGGTTCTTTTTTTTCAAAATTTCCTCAATGGCCTTTGCAGCCATATCAGAACTTGCTTTTCCTGGTTCTCTCAAGATTCTGCGCTCAGAAATTCCGGTTCTACTTTTAATCCATTCGTCATTGGTATCCACCAACTTTTCTAAGTCAAAATTGGTCAATTTGGTCTCTGGAACATATCCTCCAACCGAGGTGATTGCTGCTTTCAGCTTTTGGGCCATAGTTCGTTGCTTTGTTTGGCCACAAATATCTTAAAAAATGCTTAAGAATGACCTAAAATAGCCATATTTCATTGCTTAAGTGTTATTTTTGAAACCATTATGATTGCATTTTTACAAGGAAATTTTGTCCAATTGACCCCAGCTAAACTAATTGTGGATGTTGGAGGCGTAGGCTATGAAGTGAACATCAGTTTAAACACTTTTGAATCCATCTCTGGTAAAGAGAAGGGGTTATTACATACTTATTTACATTTAACTGAAAACTCCCAAGTGCTGTTTGGTTTTTTTGGTCAAGATGAGAAAGAGCTTTTCATGCAACTCATTAGTGTATCAGGTGTTGGCGCAAGCACTGCAAGGATGATGTTATCGGGAATGCGACCAGAAGAAATTATCCGAGCAATTGTGCAAGGTGATGCACGACAATTAGAACAAATTAAGGGGATTGGCAAGAAATCTGCAGAACGATTGGTCTTAGAATTAAAAGATAAATTGGCCAAATTGCCTATGCAACTATCAGGTGGTTCTACATTTAGTAAGTCTACACCACATCAAGACGCCATTCAAGCATTGGTTTCATTAGGGATTCAAAAAACGGTTGCTGAAAAAGCGATTGATAAAGCAATCCAATCAGAGGGAGCAGAAGTCTCTCTAGAAATTTTGATCAAACAAGCCCTCAAAAATTGTTAATCAGTCATACTTAATGCTTTATTCTTGAGACTTTTCCCCACTGCCATGTTATTGTCTGGTCTTCTTCTAATGAAGCAGATGGGTCATGCACAAGATACGAGCCAATTAAAAGCACCATTTAAAGATACCATCACTCAAAAGACTTCAGATACTTTGGTCGGTAAACTAAAGTATCCTATTGCAGATAGACGTGCAGATTTTTTAACTCAGCCAAGTATTAATCCATTTGATATAAGGGATTCAAGTTTACTAAAGAGAAAAGTAGATTATGATCCTGTAACCAAGCAATATTATATTACTGAGAAACTAGGAACGGGGTACAATCGTTTTCCTTCGACCTTAAGTTTTGATGAATTTTGGAAATTAAAAACACGTAAGGATGAGCAGGCCTATTTTATGCAGCGCTCAAATTCATTAGGGGTATTAAATCGAAAAATCACAAGGCCTAAAACAAAAGTTTTTGATAGTTATTTTGATCGATTATTTGGAAAGACAGGATTGGATTTAAAAATTGATATCAAACCTGTTGGTGAAATCAATATCAGGGCAGGATATCAAGGGCAAAATGTGAAAAATCCAACATTACCAGAGCGCGCGCGTAAAAATGGTGGATTTGATTTTGATGCCAATGCTAATTTTAGCTTGAATGCAAGTATTGGAGATAAGCTTAGGTTCCCTATTAATTTAAATACATTATCCAACCTTGGATTCGATAACCAGATAAAGATAAGCTATAAAGGAAAAAAAGATGAGGTGGTTAAGTTTATTGAAGCTGGTAATATCAATTATACTTCCCGAAGTACCTTAATTCCTAGTACTCAAAACTTGTTTGGGGTGAAGGCGCAATTGCAATTTGGAAAATTATTTGTGACGGGGGCCATTGCCAATCAAAAATCTCAACGGCAGTCTATGTCTTTGCAGGGTGGGTCGTCAACACAAAAATTCCAAAAAAGATTAGACGATTACGAAGAAAATAGACACTTTTTATTGGCACAGTATTTTAGAAACAATTACAATAAGGCAATGAGCACACTGCCAATTATTAATTCTCAAATACAAATCAAGCGTATCGAGGTTTGGGTGACCAATCGAAATGGTCAAACAACCAATGCAAGAGATGTAGTAGGTTTGGCAGATATTGGTGAGCCAGTTTTAAGAAGTGAACGAAAAAATGTAGAGAGCAATCCTAATAATCCTTTTCCAGATAATAGTGCCAATAAATTATATACAAAAATCATCAACAATCCTAATGCAAGAAATCCTGCGGGCGTCTCCACAGTATTGGCCCAAGAAGGATTGAGGTCTGCAGAAGACTATGAAAGAACTTTTGCAAGAAAATTAACTGAGAATGAATATTTTTTTAATGGGCAGGTGGGTTTCTTGTCTTTAAATATTCCGCTACAAGCAGATGAAGTATTGGCAGTTGCATTTCAGTATACTTACAATGGTAAAATTTACCAGGTGGGTGAATTCTCCGAAGGTGTGGCACTAGATCCAAATAAAGGCGTACAGCAAATTTTATTTTTAAAGTTATTGAAAGCAACTACACAAAGAACAGATTTGCCAATCTGGGATTTGATGATGAAAAACGTATACTCTTTGGATTTATTCGGGGCTATTCAACAACAAGATTTTCAATTAAACATTTTATATGAAGAGCCTAGTGCTGGGTTAAAAAGATATCTTCCTATTACCAATAAAGCATATGAAGGAAAGTCGTTGATCAAAATATTACAATTAGATCGATTAAATAATCGCAATGATCCACAACCAGATGGGGTATTTGATTATGTCGAAGGGTATACGGTGTTGTCTAATATGGGAAGAATCGTATTCCCTTTATTAGAGCCATTCGGTAAAGACTTGCAAGACATTGCATTTACAGGAATTGATACGACTATTTCAAAAAAGTATATCTACAAACAATTATACCGAAATATCAAAGCAGAGGCACAAACCTATGCCAACCTGAATCGTTATGTGATGGAAGGGCAGGTCAAAGGGAGTGCTGGTGGTTCAGAAATTAGTTTAAATGCTTTTAATGTTCCACAGGGTTCGGTGAGTGTAAGAGCGGGTGGACAAATTTTAAGAGAAGGGATAGACTATATTGTTGACTACGGATCTGGTTCGGTTAGAATCATCAACCCTGGTATTTTGAGCTCGAATATTCCAGTGAATGTTTCATTTGAAAATAATTTGGGTTTTGGATTTCAAGAGCGTGGATTTAGAGCATTGAGGATTGATTATTTAGCGAGTAAAAATTTCAACTTTGGAGTATCCTCTTCACGATTAAGTGAGCGGCCATTTTTTACTAAAACCAATTTTGGATCTGATCCAATAAAAAATTCAATGTATGGTTTTGATTTTAACTATAAAAAAGAATTGCCTGGGTTAACACGACTCTTAGATAAGCTTCCGTTTTATAGCACTAAAGCAAAATCGTCTATTGTGGCTTATGGAGAAGCGGCTATTTTAAAACCGGGTCATGCGCAACAAATTGGTAAAGGTGGATCTGGTGTAGTGTATTTAGACGACTTTGAATCTACTAGAACTAATATTGATTTAAGATTTCCATTCACAGCATGGACATTAGCATCTACCCCTTTAGATCGTTTTGCAGAAGGCGCATTAGCAGACTCAATAGACTATAACAAAAACAGAGCAAGATTAGCTTGGTATACCATTGAGCCTAATCTACAAGATCGAAATAGTTCCAATAATCCATTGGCAAATAATACAGCTTCATTAAGTGATCCAAGAATTCGTCAAGTGTTTACCAATGAATTGTTCCCTCAAAAGACAACCAATATTACAGATGTACAATTGCCTACTTTTGATTTAAGTTATTATCCAAAAGATCGTGGTCCATATAATTACAACTACAAAGATTTGGATGCCAGCGGGCGCATAAAAAATCCTTCAGACAAATGGGGAGGAATTATGCGTGCATTGGATCAAACAGATTTTGAAACAGGCATCATTGAATATGTTGAATTTTGGGTACAAGATCCTTTTATTAAATCCGCAGCAACCAGAGGTAAATTGTATTTGAACTTAGGAAATGTAAGTGAAGATATCTTGAAAGATGGTAGACGTTTTTATGAAAATGGGATGCCAACACCTACTATTCCTGCTAGTATAGATAGTTCTACTTGGGGCAGGGTGCCGGTGAATCCAATTCAAGTGACCAATGCATTTAGTAATAATCCGGAAGATAGAAAATATCAAGATGTTGGATTTGATGGATTAGGGGATGAGGATGAACGATCTAAGAAAGCTTATTTAATCAATCAAATTGGAAATAGTACCATTGCCCAACAATTCACAAAAGACCCTTCGGCAGATAAC
>CAINOI010000007.1 GCA_903851465.1 uncultured Bacteroidota bacterium
ACTTCACCAGTCTTATGTACTTCCATAATTCTTTCCCAAGCACGGTAGATACGAGCAGACTTACGGCTTAAGTGAAGATTACCATCGCGGTCTTCTTTCTCTACTACCATTACCTCAACTGTATCACCAGTTTTAACACCATTGGTGTCACGGAATTCATTCAATGATACTAAGCCATCACTTTTAAATCCGATGTTTACTACCACATCAGTTTTAGTTAAAGCAACAACAAGACCATTCATGATCTCACCGTCATTAATTTGTACGAAAGTGTCATCATACACTTTATCATACTTTACTCTTTCAGCTTCAGCATAATGACTCACATTACGTTTGTCTACGCTCCAATCGAAATCGTCGTGTGCAGTTTCTACAACTACCACTTCAGGTGCTTTTGTTGTCGCAGTTGCTTCGGTAGCTGTAGCGCCATCGAATTCCTGTGCGTCTGCGTTTAGGTTTTTTGAAAATAGTTTCATATAAAAATCCGGTGTTTTTGAACCGGACGGCAAAGGTAGTAAAAATGGAAGAAAATAGATACAAAAAGCCCCAAAAAATGAGGGATTATTAAATTATAACTAATTGATTTTCAATAGGAAATTGCAGTAGTGCTTGACTCGATGGTTAAGAAAGCCCCATTTCATTATAAGCAGCCCTTTTTAGGCGCCCATATGCTGCGCTGCAAGCCAGCCCGAAGTCCATGCATGTTGGAAATTAAACCCTCCTGTGATACCATCTATGTCCATCATTTCACCTGCAAAATGCAAACCAGGCACCAATTTACTTTCCATTGTGCCAGCATCAATTTCTGCAAGGTCTACCCCACCACAGGTCACAAATTCTTCTTTGAAAGTTGTTTTTCCTTTGATCGCCAAACTCATTCTTGTAAGTAATTGTATGAGCTGTTGTTGTTGTGTATTTTTAAGATCGGCCCATTTTGTTTGTAAAGAAACACCCGCTTCTGTTAATAGGTAATGCCATAATCTTTGTGGTAGATCAAATGGATTCTTAGATCCCATCTCTCTTCTTCCTAAATCTTGTCTAAAATTCATCCACTCTAATCGCAAAGAATTTTCATTATATAAAGGCACCCAATTAATTAAAATGTTGCCTTCATAGTTTGCATCTGCCATGGCTCTTGCACACCATGCAGATAGTTTAATAGCAGCAGGTCCACTGATACCCCAATGTGTAATGAGTAGAGGCCCTTGTTCTAAAAACTTTTCTCCCTGCCATTGAATATTCGCCTGCTCTACAGATAAGCCCATTAATGAGGTGATTTTTTTGTCAATGACATTGAATGTAAACAAAGAAGGAACGGATGGAATAAAATGATGCCCGAGTGATTCAATCCATTTAAAATTTTCTGCTTTCACAATACCCCCAACAGCAAAACAAATTTGATCTGCTTGAATTACTTTTTTATTACTACAAATTAATTGAAATTGCTTTTCATTATTTTTATGCAATACATTTTTTTCGACGCTTACCACTTCATGATTTAAAAGAATTTCAATTTTATACTGATTTACTTTTTTCATAAAGCAAGCTACAATTGTTTCGGAATCATTGGTGATTGGAAACATGCGACCGTCTTTTTCGGTGTGTAATTTAACATCGTTTTTTGCAAACCAGTCGATCGTTTGCAATGTGGCAAATTGATAAAATGCTTTCTTTAAAAAACGTTGTCCTCTTGGATATTTTTGAATTAACTGATCTACATCAGGACATGCATGCGTTACATTGCATCGCCCACCTCCACTCACACGAACTTTTGATAATAATTTAGCCGATTTTTCTACTATGGTAATATGCCAATCGGGATGCATCTCTGCAATTTGTATCGCACAGAAAAAACCTGCAGCTCCACCTCCTACTACTACAATGTTTTTTGCTTCCATGACTCGATTTTACAAATTAATAGTAAGATGAATTTAGATTGATATTTGCCTTTTCTGCAGCTTCAATGATGGAGAAGTCAGATAAAATCAATGCTTCATTTTTCTTAACACAAACATCATGCTCAAAATGCACAGATACTTTTCCGTCCTGTGTTTTAACAGTCCATCCATCTTCTTCAGTAAAAACTTTATGTGTACCTAAGTTAATCATAGGCTCAATGGCTAATACTAAGTTTTCTACCAGCTTCATACCCGTGCCTCTTCTACCATAATTAGGTACTTGAGGGTCTTCATGTAATTCAGTACCTAACCCATGTCCTACCAATTCTCTCACAACGCCATAACCATTTTTTTTCTCGGTATGTTCTTGTACAGCAAAACCAATATCACCTACTCTATTATTAACGATTGCTTTTTCAATGCCTTTGTACAAAGACTCCTTTGTCACCTTCACCAATTTCAACAATTCTGGTGCTACTTCTCCTAAAATAAAAGTATATGCATGATCTCCATGCCAGCCATTTAAAATCACACCTAAATCAATAGATACCAAATCTCCTTCTTTTAATGCTGTTTTATTTGGAAAACCATGTACCACCACATCATTCACTGATGCACATATATTATGCGGATAACCATGATAATTATAGAAGGACAAAGTAGCTTGATGGTCTTTGACAAATTCCATGCAAAATTGATCGATGTCTAAGGTTGTTATACCTGGCTTAATCATTTTCGCAACCTCTGTCAAAGTTTTACTCACTAATAAGGCAGCCTCCTTCATTAGGCCAACTTGTTCTTCTGATTTAGTATATACCATAGAAAAAGAATTCTTTGATAAAAAAACAAACCTGTCTTTTGAAGGACAGGTTTGTAAATATAATTATTTAATAAAAAATTACATACCTGTAATTGGTGATCTTCCTTGAACACGACCCGTACTCATCAATCCATCATATTGACGCATCAATAAATAAGTTTCGATCTGTTGTAAAGTATCCAAAATAACACCTACCATAATCAATAATGAAGTACCTCCAAAGAAAGTGCTGAAACCTTGAGTCACACCCAATTTTTGAGCAAAGCCAGGAAGGATACCTACCAATGCTAATAAGATAGCACCTGGCAATGTAATTCTATCCATTACAGCACCTATATAGTCTGTAGTTGGTTGACCTGGTTTAACACCAGGAATGAATCCATTGTTACGCTTAAGGTCTTCAGAGATCTGCTTTGGATTAAAAATTAATGCAGTATACAAGAAAGTAAATCCAATGACCATCACAGAATAAATCAACATATACCAAACATTGCTGTGGTCGTTGAAAATTCTTACGATACCTTGAGCTGAATCAATATTTGTGAAAGAAACTAAAGTTGGTAAGAACATAATTGCTTGTGCAAAAATGATTGGCATTACACCAGCACTATTCACCTTTACTGGTAAAAATTGACGTGCTCCACCCACTTGAGCGCCACCAATCACTTGCTTGGCATAAGTTACAGGGATTTTACGAACTCCTTGTACCAATAAAATCAAGCCCATGATAATGGTTACTAAAATAGCTACTTCAATTAAGAAAATTAACAAACCACCACCACCTTTTTGGCTCTTAGAACCAAACTCCATGATGATTGATTGCGGTAAACGTGCTAAGATACCCACCATGATGATGATAGAAGTACCATTGCCTAAACCTTTATCTTGAATCTTCTCACCTAACCACATAACAAATAATGTACCAGCTGTTAATGTAATTACAGTAGAGAACCAGAAATAATCTTTGTATGCAGGAATCAATGCATCAGCATATCCTGGGCTATTTAAATAAGCAACATAAGCACCCGCTTGGAACAATGTTACTATCACTGTCAAATAACGTGTCCATTGATTGATTTTGTTTCTTCCGCTCTCTCCTTCTTTTTGAATCTTCTGTAATTGAGGTACTAAAATTGTCATCAATTGCATAAAAATAGAAGCAGAGATATAAGGCATAATACCCAAAGCTAAAATTGAAGCTTGAGAGAATGCCCCACCAGCGAACATATCAAAAATGCCTAATAAACCATTGTTGCCACCTGCTTTTTGAGCAGCTTCGATAGCCAATGGATTAATACCAGGTAAAGTGATTTGTGCACCAATTCTATAAGTCAATACGAACAATAAAGTCACTATAATCTTAGATTTTAGCTCGTCGATTGCCCAAATATTTTTAAATGTATCAATTAGTTTTTTCATCAGTGTTTAATTATGTGCTTGGCCCTTTAAATTAAAAAGACGCACTGTTAATGCGTCTTGCAATATACTAAAAAAAATTAGATTATTTCGATGGTTCCGCCAGCTGCAACGATTGCATCTTGTGCTTTCTTACTTGCTGCGTTTACTCTGAAATTGATCTTAGTTTTCAATTCGCCATTTGCTAACACTTTTACTAAATCAGTACGACTGATCAAGCTATTCATGTATAAATTTTCTGGAGTAATTTCTGTGAAACCATATTTCTCGATCAATTGATCTAATTGACCTAAGTTGAATACAACATAGTCAACACGGTTGATGTTTTTGAATCCACGCTTTGGAACTCTACGTTGGATTGGCATCTGACCACCTTCGTGTGCCATTTTGCTTTTGTAACCAGCACGAGACTGACCACCCTTATTACCTTTAGTAGATGTACCACCTTTACCAGATGCTTCACCTCTACCAATTCTGATTGCTTTGTGTACTGAACCTTCTGCAGGTTTTAAATTGTGTAATTTCATTTTTATTGATTTTTACTTTCGGGGAATCTCCCCTCGCATTATAAATTGAGAAGCACCGCTAATTAAGCGATCTCTTCTACTTTAATTAAGTGGCTTACTTTATTCACCATACCTAAGATTTGAGGCGTCGCCTCAACTTCTTTAGTAGCGTTTATTTTTCTAAGACCTAATGCAATCAAAGTTTGTTTTTGACGCTCAGATCTGTCGATGCCGCTTTTTACTTGAGTTATTTTAATCTTTTTCATCTGTAATTATTGATGGTGTATTTAGATAATCAACGACTTGATTACCCGTTAAATACTTTTGATAATTTAATGTTTCTTGTTTTTGCTACTTGAACTGGCTCACGTAACAAACCTAATGCTTTGATGGTTGCTTTAACCACGTTGTGTGGGTTAGCAGAACCTAAGCTCTTAGCTAAGATATCCGTGATACCTGCGCTCTCTAATACTGCACGCATGCTACCACCCGCAATTACACCCGCTCCGTGTGCAGCTGGCTTAATCATTACTTTAGCAGCACCTTCTTTAGCCAATTGCTCATGAGGAATTGTTCCGTGCATAATTGGCACTTTCACTAAATTCTTCTTAGCATCTTCGATACCTTTTGTAATGGCTTCTTGCACTTCTTTAGCTTTACCTAAACCTTGACCAACAACACCATTTTCATTACCTACTACTACTAAAGCAGAGAAGCTGAAAGTACGACCACCCTTAGTTGTTTTAACTACACGGTTGATTGAAACTACTTTCTCTTTTAGTTCAGTATCAACTGCTGCTTTAACCTTATTTACGTTTAATTTAGACATGATTTACTATTAGTATTTTATCGAATTAAAATTGAAGTCCACCGGCTCTAGCACCTTCTGCTACGGCCTTAATTCTTCCATGATATAAGTTACCACCTCTGTCAAATACACAAGTTGTAACATTAAGGGCTAATGCTTTTTTAGCAACTGACTCACCAGCTAATTTAGCCTTGTCAATTTTTGGCACTTTTTGCGCAACGATATCTGCTTCTCTTGAAGATGATGCTGCTAAGGTTACCCCGTTTACATCATCAATTAATTGGCAATAAATATCAGCGTTACTTCTGAATACAGATAAACGAGGTTTCGCTGCTGTACCTTGTACTTTCTTACGAATTCTATATCTGATCTTTTGTCTTTGAGCTAATTTACTCATATTGATTATTTTTTAGTCGAGCGATGCTGCCGCTCGTCGTGATTTTTAATGTTTATTTACCTGCTGCTTTACCTGCTTTTCTTCTTACCACCTCATCAGAATAACGTACCCCTTTTCCTTTGTATGGTTCTGGTTTACGTAAACC
>CAINOI010000008.1 GCA_903851465.1 uncultured Bacteroidota bacterium
AAATAGCACGTCTTGGACTTTACTTTTATATCATCAATATGATACTAATATTAATGTTCCCTAAAATCTTTGGAAATATATTTTATCTATTTTCTTATCTTTTTATATGTATAGTAATTATCTTCTTTATTTATTATAAAAAGTATATTTAGTTCGATAATATAATTTAATTATGGAAAATTATTTTATACCTTTTTTCTTGACATTGATTTATTTTAGATTCAAAGAATTGAGAAAAGCAGTCAAAAATAAAAAAATGATCATTTGGGAAATTATTCACTTATCACTAACTGTAATTTTTTCAATATTGCTTTATATGTTTATGAAACAAATTTAAATAACTGATTTTAGGATAGACGGCTGCATTGCACTTCACCGTCATCCTAGAAGTTCTCTTTTACCAAAGCCTTCCAAAAGCATACATTGCATGCTTTTGGCTTTTTTAACGCTCATCCGCTCAATCAAGCATGCTTGTTTCGCGGCTTCGCATTAAAAAAGCCTGTCACTTTTGTGACAGGCTTTGCAGAGAGGAAGGGATTCGAACCCCCGATACGTTGCCGTATACACGCTTTCCAAGCGTGCTCCTTAAACCACTCGGACACCTCTCTTTGAGGATTGCAAATGTAAAATAAAAAATTGGTTTTTTTAGGGATTACTACAACCCAAACAGTTTCTCGGCATTGCTAGTGGTTATAGCAGCAATCTCATGCAAAGGCAGGGATTTAATGTCTGCTAATTTCTTAGCCACTTCAATCATATAAGCAGGCTCATTGGTTTTACCTCTGTAAGGCACTGGAGCTAAGTAAGGCGCATCGGTTTCTAGCACTATGTATTCCATTGGAATATCTTTTACCGCTTCTGCAACACCCGCATTTTTATAAGTAAGTACTCCACCCAATCCTAAATGAAATCCCATACCAATAATTTGTTCTGCCGATTCCTTGCTGCCACTAAAACAATGAAATACCCCACGCAATCCTTTTTTTGCAAAAGGCTTTACTGCTTCTATGGTTTCCCCCATCGCGTTTCTTGTATGAATGGCTATAGGTAATTGTAAGTCTAATGCCCACTGCATTTGTGTTTCAAAAACAATATGTTGCTCTTTAGTAAAAATTTTATCCCAATAAAAATCCAATCCTATTTCACCTATTGCAATGAATTTTCTTTTCCCAATCCAATCTTCCACCAACTTTAATTCTTCCTTATAATTTTCCTTCACATAACAAGGATGCAAACCCATCATGGCAATACAATGCTCAGGATATTGCTGTTCTACTTTTAACATCGCATCCAAAGTAGTGCTATCAATTGCTGGCATGATTATTTTATTGACCCCAACAGCTACTGCATTTTTCATGATCAAATCAAGATCTGAAGTCAATTCCTCGGCATAAACATGCGCATGTGTATCAATAAAATGCATAAACAACTGGTTTAAGGCACAAAAAAAGCACTTTTTTAATGAAGAACATACTAAAAGGCATTATTTATGCGTTTAAGAATAAAATTACTAACCCATCCCTTCTTTGGATGTAAACTTTGTTTTTTATAGGGTACGGATTATACAGGCCGAGGTTTCTACCTTGGCCTTTTTTATGTAGTTTATTTGCAGCATTCACAATGCTTTAAATTCATACCCTAAGTTGCTAAAATGCAATAATACTTTTGGCAAAGCAATCCGTAATCGATCCATCGCTTTGGCACTATCATGAAAAACAATGATGGACCCCGGCCCTGCTTGTTGGATCACATTTTGAGCACACTGTTCGCCATTAATCGTCGTATCAAAATCACCGCTCAATACATCCCACATGATAATGTCTTGCGGTAAACTAGGAGCTGAACGCAGTGCTTTGATTTGCGCAAAACTGATTCTTCCGTAAGGTGGTCTAAATAAATTAGAGCGAATCGATTTAGTTGCCTCTTGGATCTCCTTAATATAATTAGCGGTTTTATTTTTCCACCCATTCATATGGTTTTGAGTATGATTACCAACTACATGGCCTGCAGCAATAATTGAATCATAAACTGGTGGATGCAATTGCACATTTTTACCAATGCAAAAAAAGCTTGCTTTGGCATTAAAAATTGCCAACTGTGCTAACACAAATGGGGTTGCTTCTGGATGCGGACCATCATCGAAACTCAAATAAAGTACCCTTTCTTGTGTTGGCTTACGCCATGTACAAGACCTATAAATAAGCCTTAGCCAAAAGGGTGTTTTAATGAAATACATACCCAAAGATAAATGGTTCTTTTGCCCGTTTGCAACTTATCTTTGTAAAAATAAACTGTTCATGGAAAATTCGGCTGATCAAATGGTAAGAGTCAGGTTCGCACCCTCTCCCACCGGTGGTTTACACTTAGGTGGTGTACGTACTGTTTTATTCAATTATTTATTTGCAAAAAAATACAATGGTCAATTCATTTTAAGAATTGAAGACACCGATCAATCTCGTTTTGTACCAGGTGCTGAACAATATATTTTAGACACCCTAGCTTGGTGTGGATTGACACCAGACGAAAGTCCTATTCATGGAGGTGCTTATGGTCCTTACAGACAAAGTGAAAGGAAGCCGATGTATAAACAATATGCATCACAATTAATAGAACAAGGGAATGCCTATTATGCATTTGATACTGCCGATGAATTAGATGCAAAAAGAAAAGAGATTCCTAATTTTCAATACAATCGTGCAACAAGAATGGGTTTGAAAAACTCATTGAGTTTGCCTGCTGCAGAAGTGACGCGTTTACTCAATGAAAACACCCCTCATGTAGTAAGAATCAATATGCCAGATTCAGAGGAATTGGTTTTTGAAGACTTGATTCGTGGCGAAGTGAAATTTGACACGAGCATGGTGGATGATAAAGTATTGTTGAAAGCAGATGAAATGCCGACCTATCATTTAGCCGTGGTAGTAGATGACTTTTTAATGAAAATAACGCATGCATTTAGAGGTGAGGAATGGTTGCCAAGTGCACCTGTGCATATTTTAGTTTGGAAAAATTTATTCGGTTTGGATCAGATGCCACAATGGGGGCATCTTCCATTAATTTTAAAGCCTGACGGAAATGGTAAATTAAGTAAACGCGATGGAGACCGTTTAGGTTTTCCGGTGTTTGCAATGGACTGGACAGATCCCAATACCAAAGAAACCACCATCGGATTTAAAGAAAGAGGTTTCTTGCCTGCGGCATTTGTCAATTTACTAGCCATGCTGGGCTGGAATGATGGAACAGATCAGGAATTATTTTCATTACCAACTTTGATCGAAAAATTTAGTTTAGATAGAGTGCATAAAGGTGGTGCAAAATTTGATTACGAAAAAGCAAAATGGTTTAACCAAGAGTGGATCAAACAATCCGATAATACTTATTTAGCAACTTTGGTGGCACCTTATTTTGATACAGCCAAAATTGAAATTCATGAGCCAAGTTATTTGGTAAAAGTGATAGGTCTAGTGAAAGAGCGTTGTCAGTTATTAACCGATTTCATTCCTCAATCCTCCTTTTTCTTTGCAGCTCCAACCGAAATAGATACTGCATCCATACTTCCAAAATGGGATGCGAACAAAGCTGCCTTTTTTACAACAGTAATGGACGCCTACACCAATGATGCAGTTCCGAATGATGCAACTCAACTGGAATCACATTTTAAAACATTGGCTGCTGAACAAGGCCTTAAACCTGGTGATTTAATGTTGCCTTTTAGAATCATGCTAGTAGGTGGTAAATTTGGCCCAGGCGTTTTTGATATTGTAGCCAATATTGAAACCAAAGATGCAGCAAAACGTATCCAATACTGTTTAGATTTGTTGTCAAAAAATTAATGTAAATTGTAGTAGATGCAAACTGAAAGACCCATAAGAGTATTGGTAGCCAAAGTTGGTTTAGATGGTCATGATCGTGGCGCTAAAGTGATTGCCACTGCACTTAGAGACGCGGGTATGGAAGTCATTTATACTGGACTAAGACAAAGCCCCGAGATGGTTGTTCAAGCAGCTTTGCAGGAAGACGTAGACGCAATTGGTATCAGTATTTTATCTGGCGCACACATGACCGTATTTCCTAAAGTATACCAATTGATGGTTGAAAAAGGATTAAAAGACGTCTTACTAACTGGCGGTGGTATCATTCCAGAAGAAGACAATAAAACATTACAAGACATGGGTATCGGTCATTTATTTGCACCTGGAACCAATACCACTGATATCGCCGACTACATTAAAAAATGGGTTGCTGAAAATAGAAAGTCCTAATCGTATTTTTTTATTTCATCCAATAAATTAAGCACTATGTCATTTCAAACTTTGTTTACAAAAATGGAAGATCATACTTTGATCATTACCATCAACCGACCAGAGAAATTAAATGCATTGAACCAACAAGTCATGCAAGACCTAGATGCCGTATTTGATAGGGTGTATAAATTTCCAGAAATTAAATCGGTGTTGATTACTGGTGCAGGATTGAAAAGTTTTGTAGCTGGTGCAGATATCAAAGAATTTGAAGCATTGTCAAAAGCCGAAGCAACCGCTTTAGCAAAAAGAGGACAGGATGTGTTTTTTAAAATCGAAAACTCCCCTAAACCAGTCATTGCTTGTGTAAATGGTTTTGCTTTAGGTGGTGGATGTGAATTGGCCATGAGTTGTCATTTAATCATTGCCTCTGACAATGCCATTTTTGGACAACCCGAAGTAAATTTAGGTATCATGGTAGGCTATGGTGGATCTCAAAGATTGACCCAAAAATTAGGGAAAGCTAGAGCCATGGAATTGGTCATTACGGGTAATAATATCAAAGCTGAACAAGCTTTACAATATGGCTTAGTCAATTATGTAGTGCCTCAAGCTGAGTTACTAGACAAAGCCTTCTCCTTACTTGCCGCCGCGCATACCAAGGCGCCATTAGCCATTGCTAATTCTATCAAAGCCGTGAATGCTGCCTGGGATGAATCTGTCAACGGATATGAAGTGGAAGCCAATCTATTCGGGGATTGCTTTATCACTGCAGATTGCAAGGAAGGTATACAAGCCTTCATTGAAAAAAGGAAACCGCATTTTACAGGGCATTAATCCCTTTATTTATTCGAATTAAATCCGCCCAACTGACCCAATTTTATAATTGCTGTCTTACCTTTGCGGTATTAAAACTGCAAGTATGGAATACAGAATTGAGAAAGATACAATGGGTGAAGTCAGCGTACCCGCTCATGTTTATTGGGGCGCACAAACGCAAAGAAGTATCGAGAATTTTAAAATTGCACAGGACATCAACAGGATGCCTAAAGAAATTATTAAAGCATTTGCTTATTTAAAAAAAGCAGCTGCCTTAACTAATTTTGATGCTGGTGTTTTGCCTAAAGAAAAATGTGATTTGATTGGTCAAGTTTGTGATGAAATCCTTGCAGGTAAATTAGATGACCAATTTCCTTTAGTGGTTTGGCAAACAGGCAGTGGCACGCAAAGCAATATGAATGTGAACGAAGTGATTGCTTATCGCGGTCATGTGCTTCAAGGTGGCAGTTTAAATGATAAAGAGAAATTCCTACATCCAAACGACGACGTGAATAAATCACAGTCTTCCAATGATACTTTCCCCACTGCGATGCATATCGCTGCTTACCAAATTTTAAAGGAAGTGACCATACCAGGTATCACTACTTTAAAAAATACGTTGGATGCGAAGAGTGCTGCCTATATGCATATTGTTAAAATAGGTCGTACTCATTTTATGGACGCGACGCCTTTAACATTAGGACAAGAAATTAGTGGTTATGCAAGTCAATTAAAGCATGGATTAAAAGCCATTCACAATACATTAGATCATTTAAGCGAATTAGCACTTGGTGGAACTGCTGTTGGAACGGGCATCAATACACCAAAGGGTTATTCAGAAAATGTAGCGAAGCATATTGCCCAACTTACAGGATTGCCTTTTGTGACTGCTGAAAATAAATTTGAAGCATTGGCTGCACACGACGCCATTGTTGAAGCACATGGTGCATTAAAAACAGTGGCAGTTAGCTTAATGAAGATTGCGAATGATGTTCGTATGTTGTCTTCTGGACCTCGCTCTGGTATTGGAGAAATCTTTATCCCAGACAACGAACCAGGATCTTCTATCATGCCAGGTAAAGTGAATCCTACGCAGTCAGAAGCATTGACGATGATTGCTGCGCAAGTAATGGGGAACGATGTTGCTATCAATGTGGGTGGATCGATGGGTCATTTTGAATTGAATGTATTTAAACCAGTGATGATTTATAATTTCTTACACAGTGCAAGATTAATTGGAGATGGATGTGTAAGCTTCAATGATAAATGTGCTATCGGTATAGAACCAATCGAAGCCAATATCAATAAGCATGTAAATAATAGTTTGATGTTAGTGACTTCTTTGAATACAAAGATTGGCTATTATAAATCTGCAGAGATTGCACAGAAAGCACATAAAGAAGGTACTACTTTAAAAGAAATGGCCGTGAAATTAGGCTATGTTACCCCTGAAGAATTTGACGCATGGGTGATTCCAAAAGATATGGTAGGATTGTAATTTTTTTGAAATTTAATTAGTAGCATATATACCTATTCCTGGCTCTCTAAAAACGATCGCCGCGGAATAGTATATATGCTACTTTTCTTTTTATAAAAATCTTAGTGTACTCTTTCTCCGTTGGAGTAGGTCTTCAACACTTTAATTTGTAAGATACTATCAGTAGGGACTCTCATTAAGTCTTTATCTAGTAAAATGAAGTCTGCTTTCTTCCCTACTTCTATAGAGCCCACTTGCTTCTCCATGCGGTTGGCTTTCGCGGCCCAAATAGTCATACCACGAATGGTTTGCTCGCGCGTTAATGCATTCTCCATTTGGAATCCACCTGCTGGATATCCTTTGGCATCCTGTCTTGCCACTGCTGCTAAAAATGTTTTGAAAGGATTGATTTCTTCGACAGGGAAATCTGTACCCAATGGCAACCATCCATTTTGCTTTAGTAATTGTTGAAAAGCATAACCCCCTTCTAAACGCTCTGCGCCCAATCTTTCTCCGGCCCAATACATATCACTCGTAGCGTGGGTAGGTTGTACTGAAGGGATGATACTATACTTGCCAAAATAATCGAAGTCGGCAGGATTTAAAATTTGTGCATGTTCAATACGCCATCTTTTATCGTTCTTTCCTTTTAAATATTTTTCATACACTTTCAACACCACTCTGTTCGCGCTATCACCAATCGCATGCGTACACATTTGAAAATCGGTGTTGATTAATTTTGCTGCCACTGAATCAAAATGCGCTTGACTACTTAATAAGAAGCCACCCCAGCCTGGCTGATCCGAATAATGCGCTATCAATGCAGCACCTCTTGACCCGAGTGCGCCATCTCCATATACTTTCACACCTTTTACCATTAATCGATCCGTCGTATAGCCGCCATTGGTAAAATAAGTAGAGGTATAAGAACTTGGCTTATCACTTAACATCACATACAAACGCATTTTCAGGTCATCGCTTTTTTGCAATGCATCAATCATATCAATATCATTAGGACTTAATCCACAATCTGTAATGGTCGTTAATCCAGTTGCAAAACAATTTTTTTGCGCTGCTGTCAACCAATTTTTATAATCTTCCTTGGTTGCAGCAGGCACATTTCTTTCTACCACCCCTACTGCATTGTCTATTAATAAACCAGTCAACTTTCCACCAGCAACCACAAAGTCTCCTCCTTCCATAGTCTGACCAGCTTTTACACCAGCAATGGCTAAAGCTTTATCATTGGCAATACTTGCATGACCATCCACACGCTCTAATAATACAGGACGATCAGGAAATAAAGCATTTAGTTCTGCATTGGTTGGGTAGGCTTTACCTGGAAATCTATTTTGATCCCATCCTCTTCCACGAATCCATCCATTACCCGGATGTGATGCTACAAAGGCTTGCACACGTTGCAATACTTCTTCCCATGAATTTGCAAACATTAAGTCTACTGCATATAATGATTGACCATACCCTAGAAAATGCGCATGTGCATCTACAAATCCTGGATACACTGTAGCGCCTTTTGCATCCACCACGCTATCTGCTTGATAGGTTTTTAAGATTTCGTCATTCGTACCTACTGCTACAATCTTGCCATCCTGCACTGCCATGGCTTCTGCCACTGCAAAGGATTCATTGACAGTATAGATTCGTGCATGGTGCACCACTAAGTCTACTCTTTGATTGATACATGAACTAAATAATACAATAATAGCAATCGCAAATAATGGACGCATGGGATTTAATTTAGAAAATAAAAATAAGGAAATAAAACTAGTTCAGCAATTCACATGGCTTTAAGCCAGTATGTTTCTTAAAGGCTGCGGAGAAATGGGAGATAGATGAGTACCCTAATAACGCAGATACATCGGTCACGCTTAAGGATTTTTCGTACAACAAATACTTCGCGTGCTCCATTCTTTGCTGTTGGTAGAAATCAAAAATAGTGGTACCAAATACCTCTTTAAAGCCCTTCTTTAAATAGCATTCGTTCATGGCTACTTTACGGCTCAATTCCTTGATGGTAATAGGATCCCCAATATGTTGTAATAAAATTTCTCTTGCCAAATAGATACTTTCTTTGCCTCTATCGTCTGATAAAAATTTACATGTAAAGCCTTCTTCTTTCTCGTCCACAATGCATTCTAAACTAAATAAAAGTAATTCATGAATTTTTGCATTGATAAAGATATTCTCTAAAGACCCAGTATAACTATAGTTTAACAACGAATCCAATGTACCTCGCTTGCGCATACACAATGGAAATGTTTTCACAAATGCATTAGGATGTTTGAATGCCAAAACTTCATCCTTGCGATTGTTCAATTTTACATTGTGTACAAATTGATGTAAAAATGTAGAAGTAAAATGAAAGGAGAAAACATCCACGGTTCTTAATGGACCGGCACAATCTTCGGTGGGCAATTGACTACAATTACCACATAATTTATTTTCACAATAACGATTGCCAGAAATGCAAAACCTTAGCTCTAAAAAATTGTCTGTTGGTCGCTTTGCATTGTAATGGTAAATAAACATCCCAGTGTCTTCTAATTCTACAGGCGATTGGGCGTAATAACGATGTATCGTGTACTGTGTAGAACCAGGAATTAACTGTTCTTTTTGGTACAACAAAGCCATGCCAGCAAAGCCATTGGGCTGGTTCACTTGTTTTAATATGTCGTTTGCTACCATCATTGAACTGCAAATTTAAACTATAAACAACAAATGAAATAAAAAGGTTCATATGATGACTTAAAAATGACATAAAATAAGCCCCAAATTTTAATCCGAATCTAAAAATCACAGGGCCCATTTCAATCCATTTGCAGAATCAATTTTAAGGCCATTTTTAGCCTCATTTTGGGACGCTGAACAATGAGCCTGATTCTTTTTATGGGGATAACTATAGCGGCTAGAATTTGTCTTAAAAGAAGATAAATTTCTTAAATTTGTTTGCGTTCAAAACGCCCTATAAAACAAAAAATTCGCATCCATTATGTCAGAAGATTTACAACACCCCGATTCGGCCGAAAACAAGAACTATGGCGCCGATAGTATCCAGGTATTAGAAGGATTAGAAGCCGTAAGAAAACGCCCTGCCATGTATATTGGTGATGTGGGCATGAAAGGTTTACACCACTTAGTGTATGAAGTCGTAGATAACTCTATTGATGAAGCTTTAGCTGGCTATTGTTCTCATATCGAAGTCACTATTCATACAGATAATTCTATCAGCGTTCAAGACAATGGTCGTGGTATCCCAACTGCAATGCATACCAAAGAAAAAAAGTCTGCATTAGAAGTGGTTATGACTGTTTTACATGCCGGTGGTAAATTTGATAAAAACACCTACAAGGTATCTGGAGGTTTGCACGGTGTGGGTGTGAGTTGTGTGAACGCATTGAGTACAAAATTATTAGTGACTGTTGAGCGTGAAGGCAAAATATTTGAGCAAGAATACTGTATAGGTGCACCACAATATGCAGTAAGAGAAGCTGGCACTAGTGATAAAACTGGTACTAGAGTGCATTTCTGGCCTGATCAAACTATTTTCCAAGAAACAGTTTACCGTAAAGAGATCTTAGAAGGTCGTTTACGTGAATTGTCTTATTTGAATAAGCGCATCAGCATTACCTTAACCGATTTAAGAGAATTAGACGAAGCAGGTGCACCTTATGTAAACCATTTTTACAGTGAAGGTGGTATCATTGAGTTTGTACAAATGTTGGACAAGAATGGTAACAGAAATCCAATCATTGCAGCACCTTTATATGTAGAAGGATTGGATGAAGCTTCTAATGTGATGGTAGAAGTTGCGTTGACTTACAACGATGACTTTAAAGAAAATATCTTTTCTTATGTAAACAATATCAATACTATAGAAGGTGGTACACACGTAACTGGTTTTAGAACTGCTTTAACGCGTGTATTTAAAAGCTATGGTGATAAAGAAGGTTTATTTGAAAAAGCGAAAGTCACTGTAGAAGGAGATGACTTTAGAGAAGGTTTGAGTGCCATCATTTCTGTGAAAGTACCAGAGCCTCAATTTGAAGGTCAAACAAAAACCAAATTAGGTAATAGTGAAGTAAGTGGTGTGGTTCAAACCACAGTTGCTCGTGCATTAGAAGCCTATTTAGAAGAGAACCCGAAGGAAGCAAAATATGTGATTTCTAAAATTGTACTTGCGGCCCAAGCCCGTGTTGCTGCTAAGAAAGCACGTGATATGGTACAAAGAAAGACCGTATTATCTGGTGGTGGCTTACCTGGTAAATTAGCCGACTGTTCTGAAAGAGATCCTGAAAGATGTGAGTTATACCTTGTCGAAGGAGACTCTGCGGGTGGAACTGCTAAACAAGGTCGTGAAAGATCTTATCAAGCGATCCTTCCATTGCGTGGTAAAATCTTGAACGTAGAAAAAGCAATGGAACATAAGATTTATGAGAATGAGGAGATCCGAAATATGTATACTGCATTGGGGGTAACAGTAGGAACACCAGAAGATCCAAAAGCATTGAACATCGTTAAATTACGTTATCATAAATTAATCATCATGACCGATGCCGATGTGGATGGATCGCATATTGCTACATTGATTCTTACATTCATCTTTAGGTATATGAAAGAGTTGGTTCAAAACGGGTATGTCTACATTGCACAACCTCCTTTGTATTTAGTGAAAAAAGGGAAGGAACAAGAATACGCCTATAGTGATGAGCAAAGAAAAGCATTGATTGAGAAATTAGGGGGCGGAAATGATAGTTCTGTAACGATTCAAAGATATAAGGGTCTGGGTGAGATGAACGCAGATCAATTATGGGAGACGACTATGGATCCAAGCAGAAGAACATTGAAACAAGTGACTATTGATAGTGCTGCCGAGGCGGACAGGATCTTTAGTATGTTGATGGGAGACGAAGTGGCTCCTAGAAGGGAATTCATTGAATCTCACGCTAAATATGCCAAAATTGATGTTTAATAGCCTCAATTAAGGGGAATTTATAAACATTTAACAAAAAATCGTATAATTCAAACCTAGCATACCAATAAATAAACTAATTTCAACTAGCATTTTAAAAATTAAAATATATACAAAATGGACACTTCAAAAATGATCAAAGCATACTGCTTAAAAACAAAAGAAAAAAATGTACCAATGATGGACGCTGTTATCACTAAAACTGCAAAAGGCGGTTACATGGCAGGTGGACACGATGGTAAAGGAAATAAAATGGCCGCTATCATGAGCGAAACAAATGCTTTAAAAGCAATCGCTGATGGTGTAGCAACAAAAGGTTTCTAGGACCTTCTTACGACCTAATTGAAAGCCTGCTCTTTGGAGTGGGCTTTTTTATGCTTACACCCCCACGACGCCGTGGTGAATTTTTGTCAATGTAGCAAAGCAATGTTCCATGCTCTTGACATCTTTAATAATCAAGATAAAGGTTTTTCCTACTTGCTTAAAATGCGCATTGTTCATTGCAGTTTGAGTATAGCTTAACAAGCCTTTAAAAATAGCACTTTCATAATATGGGGAGTCTGGTCGATTGATAAAGAAGCACCTTAAAGTCTCTTCCTTCAAAGTCATTTTTTCAAAACCCAAAGCAATCGCCAACCTTCTTGATTGGATGGTGGTAAACAAAGAAGCGACCTGCTTAGGCATGGGACCAAATCGGTCTATTAATTCCAATTTCATTTCATCTAATGCAGCGTCATCCTCTGATTGATCCAGTCTTGTATAAAGTGAAAGCCTTTCTCCAATACTTTCTACATACACATCTGGTATCATGATTTCTAAGTCCGTATCAATGGTACAGTCTTGCACAAAATCATCTTGTTTACTAATTTCTTCTACAAACAATTCTTTGAAATCTGAACGCTTTAATTCACGAACTGCTTCTGCTAAAATTTTCTGGTACATTTCAAATCCAATCTCCGCCATAAACCCACTTTGCTCTCCACCCAACAAGTTACCAGCTCCTCGAATATCCAAATCACGCATGGCAATTTGAAAACCAGAACCCAACTCACTAAACTGTTCCAATGTTTGTAAACGCTTACGAGAATCGTCAGGCAAGGTACTCATAGGTGGTGCTAGTAAATAACAAAATGCTTTTTTATTACTTCGTCCTACCCTGCCTCTTAATTGGTGTAAATCACTCAATCCAAATTGATGCGCATTATTGATGATAATGGTATTGACATTCGGAATATCTACACCACTCTCTACAATATTGGTACAAACCAATACATCATACCTTCGTTCTATAAAATCAAATATTTTTTCTTCGAGTTGGTGTCCTTCTAATTGCCCATGCGCAAATCCAATACTTAAATCGGGACAAAGCTTTTGAATCATTGCACACATTTCGGCCAATCCCTGTACCCGATTGTGTATGAAAAATACCTGTCCACCTCTTTCTGTTTCAAAGTAGATGGATTCTCGAATAATATCCTCATGAAACACTTGCACCTCGGTATGAATAGGCTGTCTATTGGCTGGAGGGGTGTTGATAATACTTAAATCCCTTGCCCCCATTAAACTAAAATGAAGTGTTCTAGGTATAGGCGTGGCTGTCAAAGTCAAGCAATCCACATTGGTTCTTAAGGTTTTTAATTTCTCTTTATGTCCAACACCAAATTTTTGCTCTTCATCAATCACCATTAAACCAAGGTCTTTGAAATGCACTTCCTTTCCTAAGATGCCATGTGTCCCCACTAAAATATCTATCTTACCTTCCTTCACTTTGGCAATGGTTTCTTTCTTTTGTGCAGCAGATTTAAATCGATTTAAGAAATCAATTTCGATTGGAAAATCTTTAAGTCTTTCTTTAAAGGTTTTAAAATGTTGAAAAGCTAAAATGGTCGTGGGCACTAGCACTGCTACTTGCTTTCCGTCAATAGCTGCTTTGAATGCTGCACGAATGGCCACTTCGGTTTTACCAAAACCAACATCCCCACATACAAGTCGATCCATTGGGGCTGGTGCTTCCATATCTTTCTTGACATCTGCAATTGCCTTTGCTTGATCAATGGTGTCTTCATAAATAAAAGATGCTTCTAATTCATGCATCATATAATTGTCAGGGGTAAATGCAAATCCAGTTTGTGCTTTTCTTTGAGCATACAATTTGATTAAATCAAATGCAATGGATTTTACTTTGGCCTTGGTCTTGTCTTTTAATTTAACCCAAGCATCAGATCCTAATTTATTCACTTTGGGTGGCGTCCCTTCCTTGCCTGTGTATTTTGATACCTTATGAAGTGAGTTAATATTTACATACAAAATATCACTATCCTTATAAATAATTCTTACCGCTTCCTGCATCATACCATTGACTTCGATCTTCTGCAATCCACTATACACGCCTACCCCATGATCTATATGGGTGACATAGTCGCCCGGATGCAAGTCACTTAATGTGCGAAGCGTGATGGCCTTATTTTTACTATATGCTTGCTTAACTTTGTACTTATGGTATCGCTGAAAAATTTGATGGTCGGTATAACAAACCATTTTATGATCATGGTCAATAAACCCTTCATGAATATTTTTTACAATAGGGGTAAATTGAATTTCAGTTTTTAAATCAGTGAATATGGCATGCAAGCGTTCTAATTGCTTAGCTTGTTCAGCAAATAAAAACAGGTCATAGCCTTTCTTTTCAAATTCTTGTAAATTGGCAATTAAATATTGAAACTGCCTATTAAAACTTGGCTGCACCTGTGTGCTAAAAGCTATTTTTTGGTTCGTTAAATTAGCATGAAAACCCCATTCAATAATGGGCCTTTTTAAAATTTGTTCAATGACAGCATGAACAGGCACAAAATCATCTTTGTCTGTATTTTTCTTATGCGCATCCGTGTCGTCTGTTATTTTAAGGATGGGTGCATGTAATAAAAATGCTTCCAATGCTTCTATTTGGTCCTGTCCTTTTTGCTCAATCAATGTCCAATCCTTCAGCCATACAATGGTATTTTCTGCAACAAATTCCATGAATGGAATTTTGATCGTATCCTCAAATTGTGTGGTCACATTGGGGATGATATTCACCTGCAATAATTTTCGTTCACTCAATTGGGTTGCTGGATCAAATAAACGAATGCTATCCACTTCCTCTCCAAATAATTCTACGCGATACGGCTTTTCATTACCAAATGAATAGATATCAAAAATACCGCCTCTTAATGCAAATTGACCGGGCTCATATACAAAATCAGTTCGCTCAAACCCATACTGTACAAGCCTTTCCATCAATGCATCCAATCCAATCGTATCATTGGTCTTTATTTGGATAATATTGTCTTGCAAAGTTTTAGGCATAATCACTTTTTCAAAAAATGCCTCCGGATAAGTCACTACAATTTTTTTATTGCCTCCCATGGATAACTTCGTCAACGCTTCCGTTCTCAACATCACATGGGAAGGATTGAGTAAACTAAAATTCTGACTTGTTTTAAAAGAAGATGGAAAATAAAATAAGTCCATTGCACCAGTGATGCTTTCTATAGAATTATAGAAATAGGCTGCTTCTTCTGCATCATTTAAAACAATTACATGATTGTAGGTAGCAGTTTGTGGATGCGTGAAAATATATTTTAAAACAAAAGCTGGAGCAGAGCCGTTGAGGTTTTGTAAGTGTACCTGGAATGGTGCATTGGCCGAATCGGACATAGCAATCCCATCTACTATTGTTTTTAGTAGGGGGGATGCATCGTACCGATCAAACAAAGATTGCTCGTTCATAGTTCAGTCCGCAAAGATACAATCAATAAATGGACGAAGCGATGATAGTAAGGTCAATTTCTTGCCATTGATGCTTCAAAACTTCAACAAAAGCAATGCCTGTATTGCCAGAAAAATAGGGAATATAGACCCCCTCCTGATAGCCCAATAGAATGGTGTATTTTCCAGGAGCAAGCCTAAGCTTGAATTTCCCTGCATGATTAGAACGTGCTTGTTTAATTAACCTAGCCGCTATTCCTTTTGCATATTGCCCTTCTTGGCCAATCAATTGATTGATATTAGCCGCTTCATAAATGTAAACCATGGTAGAAATTGGTCGACCCTGCTGCTTTGCCGTCCCTTTGAAAGGCATGGACGCATTTTTTTCTACCAATACCTGACCTCTAATACCCTGTGGAAGGATACAAAACCCCTGAAGCATAGGGGCTAAACAAAGAAGTAGGATAAACCAAATGGCCTGGTTGCGCATAGTTGCTATTTGTCTAAAGTTACACCAAAATAACAAGTGCCATTAAGGTCCTTTTTTTGATTGAACTTGATTGAATTTCAAAGAATTGATTTAAATTTAGATTTATGAAAATACGCCTTTTACTCCCCCTTATTTTTATATGCACGACAGCCATTTTAAATGCACAGGATGCAACTAAAAAAGAAGTGTTGATGCAGACTTCCAAAGAACTTGCATTGGAAGCAAGAAACAAATTTGCAAAAGCTGTTCTTGCTGCAAAAGAAAAAGGATGGCCTATTCAGTATTTGTCACAAAATCAAAACAATGCCAAATTAATTGGGGTTGATGAAAAAGGATGGCCAAAGTATAATATTGGTTTTGCTGATCCAGTTGCTTCTATTACAATTGGTGCAAATAAAGTTTGGCCAGGCGCAGCTTCCAATTTAAACTTAAGTGGATCGGATGACAACATGACGAATAAATTAGGCGTTTGGGATGAAGGCAGTCCATTGTTAACGCATAAAGAACTCGCAGGTAGAATTACCCAAAAAGACAATGCTAAAGATATTGTAACGCATAGTACACATGTGGCAGGTATTGTGATGAGTAAGGGATTGAATCCTTTGTCTAAAGGGATGGCCTATAATTTGAAAGGTATTCTTGATTATGATTGGAATAGCGACTTATCAGAAATGTCTGCAGCTGCTGCAAATGGTTTACTAATTTCCAATCATTCCTATGGAACTGTAACAGGTTGGAACTACAATAGTGATTCTTCTCGTTGGGAATTTAATGGCAGATTCAATGAAAAAGAAGATTACCGATTTGGATTGTATGATTATGATGCGCAAATTCAAGATTCAATTGCATATAATGCCCCTAACTATTTAATTATTGCCGCTGCAGGTAATAATAGAACAAGTGTTGGTCCTGCAGTTGGACAAACTTATTGGAGAAGAAACGAATCAGGCAGAATGATCAATGCAGGTGCTCGACCTTCTGACATAAGTAGCAATGATGCGTTTGGAAGTATCTCCTCAGATAAAAATGCAAAAAATGTATTAACGGTTGCTGCAGTATATGGCATCCCTTCTGAATACAATAAAAAAGAAGATGTTGTAATAAGTAATTTTAGCTCATGGGGCCCCACAGATGATGGCAGGATTAAACCAGATATAGCAGCACAAGGCGTTTCAGTGTATGCTCCTATCGCAACAAACGATTCTAGTTATGGTTACCTAAGCGGCACTTCGATGGCAGCTCCTGGGGCAGCAGGAAGTTTATTATTATTACAAGAATTAAGTCAACGTTTTACAGTCAATGGTGCCCCAAGAATTTTAAAATCAGCTACCGTCAAAGGACTTGCAATTCATACTGTTAACGAAGCAGGATTGTACCCTGGACCAGATTATAAATATGGTTGGGGATTATTAAATATTGCAGAAGCCGCTCAAGTTTTAAATACCGCATTGACCAATAACAACAGTGCGAACAGCCCTCATTATGTGTATGAGAATACTTTACTCAACGGAGAGTCTAAGTCCTACTCGTTCACTGCCTCTGGAACTAGACCTGTAAAAGCCACCATTGTTTGGACAGATTTGAAGGGAAGTTCAAGCGATGTTTTGAATGATGCTAGCCCAGAGCTAATCAATGATTTAGACTTAGTCATTACGCAGGGCAATAAAACATTCAATACTTGGAATTTAACTCCAAGTAGTCCGGACAATCAAGCATTCAAAGGCCTTAATAATATAGACAATGTTGAAAAAGTGGAAGTGGACACGAGTTTAGTAGGAACCATTTACACAGTCACCGTGAAGCATAAAGGCACGCTTGAAAGAGGTCAACAAAATTATTCTTTGATGATCAGTGGTGCTGGTGGAACAGCCTATTGTAGTTCAGCAGCAACAAGCACGGCAGGAACAAAGATTGACAGCATTCAATTAAATAATATCAAATTCTCAAAAACAACAGCAGACAATTATGTAGATAACACTGCACTTTTTGTTAATGGAGAATCCAATGGCACCCTTGCCTTATTTATGAAATTAAGTAGTGCGGATGCATCAAATAACAATCGATTTGTAAAAGTTTTTATAGACTATAATAACAATGGAATTTTCGACACAAACGAACTAGTGCATACCAGTGCGGCAATAACCAATGGAGACTATAGTGCAAATATTAATTTGATAGGCAATTTGATTGTCAACCAATTTACTAAACTTCGTGTTGTGGTCGCGGAAGCATCAGCAGCATCCACTATCACTGCTTGTGGTAATTACACTGCTGGAGAAACCCAAGATTACACCCTTAGAGTAGTGAACCCTTCTAATGATATACAATTAATGGAAATCACCAATCCAGTGGGTGGAGTTTCTGAAAAAACGGTGCAATATGTAACAGTTAAAGTGGCGAATAATGGTACAAATAAATTGACCAATATCCCAATGACCTTATTAGTGAAAAAAGGCAATACCACGATTTTAAATCTTTCAGAAACATTTACAGGTAGATTGTATGGTTCAGAAATTATGTCCTATACATTTCAAACGCCTATGCCAATTGAATTAAGCCAGAACTATACCATCACGGCCGCTGCAAGTCTTGCCAATGACCAGCAACCAATCAATAATTCAATGACTACAAACATCATCAGTGCGAGTCCAAGCCCTGCTATTATTGGATCTGCAACCGGTTGTAATGGAAATGTTCAATTACTTGTAAGCAATCCAAAAGGCGATGATACTTACCTATGGTACGACAAAAACAATGATTTAAGCAGACCTATTGCCAATGGAACTGTCATTAGAACATCCACTACTGCAGAAAATGTATATGTTGGAAAAGGATGGAATGGATTTATTGGACCTAAAGACAATACGACGCTAAGTAATTCAGGTGGTTATAATAATTGGGGAAGCAGCTATGGAGAATTTGTACGTTTCAATACGACTGGTCCGATTCAATTAGAGACAACAAAATTGTATACGGGCTATGCAGGTAAAATTGAACTTGAATTAAGATCACTTAGTACCTTCACAGATTCTACCTATTCCTATTTCCCTTCTCAAACTCAAAAAACTATTTTACATGTTGGCGCAAGTAGTCCTACGCCTACTCAAGCAACAGGAAGTCTTGGATCAGGTACCCCAACACCTTTCGTGCAAGGCGATACAGGTAGGATCTATGCCATTAATATGAACTTAACACAAGCTGGTAATTATATATTGATTGCGCGTTGTTTGGATAGTGCTACCATTTTCAGAAACAATAATATCACTACTAACAATCATCCATTTGGTCCAACAGTACTTGCAACCATTACTGGTAACTGGGCTGGTGCGAATTTTGAGAAGTTTTATTATTTCTTCTATAATATGCAAATTAGTACGGCTCAACATGAAAAGGCATTGAGTAAAATTCCAGTGATATTAACCGCTAAACCTGTCATCTCACAAATTGGAATAGATAGTTTAAATACGACTGTAGCAGATAGTTATCAGTGGTTTATCAATGATGAAGCCATCACAGGCGCTACAAAAAGTGGTATAAAGATTTCCAAGAATGCCATGTATAAAGTCAGCACCACCATTGGTACTTGTACTAATTATTCAGACAATAAATTGGTATTAATCACTGATATCCCTCAAGCCCCTACAAAAGAAATAGGATTAAAAATTGTTTCTACAGATTATATTGAAAACATCATTAAAGGCAATCAATTCTATATTCAATTCAACAATGTAAAAACCAATGCAATTGGTTTAAGTATCATGAATAGCAGTGGTCAAACCGTATTCCAGAAAGATAAATTAAACAACCAGATTTCGGCTCAACCAGTGCAAGTGCCTACTTTAACCACTGGCATTTATTATGTAAAGGTATTTGCGAATAATAAAGTATACGTTCAAACCGTATTCGTCACCAATAATTAATTCATTATGTTACAGCCTTGGCAAGATGCGGTGGTTACCAATATTGTACAAGAAACGGCTACGACAAAACGTTTCTTTCTGGCCTTGACAAGCGGACAACTATTTGACTTTACACCTGGTCAGTTTGTAACAATTGACTTACCTATCCACGAACAAAAAAATAAGCGATGGAGAAGTTATTCCATTGCTTCTGCTCCAAGCAATAACAATGAATTTGAATTAGTGATTGTGCATTTAGAAGGTGGTGCTGGTACCACTTATTTATTCAACGAAGTGACTATCGGCTCAATCCTGCTATTAAGAGGTCCTCAAGGTGTGTTTGTTTTACCAAAAGCAATCACAACAGATCTTTATTTCATCTGCACTGGAACAGGCGTTGCGCCTTTTAGATCCATGCTTTTAGACATGCATCAAAAGAAAACACCTCATCAAAACTTGTATTTATTATTTGGATGTAGACAATATACAGATGCTTTATACGATGAAGAATTAAAAGCATTAGAAGCCCAAGAACCTCAATTTTATTATCACCCAAGCTTTTCTAGAGAAACAGAAATGCGCGAAGGGGCAAATCTAGGTTACGTTCATACCACTTATAAAAAATTATTAGCATCTGGTGCAAGTAAAGATGCCCATTTTTATATCTGTGGTTGGAAAAATATGGTGGACGAGGCAAGAGCCACATTAACCGAATTAGGCATCCCAAAAACGCAGATTCATTTTGAACTTTACGGATAAAAAAAGCGCCCAACTGAAATTCATCTGGGCGCTTTTTAAAAATTAAAATAGATTAAGCAATGTGCTTTAGCACCAAGGCTTTGACTTCACTCATTGGAATTCTTTCTTGTTGCATACTATCTCTATAACGAATGGTTACGGTGTTGTCTTCCTTCGTTTGATGATCGATGGTCACACAGAATGGTGTTCCTATTGCATCCTGTCTTCTGTAACGTTTTCCAATCGCGTCTTTTTCTTCATAAAAGCAATGGAAGGAAGGTTTACATTCGTCCATTAAAGCTTTAGCCAATTCAGGTAAGCCATCTTTTTTTGTCAATGGCAAAACAGCCAATTTCAATGGCGCCAATTTTGCAGGTAAATGCAAGACAACTCGTGAATCGGTTGTGCCGTCTTCTTTTTGAATTGTTTCTTCCTCATATGCATTGGAGAGAAGTAATAAAAACATTCTATCTAAGCCAATTGATGTTTCAATCACATAAGGCACATAATGCTGATTGATTTCTGTATCAAAATATTGTAATTTCTTTTTACTAAACTCCTGATGACGTGTTAAATCATAATCTGTTCTTGAATGTATCCCTTCTACTTCTTTAAAACCAAATGGGAATTCATATTCAATGTCTAAAGCTGCGTCAGCATAGTGGGCTAATTTAATATGGTCATGAAAACGGTATTTGTCTGCTGGAATACCCAAACTTAAATGCCAATTCATGCGTTCGTTTTTCCAATGCTCATACCACTCTTTTTGAGTGCCTGGTTTTACAAAAAATTGCATTTCCATTTGCTCGAACTCACGCATTCTAAATATAAATTGACGCGCTACAATCTCATTCCTAAAGGCCTTACCTGTTTGTGCAATACCAAAAGGAATTTTCATCCTTGCCGTTTTTTGCACATTCAAGAAATTAACAAAAATACCTTGCGCAGTCTCTGGTCTTAAATAAATGGTATTGGCATCTTCTGCAACTGAACCTAATTCTGTAGAGAACATCAAATTGAATTGACGAATCTCTGTCCAATTGCATGTTCCACTTACACTACATTGTATTTTGTTTTCTTGTATCAATGCACCTAAACCAGCAAAATCATCATTAGCAAGTAAGGTATCCATGTCCGCTAATAATTTTGTAGCACGATCACGCAATGCAGCTCCCCCATCAGCAGCCTTTGCTGCTTCTTCATTTAACTTATCAGCATGTGCTTCAATTAAATGGTCTACACGGTATCTTTTTTTACTGTCTTTATTGTCAATCAATGGATCACTAAAACTATCTACGTGACCACTAGCTTTCCAGGTGGTTGGATGCATGAAAATGGCAGCATCAATACCCACAATATTTTCGTTCATCTGCGTCATGCTCTTCCACCAGTAGTCGCGAATATTCTTTTTTAATTGCGCGCCATAAGGACCGTAATCATATACCGCACTTAATCCATCATAGATTTCACTACTAGGAAACACAAATCCGTATTCTTTGGCATGCGAAATGATTGCTTGTAATGTATTGTCTGTAACTGTCTTACTCATAGATTGCAAATATAGGTCGAGAAAAGATTATGGTTGTAATTTTTCGTTGTTTTGGTGCCTTTCTTGGTCTCGAATGGTTTTCTTTTGGATATTTTTCTCGAATGCTTCGGTCAAATTAACCCCTGTTTGATTGGCTAAGCAAATCAATACAAAAAGCACATCGGCCATCTCATCCCCTAGGTCTGCACTAGCCTCTTTATTTTTAAAGGATTGATCCCCGTATTTGCGCACCATCAATCTAGACAGTTCTCCTACTTCTTCCATCAAGACACCCAAATTGGTTAATTCACTAAAATAGTTTACCCCAATGGTCTTGATCCATTGATCCACCTGCACTTGTGCTGCATCTAATGTGATTTGATTGGACATATTATTCCTTGTTTTTTGAATCAATAATAATGGTCACTGGACCATCGTTTAAAAGTGCCACTTTCATGTCTGCACCAAATTGCCCAGTGGCTATTGGTTTCCCCAAATCCTTGGTTAATTGAACAATCATTTGCTCATAAATAGGAATTGCTATTTCTGGTTTTGCGGCGGCAATATAAGAAGGTCGATTCCCTTTTTTAGTTGCGGCATATAAGGTGAATTGACTAATAAGCAAGATGGACCCGCCTATTTCTTGCACACTTTGGTTCATGACCCCTGCTGCATCATCAAAAATGCGCATCTGCACCAGCTTATTGGAGATCCATTGAATATCCTCTATGGTGTCCTCGTTATGAATGCCTAACAGGACCAATAAGCCTGCTTGAATGGCCCCCACAATTGCGCCATCTACTTTGACATTGGCCTCTGATACTCTCTGAATTACGACTCTCATAAGGATGCGATTTACTGCGTGAAGATAAACAAAACTATTTTCACTAATTTAGCTGTAATTTCAACACCTTGAGTAGTATAAAAAAATTAGTCGGACAAACCGCTTGGTACGGACTTAGTTCAATAGCCGCTAGGTTTATTAGCTATTTACTTACCCCCTATTTGACCTATAAGCTTTCTGATATTGCTTATGGGGAGAATTCGATTGTCTATGCTTTTATCCCCTTTTTGAATGTCATTGTAACCCATGGCATGGAGACTGCTTATTTTAAGTTTGGATCCAAAGAAAACGAAGAAGAGATTTATAATACAAGTAGTTTTTCGATGTTATTTGTCACCCTTCTTGTATTGATTGGTTTGTTTACTTGGAGAATGCCATTGGCAGAATTATTACAAATTACACTCCACCCTGAATACATTAGTTTGCTTGCTTGGATTGTGGCATTGGATGCTTTGACTACGATTCCTTTTTCAAGACTTAGAATGCAAGAACGACCTAAGAAATTTGCCTTGATCAAAGTAGGTGGCATCTTAATAAATATTTTGGCGACTTATAGCTTCATTAGTCTTTTACCAAATTATGTACAAGCCCATCCAGATAGTTTCTTACAAAAGCTGTATCAACCAAATTGGGAAGTAGGCTATATTTTAATTGCGGGTATTGTGCAGAATATTTTTGTATTGCTTTTATTACAAAAAGAAATTAGATCCATCCGTTTTAAATTCAACTTTTCACTTTGGATGCGCATGATGGCTTACGCACTGCCACTTGTTTTAGTAGGATTTGGAGGGATGATCAATGAAACACTGGATCGTATTATGTTAGGATGGTGGGGCCCAGGCGAGACTGTGGATGCCAATAAAGCCATGGTCGGTGTGTATAGTGCGTGTTATAAATTAGCTATTTTAATCACCATTTCTATTCAGGCATTCCGCATGGGGGCCGAACCATTTTTCTTCAAACAAGCCGAGACAGATCAAGCTCAAAAAACATATGCGAAAGTGATGAAGTTTTTTGTGATTAGTTTATGTGTGATGTTCTTGACAGTGATGTTATATATTGATATTTGGAAATTGTTTATTCAAAATCCAGCGATGTATGTGGGCCTTAAAGTGGTACCAATCTTATTGATTGCAAATATGTTTTTAGGCGTGTATTATAATTTAAGTATCTGGTACAAACTAAGCAACAGAACAATGGCAGGTGCTTGGATTACTTTGTTAGGTGCCATCATCACGATACTTATAAACTATATTGCCATTCCGCATTTTGGTTATATGGCAAGTGCTTGGGCCACCTTCTTTTGTTATGGCACCATGATGGTGGTGAGTTATCTATGGGGTCAAAGAATTTATCCTGTGCCTTATGCTACCAAAAAATTAATTGCCTATTTCGTTATTGCATTATTGGTATACGGTATCAATTTATTATTACACCTTGTTTCAACAAATCAACCTTTCAATTATTTATTTGCAACCATTTTACTTTTTGCCTTCATCGTTTTTGTTGTTCGCATCGAGCAAAAAGACTTGCAATCCATCCTTAGAAAATCAAATTAATGGCAGAAGACTTAGTACTCCATCATGGAGATAAAAAAACACAGTACGAATCATTGATTCCTCAAATCAAAGGTTTAATGACTGGTGAGGATAATTTAATTGCCAACCTCGGCAATATTGCAGCGGCACTTAAGGAGCAGTTCAATTGGTTATGGGTTGGTTTTTATTGGGTGGTGGAGGACGAATTGGTATTAGCCCCTTTTCAAGGACCAGTGGCTTGTACCAGAATCAAAAAAGGCCGTGGTGTTTGCGGAGCAAGTTGGGAAAAAAGCATCACCTTAATTGTAGAAGACGTTGAAAAATTTCCAGGACATATTGCTTGTAGTAGTGCATCCAGATCTGAAATTGTGGTGCCTGTTTTTCAAAATGGTCAAATAGTTGGCGTTTTAGATGTGGACAGTACTGAATTAGCGCATTTTGATGCGATTGATCAAATGTATTTAGAGGAAATTGTCGGGTTCTTAGACCAACTTTAAAAAATATCAATTAAGTTTGCAACCCCTAAGCGGATGTGGCGAAATTGGCAGACGCACTAGACTTAGGATCTAGCGCCGCGAGGCGTGTGGGTTCGACCCCCTCC
>CAINOI010000009.1 GCA_903851465.1 uncultured Bacteroidota bacterium
CAGCATGGGATCCAACTTCACCTGCATTTATCATGAACATTGGACAAGGATTAACTCTTTGTATACCAACAATATTTGTTTCTTACACGGGAGAATCACTTGACTACAAAGCTCCGTTGTTGAAATCAATAGAATCTTTGAACAAAGCAGCTGTTGATGTTTGCCATTATTTTGATAAGAATGTTGGAAAAGTAACTGCCACATTAGGATGGGAACAAGAATATTTTGTGATTGACGAAGCGTTGGTGAATGCAAGACCAGATTTATTACAATGCGGTAGAACCGTATTTGGTTTCACACCAGCTAAGGGCCAACAATTAGAAGACCATTATTTTGGATCGATTCCAGAAAGAGTGTACGCGTTCATGCGTGATTTTGAAAATGAATCATATAAGTTAGGTATTCCTTTAAGAACAAGACACAATGAAGTGGCACCAGCTCAGTTTGAGTGTGCCCCTATTTTTGAAGAAGTGAATATTGCAGTGGATCATAACATTCTATTGATGGATGTAATGACACGTGTTGCAAAAAGACATCGTTTAGTAGTTCTACTACACGAGAAACCATTTGCAGGCATCAATGGTAGTGGTAAGCACAATAACTGGAGTTTAGCAACAGATACAGGTATTAATTTATTGGCTCCAGGTAAAACACCTAAGACCAACTTAATGTTCTTGACATTTTTTGTGAATACGATTAAGGCAGTGCATGATTATGCCGATATCTTAAGAGCCTCTATTGCTTCTGCATCCAACGATTTCCGTTTGGGCGCGAACGAAGCACCTCCAGCAATCATCTCTGTTTTTATTGGTGATTATTTAACGAAAGTGTTGAATGATGTGGAGACTCGTGTGGGTACTAAGTTTGACGAACAAGACGAAGCGATCTTGAAATTAGATTTACACAGAAGTATCCCTGAATTGATGATCGATAATACCGACAGAAACAGAACTTCTCCTTTCGCTTTTACAGGAAATAAATTTGAGTTCCGCGCAGTAGGTTCTACAGCAAACTGCGGTCATCCAATGACCGTATTGAATACCATTATTGCGGATACCTTGAACAAATTTGCTGCCGAGGTAGATGCTTTAATTGAAAAAGGAGACAAGAAAGAAATTGCAATCATGCAAGTGATTCAAAAGTATATTGTTGCTAGTAAGTCAATTTTATTTGAAGGCGATGGTTACAGCGAAGCTTGGCATAAAGAAGCAGAAAAAAGAGGTTTACCAAACTTAAAAACAACACCTGTTGCTTTAGATGCGATGGTATCTGATAAATCAAAGCAATTGTTCAAAGACAATGGCATTTATACGCATGGTGAATTAGAAGCAAGACACGAAATTGAATTAGAGAAGTACATTAAGAAAGTACAGATTGAAGCACGTTTAATGGGTGATTTAGCCACAAACCATATCATCCCTGCTTCTATTAAATATCAAAATGTATTGCTACAAAACGTGAGCTTATTGCGTGAGGCAGCTTTACCTGAAAAATTATACAAAGGTCAATTGACTTTGTTAAAAGAAGTAAGTACACATATTCAAGAAGTTTATGACAATGTGCATGAAATGGTTGAAGCAAGAAAGGTGGCGAATAATATTGAGGACACAAGAGCAAAAGCAATTGCTTATGAAGCCAATGTGAAAGCGCAATACTTTGATAAGATTCGTTACCACGTAGATAAATTAGAGGAATTGGTAGACGATGAATTATGGACCTTACCTAAATACAGAGAATTGTTGTTCTTGAGATAGTAAATATCAAGGATGATCCCCAAAGGTGACCCCCCATAAAAAAAGGCTCCGATTTATCGGAGCCTTTTTAATATCATAAAACTAAGGTTACTTCATAGTAAATGTTTCCAAAAACTTAGTTGTAAAGTTTCCTTTTCTAAAATCTTCGTTCTGCATTAATTGCAAATGGAATGGAATGGTTGTTTTCACACCCTCAATTACATATTCACTCAATGCACGATACATGGTATTAATCGCTTCCTCACGTGTTTGTGCCACAGTGATTAATTTACCAATCATTGAATCATAATAAGGAGGAATCACATAGCCTGCATATACATGGCTATCTACACGAACACCATGTCCACCTGGCGTATGCAATACAGTGATCTTTCCTGGTGAAGGTCTAAAATCATTGTATGGATCTTCCGCATTAATACGACATTCAATCGCATGCAATTGTGGTTCGTAATTCTTTCCAGATATTTTTTCGCCAGCAGCAATTTTAATTTGCTCTTTAATTAAATCATAGCTTACTACTTCCTCTGTTACGCAATGTTCAACTTGAATACGCGTATTCATTTCCATGAAGTAGAAATTACGATGCTTATCTACTAAAAATTCAATCGTACCCACACTTTCATAGTTGATTGCAGATGCCGCTTTGATTGCTGCTTCTCCCATTCTTTGACGAAGTTCTGGTGTCATAAATGGTGAAGGAGATTCTTCTACTAATTTTTGGTGTCTTCTTTGAATGGAACAATCACGTTCACTCAAATGACACACATTACCAAATTGGTCACCTGCTACTTGAATTTCAATATGTCTTGGTTCTTCTACAAATTTTTCCATGTATAAACCATCATTCTTGAAACTAGCAGCAGCTTCCATCTTGGCATCGTTGAATGCTTTTTCAATCTCTGACTCATTCCAAACGACACGCATTCCTTTTCCACCACCTCCAGCTGTTGCTTTAATAATAACTGGATACACTATTTCTTTTGCTAATTTTTTAGCAGCATCAATACTTTCTAATAAACCTTCTCCACCTGGTACTACTGGAACGCCAGCTTTAATCATCGTTTCTTTTGCGGTGATCTTGTCGCCCATTTTATTAATCATGTCTGGAGTTGGACCAATAAATTTAATGCCGTGGTCTGCACAGATTTGCGCAAACTTGGCATTCTCTGCTAAGAAACCATAACCAGGATGCACTGCATCCGCATTGGTGATTTCACAAGCCGCCATGATATGTGGGATATTCAAATAAGATTCTGCACTCTTTGGACCACCAATACAAACCGCTTCATCTGCAAATTTTACATGCAAACTATCTTTATCAGCTGTAGAGTAAACTGCTACCGTTTTGATACCCATCTCTCTACAGGTTCTAATGATACGCAAAGCAATCTCGCCTCGGTTGGCAATCAATATTTTTTTAAACATCTTTTAAATTTAAGTTAAACAGAATGGGAAGTCTTTTGTAAACCCTTATGCAGGTTGTACTAAAAACAAAGGTTGATCATACTCTACTGGGCTTGCATCTTCAACCAATACTTTTACAATTGTTCCTTTTATTTCTGATTCAATCTCATTGAACAATTTCATTGCTTCAATAATACAAACCACTTTACCAGCGCTTACTTCAGTGCCCTCTTCTGCCAATAATGGCTTATCAGGAGAAGCTCTTCTGTAAAAAGTACCAATCATTGGACTCTTAATAGTGATTAAATTGTCGGCAGCTGGGGCAGCAGCAGGCGCAGATGCAACTGGTGCTGCAGCAGATGGAGCAGCAGGAGCTGATGCATAGACTGTTTGAGCAGGCGCAGAGGTGACTGTTATTTTATCTTCTTTTTGCTTAATGGTTACTTTGCCATCTTTATCTTCGATGCTGATTTCTCCAATATTGCTTTTGTTAACTACCTTAATTAAATCGTGAATTTGTTTTAAGTCCATATTTGGTTAATTTGGACAAAAATGGGTCTTTTTTGCCAAAAAGCACAAAAAAAGGGTCATTTTTTATTAAAAATGACCCTTTTTTAAGGAATTTGTATCTAGCCCTATTTTAAAAATAGGGCTCAAAAAACTACTTTACGCGTTCTACGTACTCTCCGTTCTTAGTGTTGATCTTGACCTTCTCCCCTTCGTTCACAAATAATGGGACCATGATGGTCGCACCAGATTCAATGGTTGCTGATTTCAAAGCACGGGTTGCAGTATCTCCTTTAACGCCATTCTCACAATAAGTGATTAAGACATCTAATTTTTCTGGCAATTCTGCACCAATTGGTAATTCGGTCTCTGTATTCATAAATACAAATACTTCTGCCCCTTCAATCAAATACTGAGGTGCATCAATCATCTCTTCTGCCATCACAATTTGCTCAAATGTTTCATTGTTCATTAAGTTGTAACCGCTGTCATCCTTGTATAAAAACTGAAATGTTTTTTTCTCAACACGCACTGGATAAACGGTTTCACCGCTATTCCATGTTTTCTCAATAGAGCGCTTATTGTCTACCCCTTTTAATTTAGCCCAAATTTTAGCCGCTGCACGAGCAGTTTTATTCTCTCCAAATTCAACTACAGTATATAAACTATTGTCCAATTTTAGGATCATTCCGCGTGAGATGTCTGATGTTGTTGCCATAAGTATGTTTTATTAAAATGACTATGTGAAGCGCAAAAGTAGTAATTGCAAGTCATTTAAAAAAAACATCAAATTTTTGTTGAGAAATAACGGTAAAAAAACCTCGTTTAGCCTATTTTTGCGCCACAATTAATAAATAGTAGACTATGTCAGTACTAGTAAACAAGCAATCTAAGATCATCGTACAAGGTTTCACGGGCACAGAAGGTAGTTTTCATGCCACTCAAATGATGGAATATGGAACACAAGTAGTTGGTGGTGTAACACCTGGTAAAGGTGGTACAACCCATTTAGACCGTCCAGTATTTAATACAGTAGCTGATGCTGTTAAAACAACTGGCGCCAATGTGAGTATCATCTTTGTACCTCCTGCTTTTGCTGCAGATGCCATTATGGAAGCTGCAGATGCGGGCATTGCATTGGTTGTTTGTATTACAGAAGGTATCCCAGTTCAAGATATGGTCAAAGCAAAGAATTTCTTAGCAGGTAAGCACACAAGATTAATTGGACCAAACTGTCCAGGTGTGATAACAGCAGAAGAAGCTAAAGTAGGTATCATGCCTGGCTTTATTTTTAAGAAAGGAACAATTGGTATCGTATCAAAGAGTGGTACATTAACTTATGAAGCAGCAGATCAAGTAGTGAAAGCGGGATTAGGTATCACAACTGCTATTGGTATAGGTGGTGACCCAATCATTGGTACAACTACAAAAGAAGCGGTTGAATTATTAATGAACGATCCAGAAACAGAAGGTATCATTATGATTGGTGAGATTGGTGGTAGCATGGAAGCCGACGCAGCTAATTGGATTAAAGACAATATGAGAAAACCAGTTGTAGGATTTATTGCAGGTCAAACAGCGCCTCCGGGTCGTCGTATGGGTCATGCTGGTGCCATCATTGGTGGTGCAGATGATACAGCTGAAGCAAAGATGAAAATCATGGCTGAATGTGGTATCCATGTTTGTGCAAGCCCTGCAGACATTGGTAAAACAATGGCCGCAGCTTTAAAGAAATAAAGAACAAAGAATCAACCAATTCGTTGAAATAAAGGAATCCCTTAGTATACCCATGCTAAGGGATTTTTTATTGTATTTTTGAAGCATGAAGATGAACATGAAGATGAACCTCAAAATGCACTCGCGCTTTCTATACTCTATTTTATTTTGTTGTATTTTTTTTGCTAAGCTTTCCAATGCACAACAAAAACCATTGAGCATTCATTTGACTACCCCATCACAAATGTATTTAGGGGAAGCCATCAAACTAAAAGTGCAGGTGAAGCATCAATTGACGAAAGAACAAACTGGGCATATTGAATTTGCCTTATTCAACACCGAAACAAAAAAATCGGTGGATGGTTGGTTCTTGAATTTTTTCCCGTTTCAATATTTCACCACTATCTCGAATGAAATTTTTGAAACTGAATTTCCTTTTACGGTACCCAATGATTATAAAGGAAAGTTCAGCATTGAATTAGTTGCAAAAGTAGACAGCATAAAAGATAGCATTCGCATTGACATTCCCACTTATATTAAGCAATAATATTGGAGCAAACATTCTCTCATAAAAAAGTAGACTACTTAATCATTGGCCAAGGACTTGTTGGCACCTGGTTAAGTTATTATGCTTTACAAGCGGGGAAAACTTGTATGGTGGTGAATGATAGCCATACAGCAGCTGCCTCTCAAGTAGCTAGTAGGGTAATTAATCCAGTGACAGGAAGACGCATTGTGCAGACATGGATGATTGATACTTTTTTACCATTTGCTTTAAAAGCTTATTCGGACATAGGTGATCAATTAAATTTGACAGTTGTTAAAGAAACGCCTGTGGTCTTGATTCATCCTTCCTTGCAAATGCAAGAAAGTTTTGACTATCGTTACGAACATGACAATGTGTATTTGCAAAAAAATACCGCTTCCGATTTTGAAGCTTTCATGCACACGACTTTTGGCACAGGACAAATCAATCAAACGGTTTGGATCGATTTGAATTTAATGATTGCAGGATGGCGTCAACAATTAATCAACAACGAACAATACTTAAATGCAAAATTTGATATAGCAGATTTACAAATCACCAATGAAGGTGTAATATGGAATGGCATACAAGCCAACCGAATTATATTTTGTGACGGCATTGGTAGTATGCAAAATCCTTATTTTGAAATGCTGCCCTTTGCACCCAATAAAGGAGAAGCATTGATCGTAGAAATCAAAGGGCTGCCCAACCAAGCCATCTATAAGAATAATATAACCATTGTCCCTTGGAAGGATCAACTATTTTGGGTGGGCTCCAATTACGAATGGGATTTTAAGGATGCTAGCCCAAGTGAGGATTTTAGAACAAAAATGGAAGACGCACTCACGCAATTATTGAAGATACCTTTTACTGTGATGGACCATATAGCAGGTATCCGACCAGCCAATCAAGAGCGAAGACCTTTTGTGGGCTTACATCCTAGCCATCCTGCCATAGGTATTTGTAATGGGATGGGCACCAAGGGTTGTTCATTAGCACCCTATTTTGCGCATCAATTCATTACGCATTGTGAAACAGGAACACCTATTCATCCGGAAGCAAGTTTGGAAAGATTTGAAGAAATTTTGAAAAAACCAACTAATACGAATTAAAATCTGTTAATAATTTTTATCTTTAAATTCAACAACAACTTTTATATAATTTATCCTAGCTAAAAAATGACTCAAGAACAACAAGACTATTACAATATTCCCATCAAGTATCGAAGGATGGAAAACCTGCATATTGTATTTTGGATTTTTAAAGACATTGGTTGGTGTATGGGATTTACCTGGCTAGGTATTTCAATGATTGTCCCTACCATGATTGTTTCAATAGTCATTGCTTGGAGAACTAGACAAATTGTTTCAGAACTTTGTCATAATATCGCTATCACTGTTTGGATTTCTGCCAACTCATTTTGGATGTGCACCGAGTTTTTTAAGGTAGATCATGTTCCTATTGGATACGGACTTACTGTAAAACATTTAGCCATGATACCATTTTTAACTGGAATGTTAATTCTCGGTTTCTATTATATCTGGTATAAACCAAGACATAAAGGCGAATTTTAATTTTACAGGTATTTTTTTAATCTATAGGATTGAACAAAAGTGACTAATCCTAAAATGGAGATGGTTAAAAAAGCCCATCTTAAACCAATTGCGCCTGATAAGAATCCAACAATTGGTGGACCAATTAAAAATCCAAAGAAACCAATAGAGGATACGGATGCGAGTGCAATACTTGCTTGTCCGGGCTCTGCTGATTTTCCTACACTACCGTATATTGTTGGTATCACCGATGATACCCCAAATCCTACCAACATAAATCCAATCGTACTTGTGATAATGGATGGTTCTAGAATAGCAATCACCAATCCTAGCGAAACCAATAAACCACTTAGCATCAATTGTTTTCTGGGGCCCCAATAATTAATTAGCGCGTCTGCAAACATTCTGCCAGTGGTCATACATGCCATGAAACTAATGTATCCAATGGTCCTCTGACTTTCAGGCACCCTTACAACAGATTGAAAAAACACCCCACTCCAATCAAACATCATTCCTTCACAAATCATATTACTCAGTGCAATCAATCCAAATTGAAACATCAATGGTGTTGGTTTGGTCCACATTTTTTTGATAGACTGTTTGTTGGATGCGCTATGTAAAAGATGCTGATGGGTGCAAGCAAGAAAGACATATCCCAAAATAAGCATGACTAGAAATTGCATCATGGGCGTTAACGATGCTGCAATAAAATAGCTGCCAACTAATCCACCAACAAATCCAGCTAAACTCCAGAATCCATGAAAGCTAGAGATGATACTTTTCTCAAATAATTTTGCTAACTCTACTGCTTGAGTATTCACTGATACATTGAATAAATTACCAACCATACCAAAAATAAAAAGGGCCAGTCCTAAATGTGCCACATTGGTATTCGCTGCCCATCCTATATTGACCAAGGACAATGGATATAAAATAGACGCAATTTTAAGCATTAAGTTACTGCCATGTCTCGCAGTTAAGCTTCCAGAAATAGGAATCCCTAAAAAAGAACCCAATGGCAGGAACAAGAGCATCCCCCCAAACTGCGCGTCACTCAATCCTAGGGCCAATTTAATGTCGGGGATTCTACTCGCCCAACTTGCAAAACAAATACCAGTATAGAAGAAATAACCTGATAAAATAACACGTCTAGACTGCTTAGATATTCTTGTTTCACTCATAGCCCAAAGATCGGTAATTTATAGGATTTGGGCTATATTTGCAGACCATTCATTATAATAGCAATCTATGTATCGTACGCACCATTGTGGTCAATTAAATATTCAATTCGTAGGTCAAGAAGTTACCCTTGCAGGTTGGGTACAAACCATTCGTAAATTCGGGGCCATCACATTTGTGGACCTTAGAGATCGTTATGGTATTACGCAACTTTTATTAGGAGAAGCATTGCAGGCGCAATTGGATGCACAACCACTTGGTCGTGAGTTTGTTTTACAAGCAAAAGGAAAAGTGATTGAACGTTCAAGTAAAAATGCAAACATACCAACTGGTGAAATTGAAATTGAAGTGACTGAATTTAAAATATTAAATGCGTCGATTGTGCCTCCATTCACTATTCAAGATGATACAGATGGCGGAGATGACATTAGAATGAAATACCGTTTCTTGGACCTAAGAAGAAACGCTGTAAAAAAGAATATTGAATTAAGGTATAGTGTTAACCGTGCTACAAGAAACTATTTACATGAAAAAGGATTCATGGATATTGAAACACCCTTTTTAATCAAGTCTACCCCAGAAGGTGCACGAGATTTTGTGGTGCCTAGTAGAATGAATCCAGGTGAATTTTATGCCTTACCCCAATCTCCACAAACTTTTAAGCAATTGTTGATGGTAAGTGGCTATGATCGTTACTACCAAATTGTAAAGTGTTTTAGAGATGAGGATTTAAGAGCGGATCGTCAACCTGAATTTACACAGATTGACTGTGAGATGAGTTTTGTAGAACAAGAAGATATTTTAAATATGTTCGAAGGTTTAATTAAGAGCATATTTAAAGATGTTAAAAATATCGATTATGCCGAAGCAGTTCAGCGCATGACTTGGGAAGATGCGATGTGGCATTATGGAAATGACAAACCAGATATTCGTTTTGGTATGGAGGTTTGTAATTTAAAAAAGCCGGCGCATGTATTTTCTGATAAAGCAGATCAAGCAGCTTTAATCAATGCCGTTGATTTTAAAGTATTTGATGAAGCAGAAACGGTAGTGGCCATTGCCGCACCTGGCTGTAGCGAGTTTACTCGTAAACAAACAGATGATTTAACGGAGTGGGTGAAGCGCCCTCAGATAGGCATGAAAGGCATGGTATTCATTAAATGCAATGCTGATGGTAGTTTCAAAAGCAGTGTAGATAAATTCTATTCAGAGGATAAATTAAAAGCCATCGCTGCAGCAGCTGGCGCAAAAGCAGGCGATTTAATTTTGATCCTTGCAGGTGCAGAGGAAAGAACACGTAAAGCAATTAGTGAATTAAGACTTGCATTAGGAAAGCAATTAGGCTTTAGAAAAGAGGATGAGTTTAAATTATTATGGGTCATGGATTTCCCATTATTTGAATATGACGAAGAAGGCAACCGTTGGGTCGCTAGACACCATCCGTTCACTTCTCCAAAGCCAGATCATATTGATATCATGATCAACAATGCGCCAGAAATTAAAGACGCTGCTAAATATTTAGAACATCCTTATGCAGGTATTAAAGCCAACGCATATGATATGGTTTTAAATGGCAATGAAATTGGTGGAGGCTCTATTCGTATATTCCAAAGAGCTTTACAAGAAAAAATGTTTGCTGCTTTAGGCATGTCTCCAGAAGAAGCACAACATAAGTTTGGCTTCTTATTAGGCGCCTTTGAATACGGTGCACCGCCACACGGTGGTATTGCATTTGGATTTGATCGTCTTTGTGCATTATTAGGTGGCAGTGAAAGTATTAGAGATTTTATTGCTTTCCCTAAAAACAATAGCGGACGCGATGTAATGCTAGATGCACCAAGTAGTATCGATGACAAACAATTTGAAGAATTGCATATCAAACTTAATTTAAAGTAGCCCCATGCAACAACCTTCGAAATTATACCTTGTATTGACTTATATACTTTTACCTATTGCATTGTTTTTCGGATTCATGGATAGTATGCTATTGATTTCTGCGCTAGCCAATCCAAGTGCCATGATCTTGGTGTTTGCCATGGCCTGTATTGTGCTATATAGTTTCACTAGTTTTAAGTTTTTAAAATTAGGGATTGAAAGGGAGCAAATTTTAACCACTAAATTAAAAGACTGGATTAAAGTCAATGCCTATGTAAGCTTATTGATGTTTAGTTTGATCTTTTTGAACGCTGTCAGCATCTTGCTTTCGAATGATGCAACTTTGATAGGTTTCATAGATGAATTTTTAGCGCAGCAAACTGGTTTACCACCTGAATTCAATAGTCAATTTGTACTAAAGATGATGCGCGTTGCTGCTTACTTCTTATTTGTCATTGGAGCGGTAGGCATCTTACATATTCGAATGACATTGAAATTAGTTAAGGAATACGATCACCTTTTTGAATAGTCAATAAACGAACTTCATAAAAAGTAAAGGCCCCAATTTGGGGCCTTTACTTTTTATTTTCAGACGGGTCATCGACAGGTGCCCATCATTTAATTGGTAATTTTCTCTGGAACCGCTCGACCAACAATACCTGAAGCGGCGCCTCTGTCTCCACCCTCGTGGTATTCTGCATCTTCATTCACATCCCATAGATCAAATAGTTCTTTACCTGCTATGATATTCTTAGCTGCTAACATTGCTGTCATCATACTATGGTCTTGGTTATTGTATTTATGCATACCATTACGACCTACTAAATACAAACCTTTGTATGCCTTTAATGCTTCACGAATGAGGTTTAAATGATCCTTGTATTCGTGGTCGTATACAGGATAAGCTTTAGGTTGTCTTACCACATAGCCATCTACGACTGCCGAAGGCTTGGTCAAACCAATTTGATCAATCTCTTTTGTACCTAGTGCAATCAATTCCTCATTGCTGCTGGTCCATAATCCATCTCCTTCAAAACAGAAATACTCTAATCCATAACAAGCCATTTCTGGATCAGGTACCATATAAGGACTCCAAGATTTAAAGTTTTGAATACGACCCACTTTCACATTTGGCTCGTGAATATAAATCCAGTTATCGCTAAAAGCGTCTTGGTCTTTACAAATTAAGACCACGGTTAAGAAGTCTCTATATTTTAATTGGCTAGCTGCATGCAACACAGGTGCGCTAAATGCAGGTGCCACAGCAGGAATTAACTCACGCATTGGTGCCGAAGACAAGACATAATCAAAGCCTTCTAATACAGCACCATTGCTTGTATGCACCTTCCAAGTCTCCCCCGTTTTTTCAATCTTGTTGACACCGGTATTCATTTCAATTTTCACACCTAATGCTTTACTCTTCACCACACATTCCTCCCACATCATACCTGGTCCACGTTTTGGATAACGGAAGGAATCTATCAAAGTTTTAATCACATCTCCCTTGCTCTTTTTACCAGATGGCTTAAATAAAGCATTCCAAACCGCACTACTCAAAGACAAGCCTTTGATGCGTTGTGCTGCCCAGTCTGCAGAGATTTCTTTACAAGGAATCCCCCATACTTTTTCGGTATAAGTTTTAAAGAAGATATTAAACAATCTTTTACCAAATTGATTGGTCACCCAATCTTCAAAATTTTGAGGATTCTTGATTGGAAATAATTTCGCTTTCAAATAACTCATCACACATAAAAAACTTTCGAAGATGCCTAATTTTAATAAGGCCTCAAATGCCGCAAGTGGATAAGAAAAAAACTTTTTATTGTAAAATATTCTTGAGCTTCTTGGACGCTCTAATAATTCATCCGATAAAATCTCGGTCCAAAAATCTTCTACTTCTTTTGATTTTGAAAAAAAACGGTGGCCCCCAATATCAAAGTGATACCCCTTATAAGATTCAGTTCGAGAAATACCTCCCACATATTGTGGATCTTTCTCAAATACAGTGACATCTTGTGCCGCTTTGCCTAATAAATAAGCAGCAGTTAAACCTGCTGGACCGGCACCTATAATGGCTACTTTTTTGCTCATGGAGGGTTCTAATTTGAGCAAAATTGCAAAAATATATTGGGATTGTGGCGAATATGCACAAAGAGTTTGATCAAAACCTTAAATTTGTCTCTATGTCAATGAATACAACCATACAATGGAGCACTAAGCATTTCTCAGAACTCAATGTGGATGAACTTTACGCCATATTAAGGCTCAGGTCTGAGGTATTTGTAGTAGAACAAAACTGTGTCTTTTTAGACATGGATAATAATGACCAAATTGCATACCATACCATGGGATGGATGGATGGTGAACTCATTGCGACTACTCGATTATTTGATGTAGACCAAAGCTACCCTGGCTATCAAAGCATCGGTCGCGTAGTTGGATCACCAAGACATAGAGGAATTGGTGCTGGTAAAGCACTCATGCAATATTCCATTGTTGAATGTGAAAGATTATTTGGTAAACACCCCATTAAAATTGGCGCGCAATTGTACCTTAAAAGATTTTACGGAGAACTAGGTTGGGAACAAGCTGGAGAGATGTATTACGAAGATGCGATTGAGCATATTCCTATGATCAGAAAATAAGCACCTGCTTTACTTAATTAAAAAAGTATCTATTGAGGTTACTGCATTTCAATTGCCAAGAACTTAGCCGTATGCGTTTTTGATTTTTTGATCATTTGTTCTGGCGTTCCAACAAATTGGACCAATCCACCAGCAGATCCACCTTCTGGCCCCATATCAATAATATGATCTGCCATTTTAATCACATCCATATTGTGTTCAATCACCAAAACAGTATTGCCTCTATCTACCAAACGATTTAATACGCCAATCAATAATTGAATATCCTGAAAATGTAAGCCCGTCGTTGGCTCATCTAAAATATAAAAAGTTTTACCTGTATCTTTTTTGCCTAACTCTGTGGCTAGTTTAATTCTTTGCGCCTCTCCTCCACTCAATGTTACTGCCGATTGTCCTAAAGTGATATAGCCCAATCCTACTTCTTGTAATACTTTTACTTTTCTATAAATAAATGGCACTGCTTGGAAAAATTCACAAGCTTCTTCGACCGTCATGTTCAATACATCACTGATAGATTTTCCTTTATACCTAATCTCTAAGGTTTCTCTATTGTATCTTTTGCCAGCGCATTTTTCACAATGCACATAAACGTCTGGTAAGAAATTCATTTCAATCACGCGCATCCCTCCTCCTTCACAAACTTCACATCTTCCACCTTTCACATTGAAAGAAAAACGACCAGCTTGATAGCCTCTAATTTTAGCTTCTGGCACAGCAGCAAATAAAGTTCTAATATCCGTAAAGAAGCCGCAATAAGTGGCAGGATTGCTTCTTGGTGTTCTACCAATTGGAGATTGGTCAATCTCTATCACTTTATCTATATGTTCCAGTCCAGTCACAGAGGCATAAGGCATTGGCTTGGTCTTACTATGATAACAGAACTGAGATAAGATGGGATATAATGTTTCATTAATTAAAGTAGACTTTCCCGATCCACTCACACCCGTCACCAATGTCAAAGTACCTAATGGAAAACTCGCATTCACTTTCTTTAAAGTATTACCAGTAGCGCCTTTAATTTCAATAGATAGACCATTGCCTTTTCTGCGTTCTGTAGGAACAGCAATTGCTTTTTTTCCGGCTAAATACAAAGCAGTGTCCGATTTTAATTTCAAAAAAGAAGCTGGTGTACCTGCTGCAACCACATGCCCTCCATGAATACCCGCTCTTGGACCAATATCCACTAGATAGTCCGAAGCCATCATAATATCCTTATCGTGCTCCACCACCAAGACTGTATTGCCAATATCTCTTAGTTGTTTGAGCGCCACAATCAATCGTTGATTGTCTCTTTGATGTAATCCAATAGAAGGCTCGTCTAATATATAAGTAATGCCTTGCAATTGAGAACCAATTTGAGTCGCTAAACGAATACGTTGTGACTCTCCACCACTCAATGATTTTGAAGGCCTACTTAAAGACAAATAAGACAAACCCACATTCATCAAAAATTCAATACGATCATTGATTTCTTTTAAAATACCTGTCGCAATTTGGGTGTCTTTTTTATCTAATTTTTTTGGTAGGTCTAAAAACCATTGTTGCAAATCATTTAAATGCATTTCATTCAATGCGGCAATATTCAATTCATTCACTTTAAACCAAAGACTTTCTTTTTTTAGTCTTGCACCCTTACAAGTAGGACAGGTATTGAGTTCCATATACCCTTCCACCCATGCTTTTAAATTGTCGGTGCTTTGAGAGGAAGTGAACCATCTTTTCATCATAGGCACAATCCCTTCATAACTTCCGGTAAATTCATTGGGGATATTTTCATCATTTAAATCCATGTCCAATGTGGATGAAATATTTTTATCTCCAAATAAAATTAAATTCATTTGTTCTTTAGATAAATCTTGAATCGCTTTATCTAAACTAATTTTATGTTTTCTTGCAAATTGCTTTATTTGATTAAAGACACTTGCTTCTCTCGCTTCTCCTAATGGGTGAATCGCACCTCCATTGATACTTAAACTAGGATCTGGCAAAAGTAAAGCCATGTCAATGGCATATACATTCCCTAATCCTTTACAATTAGGACAGGCTCCATAGGGTGAGTTAAAAGAAAAACTATTTGGAGAAGGGGTCTCATAACTTAAACCAGTTTCAATACACATTAATTGTTTGGAATACTGTACTATTTTTTCTTTCCCCTCTTCTAAAACAAATAATAAATTCTTACCCATTTTTAAACTCTGCTGCACACTATCTGCTAGTCTTGTTTTCATGGCATCGTTCACTGGGATTCGATCTACCACAATTTCAATATCATGAATCTTATAACGATCTACCTGAAATTTTGGTCTTAGTTCAATGATCTCTCCATCCACTCTTGCTTTCACAAAACCCTTTTTTCTGATCTCTTCGAACAGTTCTCTATAATGTCCTTTCCTTCCTCTAACAACAGGCGCTAATAGATTTATTTTTTTATCCTTAAACTTCTTTTGAATATCCTGAATGATTTCGGCTTCTGAAAACTGTACCATTGGCTTGCCCGTCTCATAACTATAGGCTTTACCTGCACGTGCGTATAATAAACGAAGGAAATCGTATAATTCTGTCACCGTGCCTACGGTAGACCTAGGATTTTTATTGGTTGTTTTTTGTTCAATGGCAATCACTGGAGATAAGCCCGTAATTTGATCCACATCTGGGCGCTCCATATCCCCCATAAATTGTCTTGCATAAGCGCTAAAGCTCTCCATATAACGACGTTGCCCTTCATTGTAGATGGTGTCAAAAGCAAGTGAAGATTTACCACTTCCACTCACCCCAGTAAACACCACCAACTGATTTTTAGGGATGGATAGATCAAAATTCTTCAAATTATGCTCTCTGGCACCTATAACTTCTATATGATCGTTGTTTTTTCTCATTGGATGGCGTAAAGTTATAACAACCATTCCTATAATTAGTTGACATGGGGCTGAAACATTTGTAAATTTGCTGCAGCTAAAACCGATTAAACCATGTTGAATAAAGCACCAAATTTGTATATCAAAGCAAGAAACCTAAGCCTATTGGGTGCCATTTTGCTTATTGCAACAAGTGCTTATTTGGGCAGGATTCCGGTGTTTCTATTTTTAAATACAGATGGAGGTGCAATCCTTGACCAATTTTTTAAATGGGCTACCTGGGGCGCAGAGGGATGGGTTTGGATTCCTTACTTATCTGTCTTAGTTGTTTTGTTTAAAAAAGACCTTAAATTAATTATCCTTAATTTTTTACTGTCAACACTTTTTACTCAAATTCCGAAAAATTTTATTTGGGATAAAATAAGCAGACCTATTGCAAGTGGGATACCTTTAAGTGATATCCATACTGTTCCGGGCGTGGTGATGCATTCTTGGAATAGTTTCCCTTCGGGACATACCGCCACTGCCTTTACTTTATGCTTGTTAACGATTTATTTATTCCCTACAAAATGGACTTTTGCCATTGGAGTTATCTACGCAATCATCTGTGCCTATTCAAGGGTGTATTTAGGACAACATTTCCCAATGGATTTAGGAGGCGGAATACTTGTTGCAATTATTAGCGTTCAATTAAGTATTATGGTCCATCAAAAAATTTTAAATAGATAAATGATAATAATAATATTCAATAATCATATACGATGAAAAATAAATTCAAGTTTTTTTGTAGCCTTAGTTTTATGTTAATGCAATTGTTTGTTGCTGGATCTTTGTTAGCTCAAGACACCACAGAGCAGATCAATCCATTGACCAAAAACGATCCAAGTCAATATAAAAAGCCTTATGTAATTTTGATATCAGCGGATGGATTTAGAGCAGACTTTACAGAAAAATACGAAGCAACATTTTTACAAACCATCAGTAAGGAAGGGGTTCGTGCTAAATACATGCAACCTTCTTATCCTTCTGTCACTTTCCCCAACCATTATACCATCGTGACTGGTTTATATCCTGCGCACCATGGGTTGGTTGACAACACTTATATTGATGTGGCTTCTGGTTCACAATATAGCATGGCCAATAAAAAAATGGTATCCGAAGGTAAATGGTATGGCGGCACACCATTGTGGGTTTTAGCAGAACAACAAAAAATGCTATCAGCTAGTTTTTTTTGGGTGGCTTCAGAAGCAGATATTCAAGGGATTAAACCGACCTATCATTATATTTATAACGATAAAACGAATATTGGAACAAGAATCCAAGCAGTTAAAAATTGGTTGATGCTGCCAGAAGATAGACGCCCACATATGATTACATTTTATTTTCCAGATGTAGATCATGATGCACATACTTATGGACCAGAAGATGCTAGAGTTAAAAAATCAGTGCAGTATGTAGATAGCAGTATCAATGCATTACAACAAGCACTAGCACCCTTGAACTTGCCCATCAATTTTGTTTTTGTTTCAGATCATGGTATGACAACAGTGGATGTAGATAATACAATTGGCCTTCCTGCAGCTGTCAATAAAAATGACTTTAATGTTCCTTGGAGTGACGCCTTATTACATTTGTATGCAAAAGATACGAGTAAAATAGAAGCGACTTATCAAGCTTTAAAACAAGATACCCGATTCAATACTTATAAATTAGATGAAACGCCTGCCTATTGGCATTATAAAAAATCGGATGACAAGTTTAACCGATTAGGTGATCTTATTTTAGTACCAAAAACAATTCATCAAGTGTTTAATCTTGGTACAAGCAAGCCATCAAAAGGCAAACACGGATTTGATAACAAGGAAGTGGATATGAGGGCAAGCTTTATGGCTTGGGGACCTGCCTTTAAAAAAGGATTGACCATTGATGGTTTTGAAAATGTAAACGTGTATCCTTTGGTGGCACACATTCTTGGCTTAAAATACAATGCACAGGCGATTGATGGAAAATTTGAAGTATTAAGTCCAATTTTGAAAAAATAATCCCAAAACAAACAGGCATTCGTTAAAGGATTTTAAGAAATTTGGATTCCTTTCTATTTCTTAAACTAGTTTAATTTGAAATATTTTTTTATGTAATAGGTTTATACCATAAACAATGTATAAGCCATGGAACATAGTAAAATTTTAATTCTAGAAGAAACCATTCAATTAGGTATTAGAGGATTAACCAGAATGGAAAATAGAATACTTGGTTTAATTGCTCAACAAAAAAAGAGCAGAGAGATCGCTGAATTATTATACCTCTCTGAAAAGACCATTCGTAATCACCGATATAATATTAAAAAGAAATTGAATTTGCCCAATGAGAACAATAGTTTATTGAGATGGGCAGTGTCGAGTTTTAAATGTGCTTGATGGGAATGAAAAAGTGATTGCCGTCGTTTCACTCCGGCATCCTTTTCTTCCCTTAGTGCAAAAGCATAAAAGGATTACCTCACTTCGTTCGGTGATCCTTTTCTTCCCTTAGTGCAAAAGTGATTGCCGTCGTTTCACTCCGGCATCCTATTTCACCCTTAGTGCAAAAGCATAAAAGCAAAAGCCTAATGAATGCATTCATTAGGCTTTTTGTTATTTCACCCATGCGCGATTTCAAGCGAGCTTGAATCGCTTATTCATGAAATAACAAAGCCTCAACTTTCGTTGAGGCTATTGCTTTCTTTTTTGGTCGGGAAGACAGGATTCGAACCTGCGACCCCTTGGTCCCAAACCAAGTGCGCTACCGGCCTGCGCTACTTCCCGTTCCTATTACAATTTGCATTGTAAATATTGTTAACCGGTATAAAATCCAATATAAGAACTTAAGAGCGGAGAGGAAGGGATTCGAACCCTTGGTACAGTTTAACCCGTACGGCAGTTTAGCAAACTACTGATTTCAGCCACTCATCCACCTCTCCTCCGAAACCTCTTTCGAGGG
>CAINOI010000010.1 GCA_903851465.1 uncultured Bacteroidota bacterium
ACAAAAGGTTCATATACTAACGATAAACTTTAATATCCCTGTTCTATTACGGGATGAAGTCCGACCGAAGGGAGGACGACAAGTGATAATTACACCACCTAAATCAGGTCGTAAATCACTCAAACCAAACTCAACCCTTCCATACTATTCCACGGTAACAGACTTCGCTAGGTTTCTTGGTTTATCAACGTCAATGCCTTTGGCCACACCAACATAATAACTCAATAATTGTAAAGGGATGACACTTAATAATGGGGCAATCACTTCGTCGATATCAGGTACAAACATCACATTGTCCGACATAGAAGGCAAGACGGCATCTCCTTCGGTGGCAACGGCAATAATTTGTCCTTTTCTAGCTTTAATTTCTTGGATATTGGAGACGACTTTTTCGTAGTACAAGTCTTTGGTGGCCACAAAAACAACTGGTAAATTTTCATCTACCAAAGCAATTGGTCCGTGTTTCATTTCTGCTGCTGGGTAACCTTCGGCATGGATATAAGTGATCTCTTTTAATTTCAATGCACCTTCTAAAGCGATTGGGAAATTAAAACCTCTTCCTAAATATAAAAAATCTTTAGCGCCTTTGTATTGTTGTGCAATCGCTTCAATTTTTGTGGTATCTGCTAAAATTGTTTTTACTTTTTCTGGAACGGATGCCAATTCATTGATTAAGTGTTCGTAGCGTTCATCAGAAATACTGCCTTTTGCCTTTGCAATTTTCAACGCCATCATGGTCAATACAGCCAATTGTCCTGTAAATGCCTTGGTACTTGCCACACCAATTTCTGGTCCTGCATGGGTATAAGCACCAGCATGACTTAATCTTGCGATACTACTGCCCACTGCATTCACGACACCAAATATAAATGCACCTTTTTCTTTAGCACTTTCTAATGCCACCAAAGTATCGGCAGTTTCACCACTTTGAGAGATGGCGATAATGACATCACCGGGATGAATCACTGGATTGCGGTATCTAAATTCTGATGCGTATTCGACTTCTACAGGAATGCGACATAATTCTTCAATCATATATTCAGCTACCAAGCCAGCATGCCAACTTGTACCACAAGCTACAATCATGATTCTCGAAGCCTTGGTCAATGCTTCTAAATGATGGTCTACACCTGCCATTACAATTTGTTGTTCCTCTTGTAATAATCTTCCTCTTAAACAATCAAAAATAGTGGCAGGCTGTTCAAAAATTTCTTTTAACATAAAATGGTCATAGCCGCCTTTTTCAATCGCAGCTAATTCCATATCTAATTTTTGAATGAATGGTGTTTGTTTTTCGTTTCCTAAATTTTTCAAAATCAATTCATCCTTTTTCACAATCGCAATTTCATAATCATTTACATACACCACTTCTTTGGTGTATTCGATGATAGGAGAGGCGTCACTCGCTAAAAAGTGTTCGTCTTTTCCAATGCCAATCACCAAAGGACTTCCTTTTCTTGCAGCAATGATGGTTTCAGGATCTTCTTGATCAATCAACAAGATACAATAAGCGCCTACGATTCTTTTTAATGCAATGCGTAATGCTTCTTCTAAATTACTATTGTTATTTTCTTGGATGTCTTGTATGAAATTCAATAATACTTCGGTATCGGTATCACTTTTAAAAGTATACCCTTTAGAAAGTAATTCAGTTTTGATTTGTGTATAGTTCTCAATAATACCATTGTGTAGCATGGCCAATCTACCATTGTTAGATAAGTGCGGATGTGCATTGCGGTCAGACGGTTCACCATGTGTCGCCCAACGGGTATGTCCAATACAAATATTGGAATGCATATTTTTTCCAACAACAGCTTCTTCTAGTTCAGCAACCTTCCCCTTTTTCTTGTGCACTTGTAAACTGCCATCTTGAATGATTGCAACTCCTGTACTATCATAGCCACGATATTCTAAGCGCTTTAATCCTTTCAATACAATTGGGTATGCTTCTCTATGCCCTATATAACCTACGATTCCACACATATTTTGATGATTTGAACTTTATTCAATAATTTAAACAAAAATAAACATTAATAATTTAATGTATGCATCACAAATTGTTTTTTAACACTACTACAGACATTATTTTAGAAGACGAACGGGTGTTATTGCGTCCTTTGGTACAGGCCGATTCGGTATATCTGTCTGCTTATGTCAATGAAGAACCAGCACTTTGGAAATATGCTTTGACGCCAATTACAACAGAGGAAGAATTTGAGCAATATTTTGATAATGCTGTTGAAGCGAGGGGTTTACAAACCGCCTATCCATTTATAGTGTTTGATAAACTACAAAATAAATTCGTGGGCAGCACTAGATTTTACGATATACAACTCAATCATTGCACCACGCAATTGGGTTATACCTGGTATAGTGAAAAAACTTGGGGAACAGGCTTAAATGAACACTGTAAATTCTTGCTTTTAAATTTTGCCTTTGAAACAATTGGATTTGAAAGGGTGGAATTTCGTGCAGACAACAGAAACAAAAGAAGTATTGCAGCGATGCAAAAAATAGGATGTACTGTCGAAGGAATTTTGCGCAATCATCTTCCCACAAGTGATGGAACAAGACGCGACTCTATTGTATTGAGTATACTAAAAGAGGAATGGCCTACAATTAAAGCAGGGTTCCTTGCAAGAATAAAAAAGCTAGACCAAAATAAATAAGGATTGCAGTAACATCTACCAATGTAGCAACAAATGGTGCGGATGAAACGGCAGGATCGGCGCCTAGTCTTTTTAAAACCATTGGCAACATAGATCCTGTAATAGTACCCCAGATAACAACACCCACTAAGGTTAGTCCGATTGTGCAGGCAATTAAAATCCAATGTTCTCCATAAAATCCTGGAGCAATATAATGCCAAGCCATAACTCTAAAGAAGCCAATCACACCTAAAACTAAACCTAACAATAAGCCACTTAGAATTTCTCTTTTTAAAATTTTCCACCAATCTTCGATCGTGATTTCACCCACTGACATGGCTTGTATAATTAAAGTAGAAGCTTGTGAACCAGTATTACCACCACTTGATAAAATCAATGGGATAAATGTAGTCAACACAATCACTTTAGCAATCTCACCCTCAAAATAACCCATTGCAGTTGCGGTCAACATCTCACCTAAGAATAAAACCACCAACCAGGTGATTCTTTTTTTGAATAAATTAAAGATGGACATGTCTAAGTATGGTTCGTTCAAGGCTTCGGTACCTCCCATCTTTTGCATATCCTCACTGAACTCCTCGTTGGTTACCCATAATATATCATCAATCGTCACAATGCCTAAAAGCACATCGTTGTCATCGACAACAGGAATCGCAACCCTATTATTCATTTTAAATACCTGACTAGCATGCTCTTGGTCGTCATACACATTTAATGCCACATACCTGCCATCAATAATGTCTTTAACAATATCAGTTGGTTTTGCTAATAATAAATCTCTAATTCGAATGTCATCTACCAAACAACCCAATTCATCAATGATATAAATGACATCAATGGTCTCTGAGTTCTTTCCATATTTTCTGATATTGTCTAATACTTGCGCCACAGTATAATGCGGGAAAACATAGACATAGTCAGGCGTCATCATACGACCCACTGAATCATCTGGATAGCCTAAAAGTGATAAAGTGATCTTACGTTCTTCAGGATCCAATAATTTGATGAGGTCACGGATAGCAGCTTTTGGCAATTCTTCAAAAAAGTCAGTTCGATCATCTGGAGGCAATTCATTTAGGATCTTCGCTGTCTTTCTTGCAGGTAGTTCTTTAATGATGTCCTTCTGCTGATTAATGTCCAATAGTTTGAAGACGCTTACCGCACGATGCACGGTCATTGTATCAATAATCAAGCCTTCGTTTTCAGGAAATTCATTCACTAGCTCCACCACATCACTGATGTTTTGCTCGTCTAAAAATTCCTTTAAAAGCGGCATGTCTTCTTTAGAGAGAATCTCTAAAAAAACTTCTGATAATATGATTTCGTCTTCTAATTCGGCTGACATGGCTGCAAATTACGAAATCATACTAGGATATGCTAACTTTATACAATGATATTACCAATTTTATACATAATGGAGACGGCTCAGCGGGGGAGAGGGGTTTTTACGACCGAGGCAATTCCTGCTGGAACAACCATTGAAATTGCGCCAGTCATTGTGTTAAATCAAGCAGACCGTGCAACAGTAGACACCACATTATTACATGATTATATTTTTGAATGGGGGATAGATGAAAAACAAGCAGCAGTGGCATTGGGCTATGCATCTATCTATAATCATGCTGTAGATGCGAATTGTAACTACGAGATGGATTTTGAACATAAGACCATTCAAATTCAAACAAAGCGCGCAATTGCCGTGGACGAAGAATTATGCATCAATTACAATGGGGATGGTATTACAGATAAGCCAGTATGGTTTGATGCAAAGTAACCTTCCATTATTTTATTTTAACTGATAGACCCTTACATAATCTATTTCCATTTTTGCAGGCAGGATCGCATCGTTGACCCCCTTTGCGCCACCCCAATTTCCGCCGAATGCAATATTTAATAATAAATGCATTGGTCCATCAAAAGGCCAAGCAGCTTTTCCTGTGCCATTGTTTTTATAAGTATAGTAGGCATTATTATCTAATAAAATTGTCACACTGTCTTTATTCCAAATCACTGAGTAGTCATGAAATTGGGTATCAAAATCTTTCACTTCGATGGTGTCTGTTTTTTGATTGCCAATGATATGATTGAAGCTTTTTGTATGTGTGGTGGCATGTATAAATCCCGGGTTAAAACCCACATGCTCCATGATATCAATTTCTCCATCATCAGGCCATTTCAATGGGGTGGTAGATCCTAACATCCATATGGCTGGCCAAGTGCCTAAGCCTTTTGGTAATTTTGCACGAACATCTATTCTTCCATAAGTCCAATCCCCTTTTCCTTTAGTTACTAACCTTGCAGAACTATATTTTCTATCCTCCATTTTTTGTTGCTTCAATATTATAGTAAGCAATCCATTTCCCACACGCGCATTTCCCAGCGAATCCTTTGTATAATATTGTAATTCATTATTGCCCCATCCCCATCCACCCACATCATAATTCCATTTTGTAGGATCAGGAAAGCCTATGTAATTAAATTCATCGGACCAAACCAATTGCATCTTTGCCGCTTTGTTCACTTTTGTCGTTTTGTCGATTTGTTGACTTTGTGCACCAAAACTTGCCAAAACAAATAGACATAATAAAAGCGAGGAGAATAATTTAGATGGATGCATAAAAGGATTGTACGAGTATAAATACGTGTTTACTTGTCTAAATTAGGTATTTTATGGTGTTTTAGTTGGGGATTTTACAAAAGGGCCGTAAATTTGCACCATGTTATTCAATAATCATATCCATCATTTTCATCTGCTATCTAATAGGTAAGCTGTAGATGTTGGTATGTATCAATATTAAACAAAGGGCTTACTACATAGTAAGCCCTTTTAATTTTTATAAATAGTATATGAGATTAAAATTAGCGATTCAAAAATCTGGAAGATTAAATGAAGATTCCATGCGTCTTTTAAATGAATGCGGCATCGATATTAGCAATGGTAACAATCAATTAAAAGCAGCGTCAAGCAATTTCCCCATCGAAGTTTTCTTTTTAAGAGACGACGATATTCCTCAGTATGTACAAGATGGTGTAGCAGATATTGGTTTTGTGGGAGAAAATGTGTTGTTTGAAAAAGCTAAAAAAGTGGAAGTGGCTTATGCACTTGGCTTTGGAAAATGCAGATTGAGTTTTGCCATTCAAAAAGGCGAGCAGTTTACTGGTCCTCAATTTTTAGCAGGCAAGAAAATTGCGACCAGCTATCCTGTATTGGTGCAACAATATTTGGATGAGCACCAAATTACAGCAGAAATTCATGAGATTAGTGGAAGTGTTGAAATTGCACCTGGTATTGGCTTAGCTGATGTGGTTTGTGATTTAGTGAGTAGCGGATCTACCTTATTTATGAATGGATTGAAAGAAGCGGAAACAATTTTACACTCACAAGCGGTTTTAGTTAAACGAAATAACCTTACAGCTGAATTAGTCCCTATTTTAGAGCGCTTATTATTCCGAATAGAGTCGGTTAAAATAGCAAAAAAATATAAATATGTTTTATTGAATGCACCTAATGCACAACTGGACAATATCATTGCCATTTTACCAGGCATGAAAAGTCCTACCATTGTTCCATTGGCAACAGCGGGTTGGAGCAGTTTACATACGGTGATTGAAGAAGCAGATTTTTGGAATTTAATTGAACAATTAAAAGCGTTAGGAGCCGAAGGTATTTTGGTTATGCCTATCGAAAAAATGATTTTATAAGATGCAAGTATTTGAAGAACCAATACAGCAGGACTGGGAGGCATTATTGAAACGCCCAAATTTTGACGCAGCATTATTACTGCCAAAAGTGCAATCTATTTTAGATGCGGTTGCTATGGAAGGAGATGCAGCACTGTTTAGATTGAGTGAAACATTTGATCAAGTGCAATTAAAAACGATTGTAATTGATCCTGCTATGATACCTGCAGCGGATGCATTGGTTGCTCCAGCGTTAAAGGCTGCAATCCAATCTGCAAAAGTCAATATTGAGATTTTCCATCAAGCACAACTTAAGAAAGAAGAAAAAATAGAAACCATGCCTGGCGTTTGGTGTTGGAGAAAATCGGTGGGCATTGAAAAAGTGGGCATCTACATTCCTGGGGGCACGGCACCCTTATTTTCAACGGTGTTGATGTTGGGCATTCCAGCAAAACTAGCAGGATGTAAGGAAGTGATTTTATGCACGCCTCCTAGAAAAGATGGTACAATTGATCCAGCTATTTTATTTGCAGCAGGTCTTGTAGGCATCCAACAAATTTATACCATTGGTGGTGCACAAGCTATCGCTGCAATGGCATACGGCACAGCTACAGTTCCTAAAGTATTTAAGATTTTTGGTCCAGGTAATCAATATGTGACAGCGGCTAAACAATTAGTGCAACAACAAGGTGTAGCAATTGATATGCCAGCAGGACCGAGTGAAGTTTGTATATATGCTGATGAAACAGCAGTGCCAGCTTTCGTGGCAGCAGATTTATTATCACAAGCCGAACATGGTGCAGACAGCCAAGTGTTATTGATAGCAAGTCATAAAAATATTGTAGAACAAGTTCAATTAGAATTGGAGCGTCAATTAGCAGACTTGCCAAGAGCAGATTTTGCAAACAAAGCATTGGGACATTCAAAAGCGATTGTGATTGCATTAAGAGAAGACGCCATTCAGTTGATCAACGCTTATGCCCCAGAACACCTTATTTTATCGGTAGATAATGCATTAGTGGTCGCTGAAAAAATCATCAATGCTGGCTCGGTTTTTATTGGTAATTATTCTCCAGAATCGGTGGGGGATTATGCCAGCGGCACCAACCACACTTTACCCACCAATGGCCATGCAAAAGCTTATAGTGGGGTGAGTGTGGATAGTTTTGTTAAAAAAATCACTTTCCAGCAATTGACCGAGATGGGGTTAAAAAATATAGCACAAACAGTCATTCAAATGGCCACAGGCGAGCAATTGGAAGCCCATGCCCAAGCTGTTGCAATTAGAGTGAAAGATATAGAATCAAAAATGTAATTTTAAGGACGATTTAAAAGTGAACTATGGCATTTGAATTAGATAAATTGGTGAGGCCTAATATAAAAACATTAAAGCCCTATTCATCTGCCAAAGATGAATATACTGGTGATGCTACAATTTTATTGGATGCCAACGAAAATAGTTTGGGCTCTCCTTTAACGAAATGGTGCAATCGATATCCCGATCCTTATCAACAAAAACTAAAAGAGAAATTGGCTTTTGTAAAGCAAATTGCAGCCAATCAAATTTTCATAGGCAATGGTAGTGACGAATGTATCGACATTTTATTTAGAACTTTTTGTGAACCAGGGAAAGACAATATCATTATTTGTCCTCCAACTTATCCAATGTATGAAGTAAGTGCAAATATTAATAATGTAACCATACAGAAGGCGCCTTTGTTGCCCGACTATCAATTGAATGTGGCACATATTGAACAATTGGTAAATGAGCGTACTAAAATCATTTGGATTTGCTCTCCAAATAATCCAACAGGTAATTCTTTAGATCGCATTGATATAGAAACCATCTTGAATCATTTTGATGGCATCGTGGTCATTGATGAAGCCTATATTAATTTTTCAAAACAAAAGTCATTTGTTCAATCCTTGATAGATTATCCAAATTTAGTAATCTTGCAAACATTGAGTAAAGCCTGGGGATTAGCAGGCCTGAGATTAGGCATGTGTTTTGCTAACCCTGGTATCATTGGGTACATGAACAAAGTCAAAGCGCCTTACAATATCAATATTGTAACGCAAGAGTTGGCATTGCAAGCTTTAGAAGAAGTGGGCCAGGTGAATGATATGATAACTCTTTTGGTTGATATGCGCATTGCACTTGCCCAAGTGATTGCCTCTATGCCACATGTGGTTCAAGTATTTCCTTCGGATACTAATTTTATTTTAGTAAAAATTCCACATGCAAGAAAATTATACGAATATTTATTGTCCAAAGGCATTATTGTTAGAGATAGGTCTTCTTTAGAATTGTGTGAAGATAGTCTTAGGATCACAGTTGGTACAGAACAAGAAAATACCATACTGGTAGACGCCATGTATGAATGGATAACCCAAACTTTTGAATTAACTTTAAACTAATTATTTTAAAATAAAATCAATCATCATGTATAAATTAAGCAACTTTTTATTGGCTTGTTTATTTGCTTTGTCAGTGAATGCACAAGATAATGCAGGGTTAAAATTACCAACTGGATTTTCTGCTACTTTATTTGCCGATCAAATTGGTACTGCAAGACATATCGCTATCAATGACAAAGGCGTATTGTTTGCCAAATTGAATAATGCAAATAAGGCAGGCCAGAGTATTGTGCGTATGGAAGATGCCAACGGAGATGGCATTGCAGAAAAAATAACTGGATGGGGAAAATATGGCGGAACAGGTATTTATGTGAAAGGGAATCAATTGTATGCTAGTTCTGATGATGCGGTGTACTTATATCAATTAGACGCCAATGGCGAAGTAACCAATCCAACTTCGCCTAAAACAATCATTCAAAATTTACATAGCAGAAGACAACATGCTTCTAAATCGATCACTTTAGATCCTAAAGGGAATATCTATGTGAATATTGGTGCTTATTCCAATGCTTGCCAAGAAAAAGATAGATCAGTTGGTTCTAAAGGCATGATGCCTTGTCCAATTTTAGATTCTGCTGGTGGTATCTGGAAATTTGATGGTACTAAAGAAAATCAATCTTATGCAGAGGGTAAAAGATATGCTACAGGCTTAAGAAATGTCATTGGCTTAGATTGGAACAATACAACGAATAGTTTATTTGTGACACAACATGGCCGCGATCAATTGAATACTTTTTATCCAACCATGTATACCGATGCACAAAATGCAGATTTACCTGCAGAAACGATGTATGAAATGAAAGAAGGTGACGATGCTGGATGGCCTTATGTTTACTATGATCCATTCCAAAAGAAAAAAATACTTTCTCCTGAATATGGTGGAGATGGAAAACTAGAAGGTGGCAAAAATGCACTCGATCCTTTGGTCGCTTTCCCTGCACATATGGCACCAATGGCATTGTTGTTTTATAAGGGCAATCAATTCCCTGCTAAATATAAAGAAGGGGCTTTCATCGCTTTTCATGGTTCTTGGAACAGAGCACCATTGCCTCAAGAAGGCTATTTTGTTGCTTTTGTGCCATTTAAGAATGGCAAGCCTGCTGGCGAATGGGAAATTTTTGCCAATGGTTTTGCTGGAGCAGATAATAATAAAAGTCCTAGAGGCGCCAAAGCAAGACCTTGTGGTTTAGCAGAAGGTCCTGATGGAAGTTTATATGTAAGTGATGACAGTAAGGGTGCAATTTTTAAAATCAGTTTTAAAAAGTAAACATGCAAACAATGCAATTCAAAATAGTAAGCTTGATAATGTTCGCATTATTTTATTGTGTTCAGGCGGATGCACAAAATATGCAAAAGGGTAAAAAAATTTACGAGACTCGATGTCTAGCTTGCCATCAGGCAGATGGTGGGGGTGTGCCAAATATGAATGCACCACTTGACGCTGCTTCCAATGTCGTAGGAAAAGATATCGCAAGATTGGTTCGTATCATTCGTTATGGATACAACGAACGTATTGCACTAGATGGTTTTTATTATAGCAATGCCATGACAGCCAGCCCAGACTTAAAAGACAATGAATTGGCAGATTTGTTAACCTATATTAGAAACAGTTGGTCCAATAAAGCAAGTGCAATTACAGTTGCTCAGGTGCAGGCAGCTAAAAAGAAGAAATAAAAAAAAGTAAAAGTAAAAATGCGACCAATATTATTCATTGACAGAGATGGGGTGGTATTAGAAGAACCAGCAACAGATTTTCAGATAGATCATATTGATAAGACCATTTTTGTACCTGGTGCAATTTCCAACATGCAAAAAATAGCCAACGAATTTGGCTATTATAAAGTGATGGTGACCAATCAGGATGGATTAGGTACGGATGCTTTTCCAACATCGACATTCCAACCTTTTCAGGATTTAATGTTGCGCACTTTAAAAGGAGAAGGGTTTGTATTTGATGAAATATTGATTGATAATAGTTTTGCAAAAGACAATGCGCCTACCAGAAAGCCAGGAACGGGATTGGTGAAGCATCTGATGGATGATGCTCAATTTGATTTAAGTATTTCTTATGTGATTGGAGATCGTTGGTCGGATATTGAATTGGCAAAAAATATAGGATGTAAAGCCATTTATTTAAAATCCAATTTACATGCTTTAACAACAGAACAAGAATCAGCCTTGAGACCATTTATCGCTTACGAAGCAAATAATTGGGAAGAGATTTATCAGTTTTTGAAATTAGGATTAAGAACGGTGGTACATGATCGAAATACCAAAGAAACTAAAATTCATATTGAATTGAATTTAGATGGCAAGGGCGAAGCATCCATCCACACAGGGTTGGGATTTTTTGATCATATGTTAGAACAGATTGCAAGACACGGGGCATTGGACATGCAAATTCAATGTGACGGAGATTTACATATTGACGAGCATCATACTATTGAAGATGTGGGGATTGCCTTAGGAGAAGCTTTTGCAAAAGGATTGGTGGATAAAAGAGGGATGGAAAGGTATGGCTTTGCGATACCTATGGACGAGGCAGAAGCCAAAGTCTTAATTGATTTTGGTGGAAGAAATTGGATCGTTTGGGACGCAGAGTTTAAACGAGAAAAAATTGGGGAAATGCCAACCGAGATGTTTTTCCACTTTTTCAAATCCTTTAGTGATGCGGCCAAAGCCAATATCAATATCAGTTGTAGAGGAGATAATGAACATCATAAGATTGAGGCCATCTTTAAAGCCTTTGCTAAAGCCATCAAAATGGCTGTGAAGCGAAACCCTGCCAGCGATGCTTTACCAAGCACCAAAGGAGTCTTATAAACCTAACATTCAATAGCAACTTCAAATAGGTTTTTTTGGTTTAAAATACCGAATGCCTTAAATTTGTACTCGAATGAAAACAATAAACAATTTTTGGTGGTGGCATACAAACTCCGTTGGGGTATTGTAAGTTCGTGACCATAATTGTCAAGCTATACATCAACCCCGACAGGATCTGTCGGGGTTGATTTTTTTAACGAATGATTGAACTAAGATTTTAAGATGAAAAAAATAGTAATACAAACTGAGGTGACTAAAATGTTAGCCGATACATTTACACCTGTTGGCATCTATCTTCGATTGAGAGATCGATTCAGAGATACCATTTTATTAGAAAGCACAGACTCACATGCTGCCGAAAATAGTTATTCCTTTATTGGAGTGAATGCGATTGGTGGGATTGAAATATCTAGTTTAAATGAAATAGAATTCAAATATCCAAAGCAAGAACCTCAAAAAGAAATCATTAAAAATGTGCAAGATGCACCTGATCGTATTTGGGCCTACATGCAACATTTTGAAATGCAAACTTCCACTCAAAAAGAAGCAGCTTTTGCACAGGGCTTATATGGATATACGACTTATGATGCCATTCCGTTTTTTGATACGATTGAATTTAAGGCAGGCGCGCCAGTGATACCATTGATGCGTTATCGTTTATACCAATACGTGATTGCATTTAATCATTTTAAAGACGAGTTATTCATCTGTGAAAATAAAATGGAGGGAATCGATTCTGAATTGGATGCGTTGGTGTCTTGTATCAAAAATAAAGATGTACCTCAATATCCATTTAGTATAGTAGGTACTGAATCTTCTAATTATACCGATGAAGCCTATCGTACCGCAGTTCAAAAAGGGATTCAACATTGTATGCGTGGAGATGTGTTTCAGATTGTATTGAGCAGAAGGTTCCAACAACAATTTGGTGGAGATGAGTTCAATGTATACCGAACTTTAAGAAGTATCAATCCTTCACCTTATTTATTCTTTTTTGATTATGGCGATTATAAATTAATGGGGTCTTCACCAGAAGCACAAATCATTATCAAAGAAGGTAAAGCTGTGGTTCATCCAATTGCTGGCACATTCAAAAGATCTGGCGACGAAGCCATTGATGCAGAAAGAACGCAAGCCTTATTGAATGATCCAAAAGAAAATGCAGAACATGTCATGTTGGTTGACTTAGCAAGAAACGATTTAAGTAGGGTATGCACTGAAGTGCGTGTGAAACAATATCGACAGGTACATTATTATAGTCATGTGATTCATTTGGTGAGTGAGGTAGAAGGGAAGGTGGCTAAAGAAGCCAATCCATTCCATTTAATTGCAAAAACTTTTCCTGCAGGCACATTGAGCGGTGCGCCTAAATTCAAAGCAATGCAATTGATAGATGGTATTGAGCCAACTAAAAGATCTTATTATGGAGGCTGTATTGGATTTGTAGGTTTTGATGGCAGTTGCAACCAAGCGATTATGATTCGTACTTTCTTAAGTCAACAAAATACATTGACTTACCAAGCTGGCGCAGGTGTTGTAGCAGCAAGTGACCCAGAAAGTGAATTACAGGAAGTGAACAATAAATTGAACGCATTGAAAACAGCTATTGTATTGGCTGAAAAAATTTAAAATAGATCCAATGAAAATATTAGTATTTGACAATTACGATTCATTCACTTATAACTTAGTTCAATTGATCAAGGAACAATCTAATGCTTCTGTGGAGGTATTCAGAAACGATGAAATTCCTTTGGAGGATGTCAAGGCCTATGATAAAATTTTATTATCTCCTGGGCCGGGTATTCCATCGGAATCTGGTTTGCTCCTTCCTTTGATTCAAGCCTACGGTGCAACTAAATCTATCTTAGGTGTTTGCTTAGGACAGCAAGCCATTGCAGAAGCTTTTGGTGGCAGTTTAACCAATCTATCTAAAGTGTATCATGGAATAGCAACGGCTGTTGAATTGATTGGTGATCCTATTTTATTTGAAGGACTTCCAAGAACTTTTCAAGTAGGTAGATACCATAGCTGGGTGGTGAATGAAAATGATTTACCCGCCGAATTAAAAATAACTTCAAAAGATGCAGAAGGTTATATCATGTCCTTGGAGCATACTAAATACGATGTCAAAGGGGTACAATATCATCCTGAAAGTGTCTTAACTCCAGAAGGTGCTAAGATCATTGGTAACTGGTTGAAACAATAATAAAATAATTAGATGAAAAAGATTTTACAATATTTATTTGAACATAAGACCTTGAGTCGAGACACTGCTAAGGAGGTGTTGGTGCAAATAGCACAAGGTGCATATAATGAACATGAAGTGACTTCATTTGTGACTGTGTTTTTAATGCGAAGTATTACCATTGATGAGTTAATGGGCTTTAGAGATGCATTACTTTCTCTTGCAGTGCCATTGAATTTAGGTATCGACAATGCAATAGATATTGTTGGTACTGGAGGAGATGGTAAAGACACATTCAATATTTCTACTTTAGCATGTTTTATTGTGGCAGGGGCAGGTCAGCCAGTTGTGAAACACGGTAACTATGGTGCATCTAGTGTAAGTGGTTCATCCAATGTAATGGAGCAACTTGGCTATGTATTTAAAAATGACGAAACGGCATTATCCAAAGAAGTCAAAGAAGCGGGCATTTGTTTTTTACATGCTCCTTTATTTCATCCTGCATTAAAAACAGTAGGTCCAATTAGAAGAAATATGGGGCTAAGGACTTTTTTCAATATGCTAGGTCCTATCGTGAATCCTGCCAAGCCCGCCTATCAATTGATTGGGGTGTATAATCTAGAAATGGCAAGGTTATACAATTATGTAATGCAATCTTTAGGAAATGAATTTACATTGATCCATAGTTTGGATGGGTATGACGAAATTTCATTGACCTCCGATACTAAAATCATTTCCAATAAAGGGGAGTTTATTATGACGCCTTATCAGTTAGGAAAACGCAAGGTATTCCCTGAAGAATTGTATGGGGGTAATACGGTTGAAGCTGCGGCGGGATTGTTTAAAAAAATCATCCAAGGCAATGGAAGCTGGTCACAAAATGCAGTGGTATTAGCCAATGCAGCAATGGCGCTTCAGGTCACTGGACAATATGAGAATTATGAAGCTGCTTTTCAGGCTGCAGTGAAGAGTTTAGAGTCTGGTGCTGCCAACAATTGTTTAAATCAATTAATCAATTTACAATAATGTCTACCAATATCCTTGCTAAAATTGTCGAGCATAAAAAAATCGAAGTTGCCGAAAGGAAAACTCAGGTGAGCACAGCACAGCTAGAGGGAATGCCATTGTTTACTAGTCAAATCCAGTCATTGAAATCGAATTTAATGTATCCATCTTTGACCGGCATCATTGCAGAATTTAAAAGACAATCACCATCCAAAGGCGTGATCAATGATACAGCTTTGGTAGCGGATGTGTCAAATGCTTACACGCAATTTGGGGCAGCAGGCATTTCGGTATTAACTGATAAGACATTTTTTGGCGGAACTATAGATGATTTGAGTATTGCAGTAAAAAATCCAATACCAGTATTAAGAAAAGAATTTATTATAGATGAATTTCAATTAATAGAAGCAAAAGCCTATGGCGCTTCGGTGATCTTATTAATTGCAGCCTGTTTAACTCCAACTGAAACCCACTCTTTAGCCAAGTTTGCAAAAAGTCTAGGATTGGAAGTGTTGTTGGAAATACATGACGCAACCGAGCTTGGACATATTTCGGATACTGTAGATTTTGTTGGAATCAATAATAGAAGTTTAAAATCTTTTGAAGTCAATATTGAACATAGTTTAGAACTGAAGCATCAATTACCTAAAGGCATTTTAAGTATCGCCGAAAGTGGTATTTATAGTGTAGAGACTTTTAAATCATTAAAAAAAGAAGGCTTTGATGGATTTTTAATGGGAGAATATTTTATGAAGCAAGCAAATCCTGCTGCTGCATTTGAAGCATTTGTTAGATCAATTAAAACGGACACCAATGCAATTTAAAGTATGTGGCATTACAAATTTAGAACAGGCAACTGCATTGCAAGCAATGGGGGTACATTATATTGGCTTTATATTTTATCCAGCATCTAAACGATACGTTTTAGAAAAATTGAGCCTGACTAATTTAGCTAATTTTAAACCAACAGGCGTCAAAAAAGTGGGGGTCTTTGTGAATGAACCATTGGATCAATTACTGCAGATAGTTGCATCAGCAGAATTAGATATAGTTCAATTGCATGGAGACGAAACACCTGAGTATTGTGAGGCAGTTCGTCAAAAAATTGCAACCATTAAAGTATTTAGAGTGGGTGCAGCTGTGCCGGATTTTGCAGCATATGAAGCATGTGTTGATTATTTCTTATTTGATACGGATAGTGCTTTGTATGGCGGTACTGGGCAGCATTTTAATTGGGAATTAATCAAAGGATCAGCCATACCTAAACCCTATTTTCTGAGTGGGGGCATTGGTCCCAACGACATACAAGGGATACAAGTGATGGAAAAAACAAAAGCGGGCAAAGCATTGCTTGCTTTGGATATCAATAGTCAATTTGAAGTAGCACCAGGGGTTAAAAATTTAGAAAAAATTAAAATCTTTATCAATGCATTTATTTAACGAACTAACCAATTATCAGCAACCAAGTGAAGAAGGGTATTACGGGCAATATGGTGGCGCCTATATCCCTGAAATGCTTTACAGTAATGTAGAGACATTGAAACATCAGTATTTGCAGATCATGGAGGATCCTGCTTTTAAAGCCGAAGTTGCTGCATTATTGAAGGATTATGTGGGAAGGCCAACGCCTTTATTTTATGCAGAGCGATTGAGTGCAGAAATTGGTGCAAAAATTTATTTAAAACGCGAAGACCTTTGTCATACTGGTGCACACAAAATCAACAATACGATTGGTCAAATTATATTAGCACAAAGATTGGGTAAAAAGAAAATCATTGCAGAAACTGGTGCTGGTCAACATGGTGTGGCCACGGCGACTGTTTGTGCTTTAAAAGGAATGGAATGTGTGGTGTATATGGGTGAAAAAGATATCGAACGACAAGCACCAAATGTGGCCAGAATGAAAATGCTTGGTGCTAAAGTGGTACCTGCTGTAAGTGGAAGCAAGACTTTAAAAGATGCCACCAATGAAGCTATCCGTGCTTGGATCAATGAACCAGATACCACACATTATATTATTGGAAGTGTGGTAGGACCGCATCCTTATCCAGACATGGTTGCTCGTTTTCAAAGTGTCATTAGTGCAGAAATGCGCACACAATTAGAAGCAGTCACCGGATCTGCATTACCAACGCATGTGGTCGCTTGTGTAGGAGGTGGTAGCAATGCCGCGGGTGCTTTTTACCATTATTTAAATGAACCTACTGTGGAGCTAGTCGCTGTAGAAGCAGCTGGTCATGGGGTACATTCTGGCATGAGTGCAGCCACTACCCAATTAGGTAGTGCAGGTATTTTGCATGGTAGTAAAAGTATTGTGATGCAAACCAAGGATGGACAAGTAGTGGAGCCACATAGTATTTCTGCTGGTTTGGATTATCCTGGCATTGGACCATTGCATGCTTTTTTATATGAAAGTAAGCGAGGTACATTTATGAGTGCTACAGACGAAGATGCACTTAAATGGGCCTTTCATTTGTCAGAAATAGAAGGCATTATTCCAGCATTAGAAACCGCACATGCATTCGCTGTTTTACCTGAAATGAATTTAAAACCAACAGACATAGTGATTGTTTGCTTGAGTGGAAGAGGGGATAAAGACTTAGCGACTTATATGCAAGCAATGGATATGAAAGCATAATCATTAATATGGATGCATTCAAATGATGCTTCTTTAAAATAAAATTATATGTCAAGGTTAACTGAATTATTTGAACAAAAAAATACACGCGTTTTAAATGTGTATTGCACTGCAGGCTATCCTCAATTGAATAGTACATTGGAAGTCATGGAAAGTCTACAAAAAAATGGGGCTGATATCATTGAATTAGGTATGCCTTATAGTGATCCACTCGCAGACGGAGAAGTGATTCAATCAAGTAGTTTAGTAGCACTTAACAATGGGATGACTATTGATACTTTGTTTGAACAATTGGCCACTATGAGAACTACTATTCATATCCCAGTGGTATTGATGGGCTATATGAATCCTATTTTACAATATGGTTTTGAGGATTTTTGTAAAAAAGCAAAATCAGTGGGTGTGGATGGATTGATCTTACCCGATTTACCTTTGTATGAATTTGAACAAGTGTATGGTGCAACAATTAAATTAAATGATTTAGATTTCATCTTTTTAGTCACACCAGAAACACCAGAAACTAGATTGAGAAAGTTAGATAGTTTAAGTTCAGGATTTTTATACGCAGTTAGTTCATCTGCAACCACGGGAACAGATAAGGATTTTTCTAAAGTAGCAGTCTACCTAAAAAGATTAAAATCTATGCAATTAAAAAATCCGTTCTTAGTAGGGTTTGGTATAAAAGATAAAGCCAGTTTTGATGCAGTGAATGCTTTTGCAAATGGAGCTATCATCGGGTCAGCTTATATACAAGCCTTATCCAAAGGAAAGGATGTGGAAACAACCACTAAAACATTTTTACAAGGGGTGTTAAGCAACTAAATCCATAAACAAAAAATGAATCTATCTATCATACAATACAATGCAGGTAATATCCAGTCTGTGCTTTATGCTTTAGAGCGACTAGGTGTAACTGCATCAGTGACAGATGACCCAGCGATGATTCAAGCTTCAGACAAAGTCATTTTTCCTGGAGTAGGTGAAGCGAGTACAGCGATGGCTTATTTGAAGGAAAGAAATTTAGATCAACTGATTGTTTCATTAAAACAACCTGTCTTGGGCATTTGCTTAGGCATGCAATTGATGTGTCAACACTCAGAAGAAAACGACACTAACTGTTTAGGTATTTTTGAAGAGCAGGTATTGGCATTTAAAGCAACTGAAAACACAACTAAAGTGCCACAGATGGGCTGGAATAATATAAGTCATTTAAAAACTGATTTATTCAATAGAGTCCCAGAAAATAGCTTTACTTATTTTGTACATGGTTTTTATGCTGGAATAGGGAATAATACGATTGCTACGACAGATTATATTCAGCCCTACAGCAGTGCTTTGCAAAAAAATAATTTTTATGGGGTACAGTTTCATCCCGAAAAATCTGCCGAAGTTGGGGAACAAATCATTCAAAATTTCTTAGCGCTAAAATCATAAAAATACATGCAAATTATTCCAGCATTAGATATCATAGAAGGGAAATGCGTAAGATTAACAGAAGGCGATTATGCCCAAAAGAAAATCTACAATGAAGACCCTTTAGAAGTGGCCAAGCAATTTGAAGGGGCTGGTTTAATGCGTTTACATTTAGTAGACTTAGATGGCGCAAAAGCTGGTGCGGTGGTGAATTGGAAAGTGCTTGAAAAGATAGCTAATAAAACTAATTTAGTCATTGATTTTGGAGGGGGCATTAAAACAGAAGCGACTTTAAAAACAGTGCTTGATACTGGAGCGGCCTTTGCAACTATTGGTAGCCTTGCAGTAAAGCAAAGGGCTATTTTTGAAGAATGGATTGAACGATTTGGGGCCGCGGTTTTTATGTTAGGTGCGGATGTGTATGAAGAAAAGATTGCAGTGGGAGGATGGCTTGAAAAAACAACGATAGATGTCTATGAATTTATAGGATCTTATATGAACAAAGGAGTGACTCAATTATTTTGTACAGATATACAAAAAGATGGAAAACTAGAAGGCCCATCCATTGCACTCTATCAGAAAATAATAGCTCAGCATCCAACATTGCAATTGATTGCAAGTGGAGGCGTTAGTCAGCTAAAAGATTTGGAGGAATTAAGAACGATTGGATGTTCAGCTGCCATTGTTGGGAAAGCGATTTATGAAAATAAAATAACTTTAAAGGAACTTTCTACATTTTAAAATTGTGTCATTAAAAGCAACCTAATTCATGGTACAGTATTATTGAAATTATGTTAACAAAACGAATCATACCTTGTTTGGATATTAAAGACGGCCGCACTGTCAAAGGCGTCAACTTTGAGCAAATCAGAGATGCGGGCGATCCTATTGAACTTGGAGCATTCTATGCCAGTCAAGGTGCAGATGAGCTGGTCTTTTTAGATATCACAGCAACCATCGAAGGCCGTAAAACTTTGAGTGCATTGGTGAATAAAATTGCCCATCATATCAATATTCCATTCACGGTGGGAGGAGGTATTAAAACAGAAGAGGATGTGCGTGTCTTGTTGCAAAATGGAGCAGATAAAATTTCAATCAATACCGCAGCATTTTTAGATCCTACAACAATTAGTCGATTTGCAAAGCAGTTTGGGAGCCAATGTATTGTACTCGCGATTGATGCAAAATGTGAGGCTGACAATAATTGGTATGTATACTTAAATGGGGGCAGGACTAAAACGAATAAATTGGTGGTAGACTGGGCAAAAGAAGCAGTAGATTTAGGGATAGGAGAAATTTTGTTGACATCGATGAACCATGACGGAACAAAGCAAGGATTTGCATTAGACATCACAGCCCAATTAGCAGAAAATTTACCTGTTCCAATCATTGCCTCTGGTGGAGGTGGAACAGCAGCCCATTTTTATGATGTGTTTACAAAGGGTAAAGCGGATGCGGCATTGGCGGCAAGTATTTTCCATTATAAAGAATTGGCCATCCCCGATTTAAAAGAATATCTTAACCAAAAAGGCATTGCAATTAGAATTTAAAAACTTTACATAATAGATGATTTATCTTTCATTCATTTAATCAATCTATAAAATCATGAATCAATTTATTTCACTTATAATATGCCGACTAATATGAATATCAATTTTACAAAATATGCCGATGGCTTGGTGCCTGCAATCGTACAAGATGCATCCACCAAAAAAGTGTTGATGTTAGGCTTTATGAATCAGGCTGCAGTGGATGCAACCATCTCCTTGCAAAAAGTCACTTTCTTTAGCCGTTCAAAAAATAGGTTATGGACCAAGGGCGAGGAGAGTGGAAATAGCTTAAACTACTTGAGCATGGCATTGGATTGCGATCAGGATACTTTATTAATTCAAGCCAATCCAGTTGGACCTGTTTGTCATACTGGAACAGATACTTGCTGGGGGTCGGATAATGCAGTTGAATCGCATGATTTTTTAGTCCAATTGGAGCAAGTCATTGAGCAAAGAAAAACTGCTGACCCTGATAGTTCTTATGTGGCAAGTTTATTTGCCAAAGGGATCAATAAGATTGCGCAAAAAGTAGGTGAGGAAGCGGTAGAAGTTGTGATTGAGGCAAAAGATCAAAACAACGAATTATTTCTAGAAGAATCTGCCGATCTTCTTTTCCATTATTTAATGTTGCTGCAGGCTAAGGGATTTAAATTGACTGATGTTGTTAAAATATTGGAAAAGAGGCATAAGGCTTAACGGCTATCCAAATTTAATTTCTATATTTGACTATAAATATATAAAGTATGAAAAA
>CAINOI010000011.1 GCA_903851465.1 uncultured Bacteroidota bacterium
CACTCAATTGAGTGCCTTTTTTATTTTTAGTATACTTATTCATTCAAATTCAACATGAAAGCATAGTTCCCAAAGAAGCCAGGATATACGCCTGAAAGTTTAACAGTTGCGCCTGTTATTTTCTTTAAAGCTTCATAAAACTCCTCCGTATTCTTAACTGGTTGATCATTTACATGCGTAATCACAAAGCCTTTTTCAACTCTACTCTTTCCTAAAATACCATTCCCTAATTCTTTCACCATGACACCACCTTCTACATCATTTTTTTCTGCAGTGGCTTTATCAATGGTTTCCAGTTTGCCACCTAATTTTTCGGCTGCTTTGCTGCTGCTTGCTAAATCAGTATTGCCTAGTTTAGCTTTTAAAGTTGCATTGAGTGTAAGGTCTTTATTATCCCTTTTTAAGATGATGGTGATTTTGTCATTCGGCTTGTATTTGGCAATTTGCTCTTGTAGTTCTGGAGAAGAGGTAACTGCTGTTCCATTTATTTTAGTAAGAATATCGCCCACTTTTATTCCTGCTGCTTTAGCTGCGCCTCCTTCTAATACATCGGTTACAACAATCCCTTGAACATCTCCAATTTTTACTTTATAGTCGGTTTCTAATTTCTTTATTTGTTCTTCACTTAATTCCTGTTGAGGGTAAGAGATGCCCAAGTAAGCGCGTTGTACTGTGCCGTATTTTACAATATCTGTCACTACTTTTTTTACCATATTCACAGGAATCGCATAGGAGTATCCAGCATAAGAACCAGTTGGTGAAGCAATGGCAGAATTAATGCCAACTAATTCACCGCTGGTGTTCACTAAAGCACCACCGCTATTGCCTTGGTTCACTGCCGCGTCTGTTTGTAAAAAAGATTCAACAGGTTTATCACTCTGTCTTGAATTAATATTAATGGATCTATTTTTTGCACTGATAATACCAGCAGTAATAGTCACTTCCATATCCAAAGGATAGCCGATGGCCAAAACCCATTGTCCTAATTTAATTTCATCGCTATTGCCGTAAATTAAATATGGAAGGCTACTTGCATCAATTTTAATCACTGCTATATCACTGCTTGCATCGGTACCAATCACTTTTGCTTTATAAGTTTTCTTATTCGTTAAGGTCACATTAATTTCATCGGCGCCATTCACCACATGATTATTGGTAACTATGTAGCCGTCTGCTGTAATCAATACGCCGCTACCGCTCGCTCTTTGTTCTGGTTGAATTCTTGGGCCACCAAAAAAGTCACCTAACATATCCTCATCGCCAAAAAAATCAGAAAAAGGATTTCTTTGTCTTTTCTGAATGTTACTTTCTACTTTTTTTGCATTGGTCTTGGTCTTAATATGGACCACGGCAGGAGAGGCTGCATTGGCTGCAGGTGTAAAGTCGACAGTAGTGGCTGGGGCACTGCCATTAAAAAAACTGGCATAATTTGCTGGCAGTTTACCATCGGTTTCAAAACTTGAATTTGATGTTGAAATTTTACCATAAGCCCACATACCTGCCACGGTAGTGAATGCGCTAATACCAATGATGGCTGCTACATTTTTTAAGTTCATATTCATGCTTTTATTTTTTAAAGTAAAAGAATTAGTTCGGTTTATTATTTTACAAATTCTGTACCAATTCAATTGCAATTTAATACAGCTGAAATTATGGCACAAATTCCATAAAGGAGTTTAACAAAAATTAAAGAAAAGAGTTTGTTGAAAGTGACAATTTTACATAATCACCCTAGTATAATTCAACATTGTAGCATTTATTATAAGCTAGTCAAAAAGGCTAAGCTATCCACACCGTCTGCATATTGGGCTAAAAGTGGTTTTTGTAAACTGCCAAAAGGGAGCTGGGTTTTTCCAACCACACATTGAATTTCATCCATATTAAATGCTGGTAAAACGCCCAATGGATATTGTTGGTAATGAATTTGGCTTATAGCGGCAAATGGGGAAGGATTTTCGCTCATTAATACCCCGCCAGAATCCATATACAATTTTTTACCCATCATCAATAAAGCCAATTGATAATCATAATTGTGCTTGTATTTATGTTGGTCTAATAAGTAATTGTATTTTTTAAGGGCCGTTAAAAACGGTATAAAATCATAACCTTCGGGCACCCAAATCTGGGTCACATTCCTACAACCCATTCCATAGTATAACATACAATCATCTGCCAATGCAGCTAGTTCTGACAAAGTTTCAGAGCCATCTAAAACGGCAATAGAAGTCTTGTTTTTGCGGATGATATGCGGGAATTTCCCAAAATAATATTCAAAATAATTACCTGCTGTATTGCCTCCAGTGGCGATATAGGCATCACAATTTTTAAGCTGTTCTTGCACTATGATTTGAGCTCCAAATGCAGGGTTAATCTCAATTAAACGGGCTATAATAAAGTCCATCAATACCTGGTCTTTAGATGACCTTTTAACAATAGCCGTATGTCCAGCAATAAGTGTGCTTAGTAAATCATGAAAACCTACCAAGGGGATATTGCCAGCCATGACAATACCTACTTTTATTGCTGTGGCTTCGTTTGAAATAGAGGGATACGCAGCAGTCCATGCTTCAAGGGCAGTTTGGTTTAAAAACTGCTCCCTGATTTGCAAAATCGCCTGGTCTATGAATTCGGGTAAAAACCAAGCATTTTGGCGGTAAGCCTCTGATTTTGCTTCATTTAATAGGGTATTATTTGGATCTGAAAGCTGTTGTCCAAGGGCGACAAAACCTTTAATTCTTGCTTGTAAGTTCATGCTAGTTATATATCTTTGTTAGCAAAAGTACGATTCTAAAATTTAAATATTTTTTATGGCAATCAAAATTACTGACGAATGTATTAATTGTGGCGCATGTGAGCCAGAATGTCCAAATAACGCAATCTATGAAGGTGGAGTAGAATGGGCGATGGCCGATGGTACTTCATTGAAAGGGGCTTACACTTTAATGGATGGTACTGCAGTGGATGCAGGAGCAAGAATAGCACCTGTGGCAATGGATACCTACTATATCACACATAACAAATGCACAGAATGTCAAGGTTTTCATGAAGAACCTCAGTGTGCTGCTGTATGTCCTGTTGACTGTTGTGTACCAGACGAGTTGTACAAAGAAACCGTGGATGAATTATTGGCTAAGAAAGAAAAATTACATTTATAATTGAATGGTTTAAAAAGGGAATCATTTCCCTTTTTTTATTGTCAAAAATATTGGTGCATCATTGACCCAATACAAAGTGGATACTATGAAAACAAAAGTGGCATTGGTTACAGGAGGTTATAGTTCTGAAGCCGAGATAAGTTATAAAAGTGCAAAGACGGTTTTCAATGCATTGGATAAAACAAAATTTGAAGTGTATCAAATAGATATCCATGCTACAGGATGGTGGTATGAGAATGCAGTTGGTGAAGATGTCGCTGTTGACAAAGCCGATTTTAGTATTGAAGAAGGAGGCGAAAAAATCAAATTCGATGTAGCCTTAATGTGTATTCATGGCACACCGGGTGAAGATGGAAAATTACAAGGTTATTTTGATATGATAGGCTTGCCTTACACTAGTTGTGATACGGCAACTTCTGCATTGACTTTTAATAAAAGATACACGGTGGCTGTGGCAGGATTTGGTGGTATTGGTGTTGCAAAATCTTTGCATTTATTTAAAGAACAATCTTTAAGCCCTGACCAAATTTTATCCAATCTTTCATTGCCTGTATTTGTGAAGCCAAATAATGGTGGTAGTAGTTTTGGTATTAGCAAAGTAAATCAAGCAAATGAATTACCTGCTGCATTAGAAAAAGCATTTAAAGAAGATACACAGATATTAGTTGAGGAATTTATTAGTGGAAGGGAATTCACCATTGGTGTATTTAAATCCAAGGGAAAGATTACGGTTCTGCCCATCACAGAAATCAAAACAGAAAACGAGTTTTTTGATTACGAAGCAAAATACCAAGGCAAGAGTAAAGAAATCACACCAGCAGATATCACCACTACCATGTTTGATACTCTAACTGCAGCGGCACAAAAAGTATATGCGATATTGAATTGCAGAGGCGTTGTAAGAATTGATTTCATTTATGATGAAGCTGCCGAAAAAGCATACATGTTGGAAGTAAACACCGTGCCTGGGCAAAGTGAAGCAAGTGTAATTCCTCAGCAAGTAAAAGCAATGGGCTGGAACTTAACAGATTTTTATGGTTGGATTATTGAAGATAGTTTAGATCACAAATAAAATCAAGCAATTTGAAACTCATTGACGACATATTAAAAAAGCCATTGTGGATGAACGTGCTCATTGGTTTTGGAGTAGCATTTTGCTTATTCATTATTTTCTTTTTCTCTTTGGGATGGATCACTGGTAATGGCGAAACAGAAAAAGTACCTGCAGTGTTAGGGTTAGATGTGGCAGCTGCAGAAAAAAACTTAACTGCATTGGGGTTTGATGTAGAATTGCAAGATTCAATTTATGTAGACACACTTGCAAGAAATGCAGTGTTAAGACAAACCCCTGAGGCAGACGAGATTGTGAAAAAAGGAAGAACAGTATACTTGACAATCAATCGCGTGATTGCTCCTCAAGTTGATATGCCAAACCTAGTTGGATTTTCTATTAAAAGTGCCGAGACCTATTTAAAAGTATTAGGGTTAAGATTGGGTTCAATACAAATGGTGCCAGATCAAAATAAAAATGTGGTGATTGACCAGTTAGTCAATGGACAACCCATTGCTCCTGGCTCAAAAATACCTTCTGGTACTTTGATTCATTTTTTAGTAGGGGATGGAGGTGCTTCTGCAGGTATGACCATGCCAGACTTAGTGGGTTTAACTTATGAACAAGCCAAAGCGCAGTTATTGAGTTTAGGATTAAATCTTGGCGTAGTTGCTGTCAATGGTTCGATAGTTGACAGTGCCTCTGCATTTGTATTTGACCAAAGTCCAAGTGTTTATGGTAGTCAAATAGATTCTTTAGGGATGCCAATTAAAAATGCCATCTCCAAGGGGGCCTCTATCAATTTAGTTTTAGATAAAGTAGCACCAGTAAAAGCAATTCGAGATTCCATCCAACAATAGTTAGACTGTTTATTTTTAAAATTCAAAAGTTCAAATATGAATACAATTTCAGTTGCCGACTTAAAGGCAAAAATAGATGCAGGTGAAAAACTTAATTTATTAGATGTTCGTGAACCGCATGAACATGCTGCATTTAATATTGGCGGACAATTATTACCATTAGGTTTAGTTCAAGCCTTGATGTTAGACGAAATTGAACACTTAAAAGAGGAGACCGTTTATGTATATTGCAGAAGTGGCAATAGAAGTGGACAGGCTTGCATGATGCTGGAGCCTTATGGTTTTAAAAATGTAATCAATGTTGTTGGTGGTATGTTGGCTTGGCAGGAAAAATTCCCTGAATAATCTTTACTTAACATTCTAAATTGTTTTAAATGAAAAAACTTAGTACTCTGCTTTTATTGACTACGCTAATATTTAGCGCTTGTAATGTTGATAATAATAAGCCATCCGCTTATCATGATAATGCAAATAGAGAAGACACCCTTTCTGGTGGTGTTAAATTAATCCCTATTACAACAAGTAAGGGTGTATTTAATGTATGGACAAAGAGAGTAGGCAATAATCCGAAAATTAAAGTCTTATTGTTACATGGAGGGCCTGGTTCTACCCACGAATATTTTGAATGCTTCGATTCCTATTTCCCAAAAGCAGAAATAGAATATTATTACTACGATCAATTAGGTTCGGCTTATTCTGATAATCCTAACGATACTAGTTTATGGAATTTACCAAGATTTGTAGAAGAAGTAGAAACGGTTAGAAAGGCACTAGGTATGGATTCTTCCAATTTCTTTTTATTAGGCCATTCTTGGGGTGGGATATTAGCAACCGAGTATGCGCTTAAATATCAAAAGCATTTAAAGGGGCTTATTATATCAAATATGGTACCTTCTATTCCTGATTATGTGAAATATGCGAATGAGGTATTAGGTCCGAAATTACCAGCCGATGTGCTTGCAAAAATTCGTGCATTTGAAGCTAAGGGCGAGTATACCAATCCTGAATATTTAAAAATAATTACTGAATATTATTATCCAGAACATATTTTAAGAATGCCTCCTGCTAATTGGCCTGATCCTGTAAAACGAGCTTTTGCAAGAATGAATTATCCATTGTATTTACGAATGCAAGGTCCCTCTGAATTTGGAGTGGTAGGAGATGCAGTTCTAAAGAATTGGGATCGCAAAGCGGATTTAAATACGATAACTGTGCCAACTTTAAGTATTGGTGGCGAGTTTGATACCATGGATCCTAAGGCTATGGAAGCACTTTCTAAACAAGTAAAAAATGGACAATTCTTATATTGTCCAAAAGGATCACATATGTCTATGTATGACGACCAGTTTACTTATTTCACCGGTTTGGTTAAGTTTATCAAAGGGGTAGATGCAAACAAGTAAGATGTCTGTTTTAGCTAATTTTTACAATTAGTTATCCTCTATAATATATAAAAAAGGTCCTGAATTTCAGGACCTTTTTTTAGGGGTTAAATTTAAGCCTAGCTTAAGGGGAAGGAACATTTTATTTTAAGTCTATCTTTAAACTGATCCAATAATTTCTCCCAGCCATAGGATAATAATTATTGGAAGTGGTTAAACTTTTATCATAGATATAACTATAAGTATAGCCATTGGGTGCATATTTTACATCCAATACATTATTGGCAAAGAATTGCAATAGCATGGTGCATTTTGCTTTATCTAAAATGGTCCAATGGGCATTGATATCATTGATGAAATACGCATCTAATATTCTGTCCTTATTTTGTGTGTTGTCAAGGAATTGCTTGGAAGTGTATTTGGTTGTCCAGAAAAAGCTCAACTTCTCATTTGGTTTCCAATTAAAAGTACGGGTTGTGGTTAAATTAGGGGATAAAGCGATGTTGGTATTTTTATGCTGGATAGCTACTTGTGTAAATTCGTCATAATCATCTATGTATTCTATAAATGCCTCAATTTTATTTTGACTAAGTGTAATACTATAAGTAGAACTATATTTTTTATTCAATGCATATTTCACTTGTAGTTCTATTCCTGCTCTATAGCTTTTTGGCACATTGGTTCTAGTATAAGCGCCCACATCATTGATCCTCCCTGTCAATACCAATTGGTCTTTATAATCCATGTAGTATAAGTTTGCATTGATGGCATATTTAGGTTGCTTAAATTCCAATCCCGTTTCCCAATCTATCAATTGCTCTCTATTTGGCTGCTCCGTTGCACTGGCTTCAAAATCATCTCTATTGGGTTCTTTATTGGCAACCGCAACACTAGTGTAGTAAAAAATATTTTTAGCTTGATAGGTCAATCCCATTTTAGGATTAAAGAAATTAAATTTTCTTTCAATCGCTAAGTCGGTATTTTTTGTGAAGCCATTCATTTGATGGCGCACATATCGATATTGCAAGTCTACAAAACTTCTAAATTGTTTTGTCAACTTCCTTTCCCACTTTACATAAGTGTTCATTTCCTTTTTGAATGCGTCGTTATCATAGTATCTGTAATTAGCAGGGACAAGTGTCTTATTCAAATAGGGTAATGTACCAAAATGTAAACCATTATAGACACTCCAACCTCCACCTAGGGTCAAATCGTTTAAGCTATCCACATAAGAAAGCGCGGCTATTTGTCCATAAAACTGATTGTCTAACCATCTTCTTCTAACTAAGTCTGCGGGTACATTTATTTTACCTTTGATATCTATGTTATAATCCGAAAAATCGACTCCAGCTTTATACTCTTCGTAATATCCTTTTCCGGTCGTTAAATACAATGCGGTATTCCATTTCCAATTGCCCATCAAGTTCTTATTGTAAAATAATTGATAATGCGTTTGCTGATAATTATCTGTTTGATTGTTATAAGGCGCGTCTGCTTTTTCTGTTCCCGCTGGATTAAATGTTCTATTGGTATTTATTAGTTCTTGTGGTACACCATACCATGCTTGATAGGTTTTTTCTTTACCACTAAATAGATTCAACCTTAAAGAAGATTGATTGCCCCAATAAGTGCTGCTCACATAAAAGCTTTTTAAGTTGCTACTTGCTCTATCAATAAATCCATCATTTATGATTGAACTAATCCTACCATCAATGGTGAATTTATTTTGAATCAATCCCGATCCAAACACAAGGTTATTTTTAAAGCTATTGAAAGACCCAGCTGTATTTTGTAAGGATATATAAGCGGCAGGATGATAGTCGTTGGTCATTAAATTAACACTAGCACCAAAAGCACCTGCACCATTGGTGGATGTACCAACGCCTCTTTGAACTTGTATGCTATTGACACTAGATCCAAAGTCTGGGATATTTACAAAAAAGGTACCCATGCTTTCTGGATCGTTGTAAGGAATACCATTTAATGTAAAGTTGATTCTTGTTGCATCCGTGCCTCTGATTCTAATACCTGTATATCCAACACCTATTCCTGCATCTGCATGTACCACAACTGAAGGCGTATTTTCAAGTAAAAAGGGGAGGTCTTGTCCCACATTGTTCAAAGCAATTTGCGCTTTACTAATATTTGTTTTGGCAAAGGGGGCCTGCTCACTCATTCGGATGGATCTAATTTCCAGTGGTGGTAAACTTCTAATACTATCTGTATATTGATTGCTACTATCTTTTTTTATTGCCCTCTTAGCAGGCTGTTGCGCCATCAAAGGGATAAAAAATAAGAAAGCAACAAATGTGCCCAATAACTTAGTCATAGCTAATTGTTAAGTTTAAATAAATACTGGGTACAGGGAATATAGCTATGAGAAGAAGCGCAGAAATTGCGATGACCTTCCCTTCGCAGGCATTACCCTGTTCAGGTTCAACGAGTTTTTTCTCAGCTTTTTACAGCACCCCGAGGACGGGGCAAAAATAGGGTCCTTTTTTTAGACGAACAACTGTAACTTTAGTCTATGCCTTTCGTTATACGATATAAATAACCCTTCTTTATGAAAAAAATAGTTTTATTCGTCCTCCTTTTTATCGCTTTTACAGTTCAAGCTCAAACTAAAATGGGCGTGATTTATGATGAAAATGTACAACTTAGAAAACTGCCTTATTTCACATCCATTCGTGTATCCAATGCCATTGAGTTATACATTAGTCAGTCTAATAAAACAGAAGTAGCTGTGAGTGCAAAATCTGATGAATACAAAAATAGAATCATCACAGAAGTGGTAGGAGGCACATTAATTATTAGAATGGCAGATAATTATAGTAGATGGTGGAAATGGGGGAATGAAGATTATAGAATCAAGGCCTATGTAAGTGTAAATGAATTGTATGCTATTAATGGATCTGGTGCAACCAATATCAATATTATAAATGGCTTAAATGCTGAAAAGTTAAAAATCACGCTTTCTGGAGCGAGTGATCTAAAAGGGGATATCAAAGCAGGTACTTTGATGACAGAATTATCAGGGGCTTCTAATTTTAAAGGAACTGTGCAAGCCAATGCATTTTCAGTGAAAGGGTCTGGTGCATGTGATATAGAAGTTGCTGGTTCAGGGGAGGATTTGATTGTAAATGTATCTGGGGCTTCTAGCGTAAAAATGTATGATTATTTAGTTAAAGGTGCTTCAGTAGATGCATCTGGTGCAAGTAGTGTTAAAGTCAATGTATCAGGTATACTAAAAATTCATGCCACTGGCGCTAGTAGCATAGATTATAAAGGCAGTGCCACTATTAATAACATGCAAAGCACTGGGGCTTCAAGTGTGAGACATAAGAACTAATTGATTTCAAGCGGCATTCTATATTCTTTCCAATAAACTTGTTTTACTGGTAATATTGGCGTAACTTTGCCGTCCAAACATCGCGAGGTAGAGCAGCGGTAGCTCGTCGGGCTCATAACCCGAAGGTCGGAGGTTCGATCCCTTCCCTCGCAACATCTAATCCCGCTCCCGATTCTTATCGAGAGCGGATTTTTTTTGTCGTAAGTTTGTATTATTAAAGAAAAGGCATGAAAGTCGGTTTTGTAAACATATTTGGTAAGCCAAACGCGGGTAAAAGCACTTTACTGAACGCCATTATGGGCGAGAAGATGGCTATTGTCTCCTCAAAGGTCCAAACGACAAGACATAGAATCAAGGCCTTTTTGAACAAGGAAGACGAGTATCAGATCATCTTTTCGGATACGCCAGGCATCATTGACCCTAAGTATAAGCTACATGAAAAGATGATGGGTGCGGTAAAATCAGCCTTAGAAGATGCAGATGTAGGTCTTTTAATGGTGGATGTGAGGGATGATTTTGAAGAAATTGATGCCATGTTTACTGCATTGAGGCTTAAAGTGCCTTGTATTGTAGTCATGAATAAATCGGATTTGGCAGAAGGTGGCAGGGTAAAAGAAGCAAATGCATTCTTTAGCAACAAACCTTATTGTTCTAAAATAATTTCTATTAGTGCATTGAATATCAGTGATATAGACAGGCTGCTGAAAGTTATTTTACAATTAATTCCAGATGGCGGCCATCCTTTCTTTGACCAGTCAGATTTGAGTGATTTGCCAACCAAGTTCTTTGTGAGTGAAATTATAAGGGAGAAGATCTACCATTTGTTTGGGGAAGAAATCCCATACCACACTGCTGTGTTGGTGAATTCATTTAAGGAACAACCCCTTTTAGTGAAGATCCAAGCCGACATAGTGGTGAATAGAGAATCACAAAAAGCCATCATTATTGGGGAGAAGGGGAAGTTGATTAAGGAGATTGGCACTTTGGCAAGAAAGGACATCGAGGCTTTCATTGGGTCCAAAGTATACCTGGAGTTGCTTGTAAAAGTGAAGCCAAAGTGGAGGGACAATGAATTGAAGTTGAAAGAATTTGGATATCAATAATATCATACTTTACTTACTTTAAGTAGTTGATTTATAATATTTTAAGATAGTTTATTTGATTATTAAATTTAAGTTTTATGAGTTTTACAGTCGCTATAGTAGGAAGGCCCAATGTGGGGAAAAGCACGCTGTTCAATCGTTTGTTAGAAGAACGAAAGGCCATTGTGGATGATGTAAGTGGTGTAACAAGAGATCGTCAATATGGTGTAACAGAATGGAATGGTAAAAATTTCAATGTGATTGATACAGGCGGTTTTGTGCCTGATTCAAGTGATATGTTTGAGACTGAAATTAGAAAGCAAGTAAGAATTGCCATTGACGAAGCCAACTGTATCATTTTTATGGTGGACGCTGCGGTAGGCATGACAGATTTAGATGCTTCTATGGCGGATATGTTAAGAAGAACTACAAAGCCGGTTTTAGTGGTAGCCAATAAGGTGGACAATTCAAACAGGGCCTTAGACGCCACTGAGTTTTATAGTATGGGCTTTGAACATAACTATTTTGTGAGCTCTATCTCGGGAAGTGGCACTGGTGAGCTATTGGATGCAGTGACGACTTTTATTACAGAAGTACAACCAACAGATGAGGAATTGGAAGCAGCAGACAATGTGCCAAAAATTGCCATTATAGGACAGCCAAATGTGGGCAAGTCATCCTTGCTAAATGCTTTTATTGGTCAAGATAGAACCATTGTGAGTGATATTGCTGGGACAACCAGGGATACCATCCATACACATTATAATATGTTCCAAAAGGAGTTTATCTTAATTGATACTGCCGGAATTAGAAGAAAGAATAAAGAAAAAGACGATTTAGAGTTCTATTCTGTGATTCGTGCGATTAAAGCCATGGATGAAGCAGATGTATGTTTAATGGTCATAGACGCAGAAAAGGGAATCACAGCGCAGGATCTAAGTATCTTTAGCCTTGCTGCAAAAAAGGGCAAGGGCATCGTATTTTTAGTCAATAAATGGGATTTAGTGCCTAAGGAAACCAATACGGCTAGAGACTATGAAAAAAGACTAAAAGACAAACTGGCACCTTTTACAGATGTGCCTATCTTGTTTATCTCGGCAGTTGAAAAAACCCGTATTTTCAAAGCCATTGAAATGGCATTGGATGTATTTGAGAATAAGACGCGTAAAATTCCAACTTCTAAGTTGAATGATATCATGTTAAAGGCCATTGAGAAATACCAAGCTCCAGTAGTGAGGGGACATGTGATCAAGATCAAATTTGTACAGCAATTACCAACTAGAGTTCCAAGTTTTGCGTTCTTTACCAATTTCCCCGATGACGTTAAGACACCTTATAGAAATTACCTGGAAAATCAGGTGAGGGCTAATTTTAATTTTACAGGGGTCCCGGTTCGTATTTACTTCAGAAAGAAGTAGTTACGAAGGCTAAAACTATGTTTTTGGGCAATAATTTTAAAAACATGGAAATTAATTAGTTAATTTTTGGTGAATGTATTGTTAAATCCTATCTTCGCTCTCGTATTTTTTATACTAAACTTAAAACATTAAAAATGAAAAAAGTATTCGCAATCTTCGCTATCGCTGCTTTAACTGCATGTGGTGGTGCTTCTACTGAAGCTACAACTGATTCTGCTGCTGCAACTGTTGATACAGCTGCTGTTGCTGTTGATTCTGCTGCTGTTGCAACTGATTCAACTGCTACTGATTCTGCTGCTAC
>CAINOI010000012.1 GCA_903851465.1 uncultured Bacteroidota bacterium
ACTTGCCTGGAATAGGTCATTTAGCGTATTACCCCAATAGAAATTCTTTATCCTATATTGACACTTACCATTTACATGGTATCAAAAATTTTGTGCGCACTACCCTTCGCTATCCAGCATTTTGTAATGGATGGAATGCCATTGTGCAGTTGAATTTAACCGATGAATCAGTGATTGAATTAGCCCCCAATACCACCGTAAAAGATTGGTTTGATGCTAATATACAGCAAAACAGATTAGAGCAAGTCTTAGCAACTTTTAATCAAGATCCAAGCATCAAGGAACAACTTGAATTCATTGGATTGTTGGAGACTACTTTAATTCCAGCAAAGTTGAATTCAAATGCAAGCATCTTGCAATGGTTATTAGAAGACAAATGGAAACTTGCAACCATAGATAAAGATTTAGTCGTGATGTTGCATGAAATTGAATACAGCATAGGCGATCGTCATTTTAAATTGGATAGTAGTATGGTATTAACAGGATCCGATTCAATTCAAACAGCCATGGCCACCACAGTGGGTTTACCATTGGCAATGAGTGTTTGCGCCTATTTAAAAGGGGAAATTCAAATGACAGGATTGCATATTCCAATTGATGCAAGAATATACCAACCCATCTTAAAAAGCTTAGCAGAAGAAGGGATTATTTTTGAAGAAACCTTAACTACTTATTAAGCCAATTTTCCATTCACTTCCCATTCAAAATCTAATTGACGTTTATCCAAATTGGCTGCGGCCACTTTGACAATGACTTTATCCCCCATATTGAATTTACGTCCCGACCTAGAACCTACTAAAGCATAATCTGCTTCAACCAATCTAAAGTCATCAAATTTTGACAAGCTTGCAATGCTCACTAAGCCTTCACATTTATGCTCCACAGTTTCAACAAAGAAGCCGAAACTTGCTACACCACTGATGATACCTTCGAAACTATGTCCTAAATAATCACGCATGAATTCAACTTGTTTGTATTTATTTGCAGCCCGTTCTGCTTCCATTGCTGCTCTTTCGCGCATGCTACAATGTGCACATTTTTCTTCTAATCCTTCATCATTTATGGCATTCCCCATTAAGACACTTTGCACAATGCGGTGTACAAGTACATCGGGATAACGACGAATTGGAGAAGTGAAATGACAGTAGTGTTCAAAGCCTAAACCATAGTGACCAATATTGTTGGTGGTGTACACCGCTTTGGCCATGGTGCGAATTCCTAATTGCTCTAATACATGTTGTTCTGGCTTGCCTTTGGATGCCAACATTAAATTGTTAAAGCTATGTGCGATATGGTCTGGAGAATCAATATTAAAAGGATAACCATGCTTTTTAGCAAATACCACAAATGGGTTTAATTTGTCTTCATTCGGTTGGTCATGCACGCGATAAGGGAAAGGTAAAACCTCTTTTTTCACTTTCACTGTACCCATTTTTTCTGCAATCAACTGGTTCGCTTTTAACATCAATTCTTCGATCAATTGATGTGATGCTTTACTTTCTTTAACAGTGATTCCAGTTGGTTTTCCATTGGCATCTAAAGTAAAACGAACTTCCTGTGAAGAGAAATTGATTGCTCCATTTTCGAAACGTTTCTTTCTTAAATTTTGGGTATAATCATGCAACCATAAAATCACTTCTTTGTGGTCACCATCTTTTGTTTCTATAATTTCTTGTACATCCTCATAGGTAAATCGTCGATCCGAAAAAATCACTGTTCTGCCATACCAAGTATGCACAATCTTTCCTGTTGCATCTATTTCAAATGTAGCAGAGAAAGTTAATTTTTCTTCTTTAGGTCTTAATGAACATAATTCGTTTGAGATTCTTTCAGGCAACATTGGATATACACGATCTGGCAAATACACCGAAGTAGCTCTTTCATAAGCCGCTTTATCCACCGCAGTGCCAGGTTGCACAAAATGACTTACATCGGCAATGTGCACACCAATTTCTATATGCCCATTGTCTAAATGTTGGAATGAAATGGCATCATCAAAATCTTTTGCATCCACAGGGTCAATGGTAAAAGTTAAAACCTTACGATAGTCTTTTCGTTTTGCAATTTCTTCGTGGGTGATTTTATCAGATAAAGTTTTAGCAAAGGCCAAGACTTCCCCATCAAATACCAAAGGGAAACCAGATTCTGCGACAATCGATTTCATGGCCATATCATTCTCTTTCTCTGCTGTAAATATTTCTAGTACTTCACCTTCTGGTTTCTTATTTGAGTTCTCCCATTTAGTCAATTGTACAATTACTTTATCCCCTGTCTTAGCGCCCTTTAATTTATCCATTGGGATATAAATATCAGGCATTGGATGCATGGTATTGGGTAAGAAGAATGCATGGTGTTGCATGATCTGCATGGTACCTGAAAAAGAAACTTGTTTTCTTTTAACAATCTCTACCACTTTACCTTCTTTCTTTCCAGAGCCCTGTCTTATTTTGGTGATTTTAACACGAACTTCATCTCCTTTAAGTGCGGTATTAAAATCGGTTGGGAATACTAAAATATCTTGTTCTAAGCCTTGTACAATGATAAATCCCATGCCTGATTTGGCAATATCTAATACCCCTTTATACGTTGTTGTTAAATGGGTCTGCTTTGTGGTTGTTTTTGACTTCTTCTTGTCTTTTTTACTGTTCATTTGTTTGTTGATGGTATTGTGCTACAAAATCAATGACCAATTGATTAAATTCAGTTGCTTGATTAAAAAGAAAAAATGGTTTGATAATTATTATTATAATATAACATAAGATTTCATTGATAACTGGGTTGAATAATATGTTAATGGTTTTTATTGGGCT
>CAINOI010000013.1 GCA_903851465.1 uncultured Bacteroidota bacterium
AGATACATCACCTGCCTGAGTTTCAATAATTGGTAATGCGGTTAATGAACCCCCACCTTTTACCAGATGCTTAATGCTTGCAGGTAAATCATTCATCTGTGCAGCAATTTCATCTTTAGCAATAACTTTTGCAGCTCTTTCAAGTAAACGGCTATGCAGGTAAAATACGTCACCAGGATAAGCCTCACGGCCTGGTGGACGACGTAATAATAAAGATACCTCACGGTAAGCCACCGCTTGCTTTGATAAGTCATCAAACACAATCAATGCTGGTTTACCACAATCACGGAAGAACTCACCAACTGCTGCACCCGCAAATGGAGCATAGAATTGTTGAGGCGCTGGATCAGCAGCTGAAGCAGCAACGATGATGGTATAGGCCATCGCACCATTCTCTTCTAAAGTCTTCATTACACCTGCAATCGTAGATGCTTTTTGACCAATCGCAACATAAATACAATATACTGGTTCACCAGCATCGTAAAATTCTTTTTGATTGATAATGGTATCTACACAAATTGCAGTCTTACCTGTTTGACGATCACCAATAACCAATTCACGTTGACCACGACCAATTGGGATCATCGCGTCAATCGCTTTGATACCTGTTTGTAATGGTTCTTTTACAGGCTCACGGAAGATCACACCTGGTGCTTTACGCTCCAATGGCATCTCATACAATTCACCTTTAATTGGACCCTTACCATCAATTGGCTCACCCAACATATTGATTACACGACCAACTAAACCATCTCCTACTTTAATAGAAGCGATTTGACCAGTACGCTTTACTTTATCACCTTCTTTGATGCCCTTGCTCTCACCCATCATTACAACACCCACATTGTCTTCCTCAAGGTTCAATGCAATGGCTTTTGTACCATTTTCAAATTCAACCAACTCGCCACTACTTACTCCGTTCAAACCATAAATACGGGCGATACCGTCACCAACTTGTAGTACAGTTCCTACTTCTTCTAAATCAGCAGAAGCATTAAAATTGCTTAATTGCTGTCTAAGAATTGCAGATATTTCATCGGGTTTAATGTCCACCATAAAAACTTATTTAATGTATGATTGTTATGTTAATTATAATTTTGCTACGAATTCGTTAGATAAAAATTGTTTCTTGATATCTAATAAATCTCTTTTAATACTTGCGTCAACCAAATTGTTATCAAATGACAAAACAAAACCACCAATCAAATCTTCGTCAGTGTGCGTTGTTAATTCAATGGTAGTGAATTGGGTTTCTGCTTTAATTTTTGCTTCAATGGCTTGTTTCAATGTGTCGCTAATTGCTACAGCAGTTGTCAAGCTAACTTGATGTATTCCTTTTAATGCATTGTATTGTTCAATGAATGCTGTTGCAATTTCTGGCAATGCGCTTTCTCTACTTTTTTTAACCAATAAAACAACAAAAGACAAAGACAATGCGCTCACTGCATCTTTAATTACAGCAAGTACAATGGCATTTTTTTGATCCGCTTTAATGATCGGGCTTCTTAACACATTTACAAAATCATGACTTTGAGTACATACTGCCTGAAAATATTTCATGTCAGCATGCACTGCGTCCAATTGATTTTGTTCAATGGCTAAATCGAGTAAGCTCTTTGCGTATCTTCCTGCTAAACGTGCGTTGGGCATTTCTTACTTTTTAATTTAACTTAACTCCTTCAGCAATTTGTTTAATATAGCTTTCTTGATCTGCTTTATTAGACAATTCTTTTCTTAAAATTTTCTCAGCTACTTCTACAACCAATGTGCCTACTTGATTCTTCACTTCAGTCAATGCAGCATTTTTTTGTTGTGTAATCGCTAATTGTGCGTCGCTAATAATGCGGTCGTACTCTTGCTTCGCTTTATCTTTTGCTTCAGAAACCATTTTGTCTGCAGTTTCTTTTGCATCTTTAATCATACCAGCTCTTTCTTCACGTGCCTTTGCCAACAATGCTTCATTTTCATTTTGCATTGCAGCGATTTCAGCTTTCATCTTGTCTGCACGTAATAACGCTTCTTCGATGCCGCTTTCACGCTCAGCAATTGCTTTAAGCATTGGCTTCCAAGCAAATTTACCTAGCACAATCAAAAGCACTAAAAACGCAATGGTGTTCCAAAATACCAAACCGATATCTGGTAACACAAGAGGATTTACTTCTAATAAAAACATACTATTCGTTTATCTTAATGAATGAATCTAATAAAAAATAGGCCTTTCGCCCTGTGCTAGGGCCTATTTAGTTCTTTAAAAATCCTTAACAGATTATCCGTTACCCAAAAGGGCAACTACCACAGCGAACAAGGCAACAGCCTCTACGAACGCAGCAGCAACAATCATGTTAGAACGGATTTCGTTAGCAGCTTCTGGCTGACGAGCAATACCTTCAACAGCACCCTTACCAATCATACCGATACCTAATCCAGCACCGATAGCTGCTAATCCAGCGCCAATTGCGGCAACACTTCCTACTACCATTTTTTTACGTTTTAATTGTTATTGAAAAAAGATTTAAAATAATTTTTAGTGATGTGCTACATTTTTATGTCCTTCATGGTCATGTGCTTCATGATGGTGTTCTTCTGTTGCCATACCAATATACATGGCACTCAACATGGTGAAGATGTAAGCTTGTAAAAAAGCCACCAACAATTCAATCATGCCAATGAAAACAGCAAACGGCACTGCAATTGCAGAAGCATATACTGTTTTGAATATAAAAATTAAACAAATCAAACTTAATACTAGAATGTGCCCTGCAGTAATGTTCGCAAACAAACGAATCATTAAAGAGATAGGCTTAGTGAATACACCAATCAATTCAATTGGTGCTAAGAATAATTTCATGCTCCAATGCATGCCTGGCATCCAAAAAATATGCTCCCAGTAACTTTTATTCGCGCTTAAATTAACCACCACAAATACACATACAGCTAGTGTCATTGTGAAAGCAATATTACCACTTACGTTAGCACCACCTGGGAAGAAAGGAATCAATCCTAAAAAATTATTCGTTAAAACCAAAAAGAAAATGGTTAATAAAAAAGGCATGTATTTGGCAAACTTCTTTTTACCAATATTTGGAATAGCTACTTCGTCTCTTACAAATAAAACAATTGGCTCCATGAAGGACTGAACGCCTTTAGGTGCAGTGGTGATGCCTGTTTTTTTGTAGGCTCCAGCAGCAGTAAGCAGCACCACTAAAAGAATCAAAACAGAAACAAATAGAGAGGCTACGTTTTTAGTGATCGAAAAATCCCAAAGCGTTTTTGATGCTGCTTGATCAATCGCTTCCGTAGCATCCACAATCTTCACTTTGCCTTCGATGATTTTATAATCAAAATTTCCCTTGTACATGATGTGCTCATGGTGTTCATTCATGAACTTTGCAGAAGAGAAAAATTCGAATCCTTTTGGTGTATATAAAATGACTGGTAAAGACAAAGAAGTATGTCCCCATAAATGCCAGCTATGATCATCTTTGATGTGATCTAATATCGTTTCTGTTACATTAAATGCTTTTGCTTCATGTGCTGCTGGTTCGTGCGCTACTGCTGGATTACTCTGCTCAGTTTGCACCGCTTTTTCATTGGCATATACATGGCCAGAAAAAGTCATTGTAACCAAGCTCAAACACAATACCAGTAAAGATTTAATAGTTCTAGATGCCATAGTGATCTCAAAATTTGCGGCAAAGATAGGGATAATGCTGCTGAAAATTCATAATATTTAGCAGAAATATAGCTTGAAAAAAAATGTTAGTCTTTCTCCTAAGTGATTGAATTTCAAGTATTTAAAAAATTAAGCGCCCTTTTTAGGATCAAATTGCATTTCGTTCAAGGCCTTATAAAATCCACCCTGCTCCATTAAGTCCTGATGCGTCCCTTTTTCTATGATTCTTCCCTGCTCCAAAACAAGAATCTGGTCGGCCTTTCTAATGGTAGACAATCGATGTGCAATTACAATGGAAGTTCTACCCTGAATCAATGTCTCGATTGCTTTTTCAATGAGTTGTTCACTCTCCGTATCTATAGAAGAGGTGGCTTCATCCAAAATTAAAATACTAGGATTGTATAATAGTGCACGAATAAAACTCAAGAGTTGTCTTTGTCCCAAACTTAAAGTAGCACCTCGTTCCATTACATGGTATTGATACCCGCCCGGAAGTTGCATAATAAAATCATGCATGCCAATCATCTTTGCCGCTTCCTCTACTTGTTCGGGACGAATTAAAGGATTTCGTAAAGTGATATTGTCATACACTGAACCAGAAAATAAAAATACATCCTGTAAAACGACACCAATGGAGGACCTTAAGCGATCTAAGTCATAATCTTCAATTAAAACCCCGTCTAATAAAATTTGTCCAGATTGATAAGGATAAAGGCGATTCAAGATACTAATGATGGAAGTTTTCCCGCTTCCCGTTGGTCCCACCAAGGCCACAGTAGATCCTGCTGCAACTGTGAAATTTAAATCATTTAAAATCCAGTTGGGTGCTTGATATGCAAATTGCACTTGCTTAAATTCTATCGCACCCTGAATTTGAGTTGGTGCAAATTGACCTTGATTGACAGTGACATCTTCGTTATCTAAAATCTTAAAAACACGTTCAGCAGCGACCATGCCCATTTGCAAAACATTGAATTTATCTGCAATCATTCGCAGAGGTCTAAATATCTGATTTAAGAATAAAATGAAGGCTACCAGCATCCCAGCATCTAAACTTTGTCCTGCAACCCACCAAACGATCAAGCCAATACTTAATGCTAAAACCACCTCTACTACCGGGAAAAATACGGAGTAGGCAAAAATGGCTTTGATATTGGCTGTTTTATGGTGTTCGTTAATGCTATCAAATTTTTTCAGTTCTTTCTCTTCTGCAGCAAAAGCTTGTACAACTTGCATTCCAGAGATATGTTCTTGAACAAATGCGTTGAGTGCTGCCACCGCATTGCGCACTTGAACAAAACTTTTATTCACACTTTCTTTGAAAAAATAAGTAGCCATAATCATAATAGGAAATGGAATTAAACAAACTAAGGTCAACTGCCAATTGATAAAAAACATGGTGGTTAAGGTCACTACAATCGTTAACATATCCGCAATGATTGGAATCAGGCCATCGGAAAAAATATCGTTAATACTTTCAATATCATTGATTGTTCTTGTGGTCAATGTACCAATAGGTGTTTTATCAAATTGACGCATTTCCCAATACATGATTTTCTGGTACACCTTATTTCTTAAATCACGAATCACTTGTTGTCCTAACCAGGACATGCCGTAAGTAAAACAAAAACGAAACAAAGTTTCAAGGATGATAAATGCCACCTGAAATAAAGAGATGGCAAGGATTAGTTGAAGCACCGAATTAAATGCCTCGTTAGGTAATATCCAATGCACCCATTGTGGCAGATGCACTTGTTTGCCAATGGCTAAGTTCACCGTAGCTTGAATCAAATAAGGACGAACTGGCGTAAAGAAGGCTAAAAAAATGCCCAAAAAGACATTGATCCAAAAAATAAATCTATATGGCCTAACAAATGAAAATACCCTACTTAAAATAGCAGATTTGAATATAGATTTAGGCTGGGTAGATGACATAGCAAAGCAAAGTTACACCGCTTTTATGTATTTTCGTGAAAGCATGGAAAGTACCAATCAAGAATTATTGAAAGCAGTTGTGACCCCTTACAACTTAACTGACGAACAAGAGAAAAAAGAAATTGTTCGCCACTACCGTGCATTGCTCAGAACATTGAGGACTAAACTTAAAAAAGGCGATCGAGAATTGTTAAGAACTGCATTCGAAATGGCAGCTGATGCACATAAAACAATGCGTCGAAAAAGTGGCGAGCCTTATATCCTTCACCCCATCGCAGTAGCAATGATTGCAGCAGATGAAATTGGACTGGGTGTTAGAAGTACCATATGCGCTTTATTACATGATACGGTAGAAGACACTGACATTACGTTGGATGATATCAAAAGAGAATTTGGAAATGAGATTGCAAAGATTGTGGATGGATTGACAAAAATTGCCACGGTGATGGATACCAATAGTAGTCAACAAGCCGAGAATTTCAAGAAAATCTTACTTACTTTAACCGATGACCCTAGGGTCATATTAATCAAGCTTTCGGATAGGCTGCACAATATGCGCACTATGGACTCGATGAAGCAAGAGAAGCAACTAAAGATTGCCTCTGAAACCATCTGGGTATATGCTCCACTGGCGCATCGTATGGGCTTATACAATATCAAGACCGAATTAGAAGATTTGGCAATGAAATACATGGAGCCTGCTACCTACCATGAAATTGCAAAAAAATTATCAGAAACAAAAAGAGAGCGAACAAAATACATCAATGAGTTTGTTAAACCATTAAAAGAAAAATTAAGTCAAACCGATTTACAATTTGATATTTTTGGTCGACCAAAAAGCATTCATTCTATTTGGAATAAAATAAAAAAGAAAGGGGTAAGTTTTGAGGAAGTGTATGATCTTTTTGCCATCCGTATTATTCTTGATGTCCCATTTGATAAGGAAAAAGAAGCTTGTTGGAAAGTCTATTCCATGGTCACTGACGAATACCTACCGTCCCCGGAAAGATTAAGGGATTGGTTAAGTAATCCAAAAAGTAATGGTTACGAAGCATTGCATACGACAGTGATGGGACCAGATGGAAAATGGGTAGAAGTGCAGATCCGAAGTAAAAGAATGAATGAAATTGCCGAGAAAGGTTTGGCTGCCCATTTTAAATACAAGGAAGGAACACAAAGCGAGGATCGATTTGATCAATGGTTTGTACAAATAAGAGAAGCTTTGAGTAACCAAGAGGAAGAAAGTATTGATTTTTTACAAGACTTTAAAACCTCTTTTTTAGCAGAAGAAATTTATGTTTACACTCCAAAAGGCGAAGTGAAAATGTTGCCTGTGAACAGCTCTGCACTTGATTTTGCTTTTTATATCCATACTGCAATTGGATCAAAATGTATCGGCGCAAAAGTCAACCACAAATTGGTACCCATTAGCCATAAGTTAAGAAGTGGAGACCAGATAGAAATCATCACAAGCAAAAAACAAAAACCTACCGAAGATTGGTTAAACAATGTGGCGACGGCCAAGGCAAAAAACAGTATCAAAGATGCCTTAAGAGAGGAAAAGAAAATTATTTCAGAAGAAGGAAAATATACGGTTCAACGAAAACTAGAAGGGATTGGCGCAGTATACAGCGCGCACAACTTGGATCAATTGATGCACTTTTATAAATTACAAAGCCATTTAGATTTATTGTATAAAATTGCAACCAAATCGATTGACCTAAAAGAACTGAAAAATTTTCAAGTCATTGGTGATAAAATAGAAGCCCCAAAACCAATTGTGGCTGCGCCAGACCCGAATGTAGAACCATTTATTTACAAGCCACTTCCTAAAAAAGGAGAATCAGAATTGATCATTTTTGGTGAATCAAGTGATAAGATCAAATACAATCTAGCAAAATGTTGTAACCCTATCCCTGGTGATGATGTATTTGGATTTGTAAGTACTGGGAAAGGCTTGATTATTCATAGAACAAGCTGCCCCAATGCCACACAACTATTAGCCAATTATGGCCATCGAGTGGTTAAAACCAAGTGGGCTAAAAATAAAGAAATCTCCTTCCTTACAGGACTTAGTATCATTGGATTAGACGACGTAGGGGTCGTGAATAAAATCACCACCATTATTAGTGGAGACCTTAAAATCAATATTGCGGCATTGACCATTGAATCAAAGGACGGGATGTTCGAAGGAACCATTAAGGTCTTTGTGCATGACAAGGATGAATTGGAAGAATTAGTATCCCGTATTCAATCCCTCCATGGCATTCAAAAAGTAACCCGTTTTGATACAGAACAGATCTAAAGTCAAGTAATCAACACCATGGGAAAAATATGTGTGAAAACATTTCTTATTATTCCATGCTTAAATAGGTAATCCCCGTTTCTCGACTTATTTTTGCTACTCAAATTCAAATTTATGGTAGACGTAATTTTAGGACTTCAATGGGGCGATGAAGGTAAGGGGAAGATCGTGGATTATTTTGCACCCAACTACGATGTCATTGCTCGATTTCAAGGTGGGCCAAATGCTGGTCATACGCTGTATGTGAATGGCACTAAAATGGTCTTACATCAAATACCGTCAGGTATCTTCCATCAAGACAAAATCAATATCATTGGTAATGGGGTTGTATTAGATCCAGTGACATTGAAAAAAGAATGTGACGCAGTGGCAAGTATGGGCATTGATGTGAAAAAAAATCTGTTTATATCTGAGCGAACCAATATCATTATCCCTAGCCATAGAGCTTTAGACAAGGCATCTGAATTGGCAAAGGGGGAAGCTAAAATTGGATCTACTTTAAAGGGGATTGGACCAGCCTATATGGATAAGACAGGCAGAAACGCATTAAGAGTGGGTGATTTATTAGATAAGAAATTTATCAGCAAATACATCGCACTAAGAATGAAGCATCAAAAGATTTTAGATAGCTATAATTTCAATGAAGATATTTCTGAAATGGAAAGCGAATTCTTTGAAGCCATTGAGTTTCTAAAGACAATGAATATCATCAATTGTGAATACTTTATTAATGACCAAATTAGTAAGGGTAAAAAAGTATTAGCGGAAGGCGCGCAAGGATCCATGTTGGATATAGACTTTGGTACTTTCCCATTTGTAACTTCAAGTAATACAATTTCTGCTGGAGTTTGTACTGGCTTAGGCGTTTCTCCAAAGCAAATTGGCGAAGTGTTTGGTATTTCAAAAGCGTATTGTACAAGAGTAGGTAGCGGTCCCTTCCCTACCGAATTACATGATGAAAAAGGAGAAGAATTAAGAAAAATTGGCAGTGAGTTTGGTGCCACAACAGGCCGTCCAAGAAGATGTGGATGGATTGACCTTGTTGCATTGAAATACACCTGCATGATCAATGGCGTAACGCAAATTATCATGACTAAAGCAGATATCCTAGATACATTTAAAGAACTAGAATTAGGGATTGCCTATGAAATGGAAGGCAAGCAGATTGATTATGTGCCATTTCAATTAGTTGGTACACCTGTAAGCCCTATTTGGAAAAAAATGGCAGGATGGGAAGTTGATACCACCAAAATGAAAAAGGATGTCGAATTGCCGGCTACCATGAAAACATATATCGAATTTATTAATGAATATTTAGGTGTGCCTGTGAAGTATGTATCGAACGGTCCGGGTAGAGATCAAATTGTACATTTATAATCAAAAAAAAGCAATAAAAAAAGTCGCATTATTTTTGATAAATAAAATTTTCATTTGAAATTTACATAAATATTTTGATTGAGTTATGGCAGTAAAATCTACAAAAGAGAAAAAGACAGCGACCCCAAAAAATGGCGTAGTAAAAGCTGAAAAATCAAGCAAGACATCTTCAAAGAAAAACGAGGATGACGATGAGGAAGATTTAGACGATGAGGAATCTGATACAGATGATTGGGGTAAGACAGAAGAAGATGAAGATAGCTGGGATCCAGACTTTGCAGAATTTGATTTGCCTAAAACAACAAAGAAAGCAGGTAAAGCAAAGAAAGGTGAAGACGATGATTTTGGATTAGAAGAAGACTTAAGCTTAGAGGACGATGACTTGTTTGATGAGAAGGATGAATTTGATGACGATTTCTAATCGTTGTCCAGATATAAAGATTGTATTGAGGCCTGTAAAATTTGATTTTTATGGGCCTCAAATATGATAGCCTCTTTAGCAGGCAGTAAAAGTGTATACGATTTTCCAGTTGCCAATTGTTGATCCATATTAGGATTCAATTCCTTTAAATACACTAATGGCATTTTTAGCCAATTTGCAATTGTTTTTGCATTGAACCTACCTGAAATTAAAAATCTTGCCAAGCCATCTGCTGTAGCGTTATTAGTAGCCCTTTCTGTATTTTTATTTTTATCTTGTTCGGTCATCGCTACGCCCTCGAAAATGGCATGTGTGGCAATGAATTTTTTTACATGATTCCTGGTCTCCAAAGGAAGTTCATATTGTAAAGCCCAAAAGTCTTTTGTTTTCTTTTTTTCAATGGCTTTGCTTAATCTTCCTGCACCTCCATTGTAAGCAGCGACCACCAATAACCAATCCCCGAATTTTTGGTATAGTTCTCTTAAAATTGTCGCAGCTGCTTGTGTACTTTTTTGATAGTCCATTCGCTCATCGTTGGGAAGTAATTTCAAACCTAGTCGAGTTGCTTCTTCTGGCATAATTTGCCAAGGTCCTGCTGCACCTGCCCAAGAAACAACTTGCGAACTTAAATGGCTCTCAATGACACTTAAATATTTTAACTCAACTGGAATCCCATTGGCCGTTAATATTTCATCATATAAATTAAAATAAGGTTTGGCCCAGGTTTTCATCTTTCTTAAGCCTGCACCTTCTTTTTCGATATAAGATTGAACGAAACTGACTGCTTTAGGATGCATTTCGATAACAAAAGACTTGTCTTTATCTGGCACTTGTTGAACTGTAAATAAGCTGCTAAATCCAATTCTATTTAGCGTTAAACTATCTTGCGCAGCAATGCTACCAAAACAAAAAAGTACACAATAAATAAATAGTATTGATCTCATAGTAAAGAGGCTATGCGTGCGCACAGAGTATTACTCCGGTCTTTAATGGACCATGGTAGATATCGAATTAACAGTGAAAAGCAGATCGATGATTAAGAAGCTTTTTCGTCCTTCTCTTTAATGCCTTCTTCGATTTCTTTTTTCACGTTATTTTTAGCGTCGTTGAATTCACGAATACCTTTACCTAATCCGCGCATGAATTCAGGGATTTTTCTTCCTCCAAACATCACTAAAATAACTATACCAATAATTAATAATTCTTGAAATCCTAAGTTGCCCATAATGTATCGTTTAGAATTATAAAGGTAATGTAAATAGCACAAAAAAAGGTCCTCGAATAGAGGACCTTGATATAATTTAAGCGATTAGGCTTAGAATCTTTTTTCTTTAATACGAGCACTCTTACCGCTTCTTTCGCGTAAGTAGTACAATTTAGCACGGCGTACTTTACCAGACTTGTTTAAAACGATACCATCAATGTTTGGAGATAAGAAAGGGAACAAACGCTCCACACCTACACCATCAGAGATTTTACGAACGGTAAAAGTTGCTGTTGCTCCAGATCCTTGGGTTTTAATCACATCCCCACGGAAACTTTGGATACGCTCTTTACCACCCTCTACAATCTTGTAGTTTACGGTAATATTATCACCAGCCTTAAATGCTGGATAAGATTTCTTTGCTGTTAATTGCTCGTGTACGAAGTTTACTGCTACGCTCATAATTCATTTTTTTTGCGGAGGGCAAAGGTAGGGTTACCCATGCTAATCTCCAAATTATTTGACCCAAATATTAAAATCCATGCTTTTTAGGGCCTGTTCTCCTCTTTATGCGCCTATCTAGCAATGTTTACAGCTCTCTTTTCACGAATCACCGTGACTTTGATTTGACCCGGATAGGTCATTTCAGTCTGTATTTTTTGAGCAATTTCAAAGCTCAATTGGTCAGATGATTGGTCTGTAACCTTTTCAGCTTCTACAATCACCCTTAATTCACGTCCAGCTTGGATGGCGTAAGCTTTCTCAACACCTTGATAACCAAGTGCTAAGTTCTCTAAATCCTTGATACGTTGGATATATTGCTGCATGATTTCGCGTCTAGCACCTGGTCTTGCGCCGCTAATTGCGTCACAAGCCTGGATGATTGGAGAAATCACATATTGCATTTCCATTTCATCATGGTGCGCACCAATGGCATTCACCACTGCTGGATTTTCACCGTATTTCTCAGCCAATTTAGCCCCTAATAATGCGTGACTTAATTCAGTTTCCTCGTCTGGGACTTTACCAATATCGTGTAATAAACCTGCGCGTTTTGCCAATTTAGGATTCAATCCTAATTCAGCTGCCATGATACCACATAAATTAGCGGTCTCACGTGAGTGCATTAATAAGTTCTGTCCATAAGAAGAACGGAAACGCATCTTACCAATAATACGAATCAACTCTTTATGTAAACCATGGATACCTAATTCAATCACAGTACGCTCCCCAATTTCTGCAATTTGCTCTTCTAACTGGCGACGTGTTTTATCGACTACTTCTTCGATACGTGCTGGGTGAATACGACCATCCGCAACCAATCTTTGTAAACTTAAACGAGCGATCTCTCTTCTTAATGGATCAAACGAAGACAATAAAATTGCTTCTGGTGTATCATCTACAATCAAGTCAACGCCTGTAGCAGCTTCAATGGCACGAATGTTACGACCTTCTCTACCAATGATCTGACCCTTCATTTCGTCAGACTCCAAATTGAATACTGTTACCGTATTTTCTATTGCTACTTCCGCAGCAGTTCTTTGAATCGACTGGATGATGATTTTTCTAGCTTCCTTGTTCGCCTTCTGTTTTGCGTCTTCAATAATGTCTTGCTGTAATGCTAAAGCTTGAGATTGCGCTTCGTTCTTTAAGCTCTCAATCAATTGTTGTTTTGCATCTTCTGCAGTAAGGTTAGCAATTTTTTCGAGACGACGAATATGTTCTTCTTGGTGTTTCTCTAATTCGCCACGCTTGATATTCACTAAATCAATTTCACGATTTAATTTCTCTTTAATCGCTTCGTTGTCGTTGATTTGTTTATCTAATACAACGGCTTTTTGATTGATACTTAACTCGTGTTGTTTAATTCTATTTTCAGCTTCTCCGATTTTCTTATTCTTCTCTAATAATTCACGATCATGATCGGCCTTCAATTGAACAAACCTTTCTTTTGCTTCTAATTGCTTTTCTTTTTTGATGGTTTCGGCCCTTAATTCAGCTTCTTTTAAAATATTAGCTGCTTGATTTTCTGCGTCTTCCACCTGCTTTTTGGTATTCTTGGCGAAAGCAAAACGCCCTATCAGTAAACCTCCTATTCCAGAGGCTCCCCCGATGATCAATAATAATATGGTTTGGTCCATTGTTTAATCTTGTTGTGTTAAAAAAAATCACCCTGCTTCTCCACTAAGGTTCGGCTACGAAGATAAACAATTAATGTAAAGATTGGCCCGAATAGGCCCAATAATGTGTTATAAGTTGGTATTTACGAGCACTTTATCTATGGATGCAGACATGGTCTCAATTTGGGCCTGTATGGCATCTATTTCATAGAGCTTTTGGCCATTCTGTTGCTGCTCAGTGGTAAACCATAATAAAACCATCGAGATATAATCCTGGGTGTCACTGCCTGCATATAGACTCTTGTACTCCACCATCTTTTGATTGATCAAGGCAGCTGTTTTGCGCACAGCCTCCTCGTCCTTAGGGCTAATTTTAACCCTATAATTCCTATCTGCAATCAAAATATTGACAGGGATTAAATTTTCAGCCGTATCGTTCAAATTGTCAGACATGGGTTAGGGATTCAAATTTTGAATACAGTGGTCAATTTCTTTGATAAAATCGTCAATTTTCTTGTTCAATGCCGCTTTTTCCAAAGGATCCATTTGTTGTGCAGGACGCATCTGCGCAGTGATCAAGGCAGCTTGCTCTTTTTTGAGTTCGTTTTCAAGTTGACCAATCACAATTAGCTTCTCCTCCAAAGTCCCCTTTAGTTGATGGTTTTCTTTCTCCAAGGCAAGTTGTCGCTTGAGTAAAGCTTGCAGTTTTTCTTGGAGGCCTAATAAAGCGGTCTGTAAATCAGACATGGAACTTTGTTTATGACTTGAAAGTAATTATTTTCTTATTGCTGCTTGAATATTTTTTTCAAATGCGGCTATTAATTTTTTCATCATCCCGTCAATCTCAGTATCCGTTAAAGTAGCCGACCCTGCATTGAAGACAAAATTAATCGCGACCGATTTTTTATTCACCCCCAATTTATCGCTTTCAAAAATATCAAATACACGCGTCTCTTTCAAGCCATCTAACTGGACAGTTTTGATTGCCTGTTCAATGGCAGCATATGGGACTGACTGGTCTATTACTAAAGCAAGATCTCTTTCGACAGATGGATATTTAGAAATCTCTTGGTATTTGACTGTGCTAGATTGAAATGCCTTGAATAAGGTAGCAAGATCAAAATTTAAATACGCAACCGCTTGTTTGATGTCAAATTGAGCTAATTTTTTGCCGCCCACTAATTCAATTGTACCAAGGACGGTCTTCCCTGCAATCACTTCGAACTGCCCTTGCCCAATTGGATTCCAATTGATTTTTTTCAACCCTAATAATTCACAAATAGCCAAGGCAAGTCCTTTTAGAACAAAGAAATCTTGCTCAGCCGCTTTTAGCCTCCAACTATCTTGCACTTGTTTACCTGAAAGATAGATGGCTAAAACTTTTTGTTCCTGATATTTTCCTGCAGCCGTCTTGGCATATATTTTGCCCATTTCAAAGAAAGAGATGGACTCGTTTTTTCGATTGTTATTATAGGCGATGGTCTCTAAGCCTGTTTCCAACATGGTTGGTCGCATTACATCTAAATCTGCGCTTAAGCTATTCAACATTTTAACAGTTGTCTCTAACTGTGCTTCGGAATAATATTTGCTATTGGTAATAGAGTTCGTTAAAATTTCTGTGTACCCACGACCTACTAAATAGTTGGCAATTTTATTTTTAAATTGCTCTTTTGTTTCTAGTAAATCCACCGAAGGACTAATTGTGATCGCCGTTGGAATTTCAATATTATCTAAACCATCTATGCGTAAAATCTCCTCTACTAAATCGGCTGCAATGCTTATGTCAGGCTTATTGTAAGGCACTGCTACTTGAATACTTTCAGCATCTTGATGCAATAGTTCAAAACCTAAACTTGTTAAAATTGCTACAGCTTTATCAGCTGCATATTGCTTACCACTTAATTTTTTTAAATAGGCAAATGTCATAACGACTTTCACTTTCTCTGCAGGACTTGGATACACATCTACTACCTTGCTACATTTACCACCCGCAATTTCCTGAATCATTGCTGCCGCTTTCTCTAATACTTTAACCGTATTTGCTATATCAACTCCTTTTTCAAAACGGGTGGCTGCATCTGTTCTCAAACCGTGGTGCACAGATGTTTTACGAATATGTACATTTTCAAACCATGCACTTTCTAAAAAAATGGAAGTTGTTATTGGCGTTACTCCACTATGTAACCCGCCAAAAACACCGGCGATACATAAAGGTTTTTCGGTATCACAAATCATTAAATCTTGTGCAGTTAATTTTCTTTCTTTTTCATCCAATGTGGTGAACAAGCTGTCTTGTGGACATTTTTTCACTACAATCTTTTTCCCTTTTATTGTTGCTGCATCAAAAGCATGCAATGGTTGACCAGTCGCATGTAAAATGAAATTGGTGATATCTACGATGTTATTGATAGAACGTGCACCAATGGCTTGTAATTTATTTTTTAACCATACAGGAGATGGACCCACTTTTACACCTTCAATCAAGATACCACTATACCTTGCACAGGCTTCTGCATTTTCAATCACCACCTCCAATGGAGCAATGGCGGCATCGATGCTTGGCACTTGATTCAATGGGCTAATTGGTTCCGCTTTATTGCTATGGTAAGTCAAATAGGCGCATACATCTTTTGCGACACCATAATGACTCATTGCATCCATCCTATTTGGTGTTAACCCTATTTCAAAAATCCAATCTTGGTAATCATCATATAATTCTGCAACCGCCGCTCCTACTTGAACTGACGGCTCTAACACCATAATGCCCGCATGGTCTTCACTTAAACCAATTTCATCTTCTGCGCAAATCATCCCTTCACTTTCTTCTCCTCTAATTTTAGCCAATTTCATAGTGATTGGCTCCCCAGCTTTTGGATAAATGGTTGTGCCTACTTGGGCCACTACCACTTTTTGTCCTACGGCTACATTGGATGCACCACAAACAATATGCAATGGTCGATCTCCGCCCACATTCACTTTAGTTAGTTTTAATTTATCTGCATTGGGATGTTGAGCTACTTCAAGCACTTCTCCCACCACTAGGCCTTGTAGTCCACCTTTAAACTTTTCGAACATTTCTAAGGATTCAACTTCTAAACCTATAGATGTCAATATGGTAGATAAATCTTCTTTGGGAATGGGAGCTGGTAAATATTCACACAGCCAGCGATAACTAATGGTCATGATGCTACTTTAAGGTATGCTTCAAAAATACTATTTTATGTTTAAATAACCCGTGAATAACCTATGAATAACCCGTGAATAACTGTATTTTTAATGTGCAAATCCCCTTAAAACCGGCTGTGAATAAGCCTATTGGATAATTAAATTTCGAGATGCCGAATTTTGAAGGGATTTTCGCAGTAAGAAAAGCAAGTACCATTATGGCCCTACCAAACCTCAATACAAGATCAACAACGAGAAAAAAAACTAGTTCTGTAGATGTGAGTGCCATGATGTATGGAAAAATTCCACCTCAAGCAAGAGAACTTGAAGAAGCCATTCTTGGTGGCATTCTATTAGAGAAAAGTGCATTTGATACTGTATCAGAAATATTGAAGCCGGAATGTTTTTATGTAGAAGCGCATCAAATGATTTTTCAATCGATGCAGAGCTTACAACAAAAAAACATGCCTATTGATATGTTGACTGTTGTAGAAGAATTAAAAACGCGTGAGTATTTGGATCAGGTTGGAGGGGCTTATTATATTTCTAAACTAACCAATGTCGTTGTTTCTACTGCAAATATTGATGCACATTCCAAGATTGTGTTGCAGAAGTTTATTCAAAGAGAATTGATAAGAATAAGTGGTGAAATTATTAGTAACTCCTACGAAGACAGCACAGATGTTTTTGACTTGTTGGATGAGAGCGAAACAAAAATGTTCAACATCACCAATAATTACCTTAAGAAAAACTTTGTTGACATTGGTGAAGCTTTAGCAAAATCAATTACACGTATTGACGAATTAAGAACCAAAAAAGAAGAAATTTCTGGTGTGCCGAGTGGATTTAATTCATTAGATCGAATCACTTTTGGATGGCAACCAACGGATTTGATTATCTTGGCTGCACGACCTTCTGTAGGTAAAACTGCTTTTGCATTGAACCTCGCGCGCAATGCTGCATTGCATCCTACAAAGCCTCAAGGGGTAGGCTTTTTTAGTTTGGAGATGAGCGCCTCTCAGTTAGTGCAACGTATTTTAAGTGCGGAGAGTGAAATTAAAATGGAGAAAATTTCGAGAGGTAAATTAGAAGATTACGAATACCAACAATTACATACCAAGGGCATCAATAGACTAGAGTCTGCCCCAATCTATATTGACGATACTGCTGCTTTAAATATTTTTGAATTTAGAGCAAAAGCAAGAAGACTCGTTCACAAACACGATGTTAAAATTATCATCATTGACTACTTACAATTAATGAGTGGGTCGGGTGATAGAAATTCAAATAGAGAACAAGAAATTAGTAATATCTCTCGAAGTTTAAAAGCTTTGGCAAAAGAACTGAATGTGCCTATCATCGCCTTGTCTCAGTTGAGTCGTGCGGTGGAAACCAGAAAAGAAAGTAAGATGCCGCAATTGAGTGATTTACGTGAATCTGGTGCAATTGAGCAGGATGCGGATATGGTGATGTTTATTTACAGACCAGAGTATTATGAAGTAATGAGCAATGAGATGGGCGAAAGCACTATGGGTGAAACGCATATCAGGATTGCGAAACACAGAAATGGCTCATTGGATTTAATTAAACTGAGAGCCAGATTAGATGTACAGAAATTCGAAGAATGGGATGGAGATACTGGTATACCTGGGCTAAGTAATAATTATAAACCCATCTCTGCAAACCTAGGTGGAGGCGATACTCAAGATGGTGGAAGATTTTTTATTCAAGGAAGTAAAATGAATGGCGGAGAATTTGATGATGATTTAAACGAAGATCAACAATTCTAAACCGTATCTATGTCCGTTCCTTATTTTTACGAACCATTGATCGCCACTGGCATGACGAAGTTTACGATGAGCGAAGTTTCTAGCAAACATTGCGTTCAAGTGCTTAGGATGGATGTAGGTGAGCAAATTGATATCACAAATGGACATGGCGGATTGTTTCATGCAACCATTCAGGTAGCGCATAAAAAAAATGCAGTTGTGACGATCACAAAGGCCATTCAAACCGATTGTCCCACACAAAAATTACACTTAGGTATCTCCCTTTTAAAAAATGCAGTGCGTTTGGAATGGCTTTTTGAAAAAGCAACCGAGATGGGATTGTCTGCTATTACTCCTTTAGTTTGCGAACGTACGATTCACGCTCGTTTTAAAACAGAAAGAATGCAGCAGATCATTCAATCCGCGATGATTCAAAGTCAACAAACATGGTTGCCTGTTTTAAATGAACCAATGCCTTTTCAAGAATTTATAACACAATCAACTGCGACTCAAAAACTCATAGCACACTGTGAGCATCAGCAAAAAACTTCAATCAAATGTATAGAACCAAGTAACGACTTAGTATTGTTAATTGGCCCCGAAGGTGATTTTGCTCCAACAGAAATTGAAGCTGCTATGGTCAAGGATTTCACGCCCATTGATCTTGGCCCTACCCGACTCAGAACAGAGACTGCCGGTATTTTTGCGCTGAGTGTATTAAAAAATTTCTAATTTACAGCTATGAAAGTTATTGAAGTCAATACGGCCCAGTTAGACCATTCCTTTTTGGCCATCAATGCCCATGTGAACAAGGGCAACCCAAACTATATTCGACCTTTAGACAACGAAGTGCTTGCTACTTTTGATCCAGCAAAGAATAAATTGTTCAAAGAAGGCAAAGCAAAAAGATGGATTGTGCAAGATGAAGCAGGCAAAACCCTTGGCCGTATTGCTGCATTTCATTATGCTAAATATAAAAATAAAGGCACCGATTTCGCCACAGGTTGTGTTGGTTATTTTGACGCTGTGGAGGATCAAGAAGTGGCCAACTTATTATTTGATACTGCAAAAGCGTGGTTAATTTCTGAAGGCATGGAAGCCATGGACGGACCAGTTAATTTTGGGGATAGAGATAAATGGTGGGGCCTTATGGTGGATGGCTTTGAAAGAGAACCTATGTATGGTATGTCTTTCAATCCAACTTACTATGAAACTTTATTTGCTAATTATGGATTTGAAAATTTCTATAACCAATATTATTATAGAAAACCGTTATCAGCCGAGTTGCCAGATAGATTTAAAGAGCGCTACGAAAAATTTAACGCAAAGCAAGAATATAGTATCCAACATTTAGACAAGAAAAACTTAGATAAATTTGCCAATGACTTTGTGCATATTTACAATTCGGCATGGGCGCAACACGGAGAAGCAAAAGAAATCACACACAGTCAAATCATGCAACTTTTTAAAACACTTAGTCCTGTCATGGATGAGCGCATGATTCGATTTGCCTATTACAAGGAAGATCCTATTGCTATGTTTATTAATATTCCAGATGTCAATCAATACTTTAAATTTTTTGATGGACAACTAGGATGGAAACAGAAAATACATTTAATGTGGATGAAGTTGATGAAAACGAATACAAGATTAACCGGATTGGCATTTGGTGTGATACCAAAATTTCAATCCTTAGGCATAGACAGCTATTTGATCTACTCTACTTCTTTAATGCTGCATCAACTCAAAATATACGAGGAATATGAAATGGGATGGGCCGCAGATTGGAATCCAAAAATGGTCAATATCTATAAAAGCCTTGGCGCCGACCCAAGCAGACACATGGTTACTTTTAGGCATATTTTTGACACCCAAAAACACCCATTTGAGCGTCATCCTGTAATGGAATATAAGTCCCCAAGTCAAGACAGGTAAGGATTTCAGAAATAGGGGATAAGATTTGCCCCCTAGCTCAGAAAATTACCTTTTGATGCAGTATATTGCAGTTCAAGTATGGAGAATTTTATCGTATCAGCAAGAAAGTATCGTCCTCAAAACTTTAATACCGTTGTGGGTCAGGCACATATCACAACAACATTAAAGAATGCGATCTTAAACCAACAACTAGCACATGCATTTTTGTTTTGTGGTCCTAGAGGTGTTGGTAAAACGACTTGCGCCCGTATCCTTGCAAAAACAATCAATTGTACCAATATCACAAAGGAAGGCGAAGCCTGTAACCAATGTGAAAGTTGTGTGTCTTTTGAAAAAGGGGCTAGCTTAAATATCCATGAATTAGATGCAGCGAGTAACAATTCTGTAGACGATATAAGAACACTTGTGGAACAGGTTCGTTTTGCACCACAGGCTGGCAAATACAAAGTGTATATTGTGGATGAGGTCCACATGTTAAGCCCTAGTGCGTTTAATGCATTTTTGAAGACATTAGAAGAGCCCCCACCCTATGCCATTTTCATTTTAGCCACCACCGAAAAACATAAAATTCTTCCAACGATTTTAAGTAGATGTCAAATTTTTGACTTCAAAAGAATTGTACCAGAAGATACGGTGAAGCATTTAGAAGAAATTGTAGCAAAAGAACATATCAAGGCCGAAAGAAATGCATTGCAACTGATTGCTCAAAAAAGTGAAGGCTGCATGAGAGATGCATTAAGTATACTTGATAAAATTGTTAGCTTCTCTAACGGTGCATTGACTTACGACAATACTTTAGAGCATTTAAATATTTTAGACGAGGGTTATTTCTTTAAATTATTAACCCACCTTACAGAACAAGACTTGACAAGCGCCATGTTACTGTATGACGAAATCAACCAAAAAGGTTTCGAAGGCGATACTGTATTGTATGGCATGGCAGCATTTATTAGAAATATCCTTGTGTGTAAAGACAAAGCCAGCGCGCATTTGCTTGAATCTATAGAGGGATGGAGAGACCAATATCTAGCAGCTGCAGAAAAAATTGGAACCCCTTATTTAGTGAGTGCATTGAATATTTTAAATGAGGCCGAGATTCAGTTTAAGATGGCCCGCAACAAAAGATTGCATGTAGAATTGGCATTGATTAAACTCAACTTTCTGCAACAAGCAATTGAGTTAAGTATGGAAGATGGCCAGCTAGTAAAAAAAAAACTAGTTGATAGTCATTACCCTATTCGCACCAAAAAGATCATTCCATTAAGTAATATTGTTGTGAATGCTGAAGCAAAATTAGTGATTGAAACAGCGTCACCAGCAGCAAATCCAATATCCACTCCAATAGCTACTCCTATTGCACCATCAAAAGCTGCCATTCCTCCTCCAGTTCCAAACAATCCAGAAGTTGAAAACGCAGTGAACAGGCCTAATCAAACATCTAATGCGAATAATCCTTCCGTTGCACCTACTATTGGTGGTAAGAAAAGTTTATTAGCAGTATTGCAACAGAAATACGGAAACGACTACAATATCGAGGAAGTGAAAGAAGCGATTTCGCTCAACATGGAGACATTGCAATTATGTTGGAATGATTATGCCCAAAAAATGGAAAAAGACCTGAAACACTCTGTGGCTGGTACTTTTAGAGTTGCGACACTTCAAATAGAAGACCCTACCCATTTTACCATTACAGTGCCTGCATTGACTGCCCAAAAATTTGTAGAACAAGAGCGAATGAGTTTAATGGAAACCATTTGGGAGCGTTTTCAAAACAGGGCTATTCAATTTAGTATTCTTGTAGACGCAGGCGAAAAAGAAGATGTGCCATTGCATTTGAAACTCAATAGCAAACAAAAATTTGACCATATTGCAAAGCAATATCCCTTGGTGCAACAGCTAAAAGAACGTTTGAATCTAGAAGTGAATTTTTAACAAAAATTGGATTTACAATTTTGCTTTGGCAAAACCTTTCTGCTTGAGGTATTGAAAAACCTTTTGACGATGATCCCCTTGTATAATGATTTCCCCCTCTTTGACTGCACCACCAGTGCCACAAAAGTTTTTTAGGGCTTTGCCCAAAGCTTCCAAATCTGCATCAGCCCCTTCAAAGCCATACACAATGGTGACTGTTTTGCCCGCTCTATGTTTAGTTTCTAAGATCACTCTAAGCATCTGTTCTGCTGGATCCAAAGTGGACTTAATGACTTCCTCACCTGGCTGTATGTAATCTGGGTTGGTGCTATACACCAATGGGATACTTGAAAAACTATTAAAGGTATTTTTGGGCTTCTTACTCATTTGATTACTCCATCTTCTTTTAACTTGTCTTCAATAACAACTAGTTCACCCGCATGCTCACAATGACAAATCCTTTCTTAGTGGATTGTAGCAATAAGGTCAAATTGTATTTTTGTTGGCTGGATATTAACTTGCCTGTTAGGTATAAGGTATTGCCTAATTTTCTTTCTGCACTTTTTTCAAAACCAACAATATTTTTTTGATTAAAAAAAGCTTGTAAGGTTTCATTGGCTTTTTGTGCATTCAATGGCTTGCTAGCCACTTGGTCTAAAATACTAGACTCAACTTGGTTATCCCAAAATATTTGCAAAGCACTAAAGTTGCCAGTTTGTAAATGTTGTACCAATAATTCAGTTTCATTTTGTGCATTCGCGCCAATGCTGCAGTGCAAAAGGGCTAATACAACTAGTATTTTGGATATTAACTTCATTTTTGTCTATTATAGTAGGATAAAGTTTGTAATGTGCCTAGTATTTTGAAACTTTGAGGTATAAAAATAAAGAAATTATAAGCAACGGTATAAAAAGTTAAAAAATATGTCAAAAAAAGTAATATTAGTGATTATGGATGGATGGGGATTGGGCCAAGTTGCAAAGGCCGATGCAATTCAGCATGCGCATGTGCCTTTTGTATCAAGTCTCTATCAGCAATACCCTAATACTACTTTAGTCACTTGTGGCGAGGAAGTTGGTTTACCAGATGGACAGATGGGCAATAGCGAGGTAGGTCATTTAAATTTAGGTGCAGGTAGAATCGTTTACCAAGAATTACAAAGAATCAATGTCGCTATTAAAACAGGTGAATTTGCGAGTCAACCCACATTACTTAAGTCTATTCGTTATGCAAAAGAAAATAATAAGCCCTTGCATTTAATTGGCTTAGTCAGTGATGGTGGTGTACACGCACACACGGCACATTTAAAAGCATTATGCGATTTATGTACAACTGAAGGTTTAACGAATGTATTTATTCATGCATTCACCGATGGTCGTGACACGGATCCAAAGAGTGGTTTAAGCTTCGTAGAATCATTAGAAACACATTTGAAAAAATCGGTTGGTAAAATTGCGACCGTAAGTGGTAGGTATTATGCAATGGACAGAGACAAACGATGGGAGCGTGTTCAATTGGCCTACAATGCAATGGTGAAAGGGACTGGAAGCACTGCTAGAAGTGCACTTGAAGCCATCCAAGAAAACTATGCTAAAGACATAACGGACGAATTTATATTACCTACTGTGATCACAGAAAAAGGACAACCTATTGCAACCATTCAAGATGGAGATGCTGTAATATGTTTTAATTTTAGAACAGATCGTTGCAGAGAAATTACAGAAGTCTTGACACAAAAAGATTTTCCTGAATTGGACATGCACGCATTAAACTTGCATTATACTACAATGACCAAATATGATGAGACATTTAAAAATGTACACGTGGTATTTGAAAACGATAATTTAATCAATACTTTGGGAGAGGTTTTGGCAAAAAATAATAAAAAACAAATTCGTATTGCTGAAACAGAAAAGTATCCTCACGTCACTTTCTTTTTTAGTGGCGGACGCGAACAACCATTCGAAGGTGAAACAAGAATCATGGCGGCATCCCCTAAAGTGGCCACTTATGACTTACAACCTGAAATGAGTGCAGCTGAATTAACAGATAAAATATTGCCTGAAATCAATGCCGGTAATCCTGACTTTATTTGCCTGAACTACGCCAATGCAGATATGGTAGGCCATACAGGTGTTTTTAGTGCAGTTGTAAAAGCAGTTGAAACAGTGGATGCCTGTGTACAAAAAGTGGTCACTGCAGGTTTAGAACATGGCTATACCATTTTTTTAACAGCAGACCATGGCAATGCAGATTATATGATGAATGAAGATGGTAGTCCAAACACTGCCCATTCTTTGAATCTAGTTCCTTTCTTTATCATTGATAAAAATTGGAAGGGGGCCATTCAGCCTGGAAAACTGGGCGACCTTGCTCCTACTATTTTACAAATGATGGATGTACCAATTCCAAAAGAGATGACAGGAAAGGTTTTAATCCAATCATAAAAATGCTTCCTTAAATAATAGAATGAAAATACACAAAGCCACTTACCTTATTTCAAGTCCTAATTACGACCAATGCCTTGTTTTACAAGCACCAGAATACGCATTCATTGGCCGAAGCAATGTAGGCAAGTCTTCTATCATCAATGCTATTTGTGGTCAAAAAGGATTAGCTAAAACTTCTTCTGCACCTGGAAAGACACAATTGATCAATCATTTTGAAATCATCAGCAATGAGGTCGTTAAAGGCCGTCCAGAGAAATGGTATATCGTCGATTTACCTGGATATGGCTATGCTAAAGTATCCCAAAGTAGCCGTCGCAGATGGGAGCAAATGATTGAAAATTATTTACGCAAAAGACCCAATTTAAATATGGTCTTTGTATTGATAGATTCTAGACATAGCCCACAAAAAATTGATATCGAATTTGTTGAACAATTGTTTCAATGGCAAATTCCTTATACCCTAATATTCACTAAATCCGATAAAGAAAAACCAGGCGTTGTAAAGCGCAATGTAGAAGCGTTTTTTGAAACATTAAAAACAATACTCCCCTATTTACCAGAAGGATTTGTGACAAGTGCAGAAAAAAAATTAGGTACCGAAGAAGTGCTTAATTGTATTGCACGATACAACCTACTATATAACGAAGACAAAGCATCCCATTAATATGAAAATTCTTATCCAATACATCAAGCCATTTAAAGGCTTGGTTTTTTTAGCCTTTTTACTTGCAGCCATCAACCAAACATTTTCTTTATTTGACCCTATGATCTTTGGAAAGCTGATTGACGGATTTGCAAAGAATCCTTTCCAAGACCCTTCTGGCAACGTTCGTACACAAACTATGTTCTTACAGGGTGTTGGGAACATGTTATTGCTATTGGTGGGCACAGCTATGGTGAGTAGGATTGCCAAAGCTTTTCAGGACTATATTGTGAATGTAATCATCCAAAAGTTTGGGGCAGCTTTATTTACAGATGGCTTAAAGCATTCCATGCAATTGCCCTATCAAGCTTTTGAAGATCAAAGAAGCGGAGAAACTTTATCCATCCTTACAAAAGCACGTGCAGATTGTGAAAAGTTCATTAGCTATGTGATTAATGTGGTATTTGGTATTGTTGTAAGTGTAGTATTCGTTTCTATTTATGCAACCCGCTTACATTGGTCCATCATCCCAATCTATATTGGAGGTGCAAGTATGATTGCTTATGTGACCAATTTACTAAGTAAGAAAATTAAGGTGATTCAAAAGACGATTGTGAAAGAAACCACAAGCTTAGCAGGTACGACGACAGAGAGTTTAAGGAATATTGAATTGGTAAAAAGTCTTGGTTTAACGACTCAAGAAATTAATAGATTGAATAATAATACTTATAAAATATTAGCACTTGAATTAAAGAAAGTAAAAAACATTCGTTCTTTAAGTTTTATACAAGGCACCATGGTGAATGCTTTGAGGCAGGTGATTACATTTACTTTAATGTGGTTGATCTTTAAAGAAATTTTGACGGTAGGTCAATTGATTTCATTACAATTTTACAGCTTCTTTATTTTTGGTCCATTACAAGAAATTGGTAGTATTATTTTGAGCTATAGAGAGACGGAAGCGTCTTTGAATAATTTTGATGCCTTAATGAAAAAGCCAATTGACACGCCTCCTGCAAATCCAATTGCCATTGGTGAAATTGAGCAATTGGCGTTTAAACAAGTTGGTTTTCAACACCAAACGGCGAATTTTAAAGCCATTGACCAAATTAGTTTTGAGGCTAAAAAAGGTGAAACCATAGCGTTTGTTGGTCCATCTGGAGCAGGTAAAAGCACCTTGGTCAAATTATTAGTTGGTTTATACGAACCACAAGAAGGTGAAATTTTAATGAATGGGGTGAATACAGCACAAATAGATATGAGTGCACTTAGAAACCAAATTAGTTTTGTAACACAGGACACACAACTTTTTGCTGGAACTATTCAAGAAAATTTAGCCTTCGTTGCACCAGGTGCCACTGAGGATGAAATGCTATTGGCATTAACCAAAGCAAGTTGTGCTAATATTTTAGACAAAGGTGGCAATGGCTTAGCGACAGTGATAGGTGAAGGTGGTTTGAAATTAAGTGGTGGTGAAAAACAAAGACTCTCTATTGCACGCGCATTACTGAGACATCCGCATTTATTGATTTTTGACGAAGCCACTTCTTCACTGGATAGTTTAACCGAAGAGTCTATTACAGATACCATTCGTGACTTGTCTAAAGAAAGAGAGCAAATTACCATCATGATTGCGCATCGTCTAAGTACCATTATCCATGCAACAAGAATTTATGTATTGGAGAAAGGCACCGTGATTGAATCTGGAAATCACCAAAGTTTACTAGACGAGAAGGGATTGTATTATGCCATGTGGAGACAACAAATTGGAGAACGAAAAGGGCATTAATAAAAAATAATATTAATCTTCTATTATTTTTCGAATCTTATTTTTCGTCTCTTTCGAATTTCTTTTTTAAATACTCTATGATTGTTGGGTCTTCTAATCCTTCCATGTCGCTTAATTCCAATTCGATTGCTTTTGTGCTTAATCGGATTTCAAGCAAGGAGACTAAAATAGATACAGTAAAAGTAAGGAGGCTTATAGCAAATATAAATTTTGCAATGGCTTGGTATTGAATGAAAATAAAAAACATCGAAAGCAAGGACAATAACAAGGAAGCGACCCCATAAGTCTGCATTCTTTGAATGAGTTTAATTCTATACTTAAGGTTCTTAATTTGGCTAAAAATCACCAGTCGATCTTGCTGCTTTTGATATTCATCGTGCAGGGCCCTAACACGGTTAGACAATGCCAAAAATCGATTGGTATAGGCCAACATAATCAGACTAATGGCTGGGAATAATAAGGCTGGGATATTCACTGAAAGTTCCATGATATAAAAATAGTAAAAATAAACCGGTATTTTTGCACCTACCGTATGGAGAAAGAGCAGTTTAAGAAAATACAATCTAGCATTCCGCAAGAGCCCGGCATTTATCAATATTTTGATGATAAAGGCAAACTATTGTATGTTGGTAAAGCAAAGCATTTGAGGCACCGAGTGAGCTCTTATTTTCTATCCAACCAACACAATTTAAAAACGATTGAACTAGTTCAGCGTATAGCCGAGATCAAATTCACTATCGTCAACTCAGAACACGATGCTTTTATTTTAGAGAATGAGCTCATTAAGAACTATCAGCCCAAATACAATATTAATTTAAAAGACGACAAAACATACCCTTATATCGTTATTAAAAATGAAGCTTTCCCTAGGGTGTTTTTAACCAGGCGAAAATTTAAAGACGGTTCTACCTATATTGGCCCATTCACGCATGTATTTGCTGTTCGTGAATTGATCAACCATATTAAAGAAACCATCCCATTAAGAACTTGTACTTTACCGCTAACCCCAAAAAATATTCAACAAGGTAAATTTAAAGTCTGCCTAGAATACCATTTAGGCAATTGTAAGGGACCTTGTCAAAACTTTCAAACAGCCGAAGACTATGGCAAATCAATAGATCAGGTAAAGTATTTATTGAAAGGGAATGTAAAACCATTGGTGCAAAATTTAAAAGAGACCATGCAGGCAGAAGCTGCAGCGCTTGCTTTTGAAAAAGCCAACGCGACTAAGAAAAAAATAGATGAGCTAGAAAGATACCAGACCAAATCAGAAATTCTAACAAAGCAGCAAGAAGCCATGGATGTATTTAGTATCGCCATGGAGGAAGATCAAGCTTATGTCAATTACCTTATGCTACAAGAAGGCCGTATTGTTCAAACACATATGTTACCTCTTAGTATTCCATTAGAAGAAACAAAGGAAACAGTGCTTGCATTTGCTATTCATTATTTTAGGAGTCAACTTGAGTCCGAAGCCAAAGAAATTGTTGTCCATATTGAACCCGATGAAAAAGAACAAGGTGTTAAATATACTGTTCCAAAGCTGGGTGAGAAATTGCATTTATTAGCCCTCTCACAAAAAAATGTAGACTATGCGTTAAAGGATTGGAAGCATCGTCAAGCTTTAGTGAAAGTAAGCGAGGTTGCTCCAGTGAATGAAGTATTGATTGAATTAAAGCAATTGCTCTCCTTACCTGTGGTTCCAAACCATATTGAATGTTTTGACAACTCTAATATTCAGGGTGCTTATCCAGTATCTGCGATGGTCTGTTTTAAAAACGGTATACCTAGTAAATCAGATTATCGCAAATTCAATATTAAAACAGTGGTGGGTATCAATGACTTTGCAAGCATGCATGAAACTGTTTTAAGACGCTACAGCTCGGTCTTGCAAAAAAAGCATCCGCTTCCACAGCTCATCATCATCGATGGCGGTAAAGGGCAATTAAATGCTGCATTAGATGCATTAAAAGAACTAGGTATTCAAGATAAAGTGACGACAGTAGGCTTGGCTAAAAATATAGAAGAATTGTTTTTCCCAAGAGATAGTCGTTCTATTTTATTAAACTGGAATAGCGCAGCCCACAACCTGGTTCGAAATATCAGGGACGAAGTGCACCGTTTTGGTATCACCTTCCATAGAGCACAAAGATCTAAAGGTGCATTGGAAAATAGTTTGGACCATATCGAAGGCATTGGACCAAAAACAAAAGAGACCCTATTAACTTACTTTAAATCGGTCAGTAAAATAAAAACTGCCAATCCCAGTACATTAACTGAACTGATTGGGGCAGCAAAAACAAAAATTCTAATTGCTGCTTTTGAAAAAGAAAAGCCATAAATATTGAGTCGTCATTTCAACGGGGCGCTAATAAAAAATGCGACATCTTGATGTCGCATTTTTTATTTCAATTCTTTTGAACTAGTATACCCAACGGTCTTGTTCAAAGTCAAATATTTTTTGTTTGATTTTATCCCCTTCTTGTAATCTTTTGATTGGGTCTTTGAATAAAGCATTCAGCATTTTGTCATTGTAGTTATCTAAGGTAGACTTTACAACATATCCATTAAAATAACGACTTTCAAATAGTTCCTCCCATGTAATACGGCTAGAGATATTTCTTGGATTATACACTTCCGCTTTTGCAAGACTTGTTCTTAATTCTGGATAGTAAATCCAAAATAATGGACGCTTCACTACCTTATTGTTTATCTGAATTGCAGCAATTGGAGCAATGCCAATTATTCTGCTATACATTCTACTTGTCTTACTATCAAAGATCCATTGTTCCTTTAATCTAAAAGTATAAATAGAATCTGGATTAGGGGCTAAATTGGTATTGTATATGATACTTGTATCGTACACATTGGGATCCAATACATTTTGAACCAACTGTGTATCTAAACTTCCTTTTAATGAAGCATTCACCTCGTCTAAACTCATTGGTGTCGTAAATCGATCATCTACGGTTGAAAAAGGAACGACGCCGTCTTTCTCAATTGCGCGTAATAATACGGCAAAGAAACGTTGGTCGCCATTTTCGTCATAGGATTGATACATGAATGTTCTGTTGATCTTTTCTCTTGCGTCAATTTCCTCCCAAACGAATTCACTAAATAAGGCATCTTCCTCTCTTAAGTTTTCGTAAGGCAAAGGCAATCTTTCTTTCACCCCTTTTCTTGAATTGGTTTCAGAAAAGAATGCATACCCATTTCTTAAACTTCTTTTATTATTAGCATTGAAACCCCCAACCACTGTAGTATCAATATTTTTAGTAGGCTTTACGTCAGAAATCGTTGGCGCTGCCACTACTTGATTGTTAGTTACAGGCTTAGTTACAGGTTTTGCGATCACTGTATCTTTAGTCGCTGCAGTAGTTGGAGTTGTTTTCTTTTTTGCACCATAAGAAAACTGCGCATTTGCAGAAAAAGTCATTGCCAAAGAGGCAAGAACGATGCAGCTTGTTTTCATTGTTATTTTCATAAATACCCTTTTATTAATTTCAAATCTACTTTGTCTTTTACTTTGATAGAATAGCCTATTGTAAAATAAAAGTAATTGTTTGATCTAATTTTCTTGATCCACCACCTGGCTCTGACACTTTAATTTCTCCAATAGTTACTGTAGTCCCTGGTTGACATTTTTTTATCAATGAAGCTGCACCACCTGAAAAAGCTGGGCCATTTACTTCTGCAAAATCAGGCTCATCAAACCCTTTACCAGTTGCGATTACGATATAAGAAAGCACATTGAATTTGACACCCTCAAAAACAAAGTCTCTTAAATCTGCAATCACCCCGCCCTGTGCTCTAAATTTAGCAGCAGCCATATTGCCTCCTGCACTTCCTCCCACAATTGCAATTGGATCTGGAATTCTTTTTACAGGGATATTTAATTTTTGTGTTTGCTTGCCATCATTGACATTCACTACAGCAGTTCCAGTTTGAGTACAAGTCACTATATATTGTCCAGAACCTGCTTTTCTAATATTCGCACCTGCCCCTTCAACCGTTACATTAATTTTTTCGCCTCCGCCTCCACCAGTGATACTTAATGGGTTTTCTAAACCCTTATAAAATACCCTTGTTTTATCTGTAGACACCACTAAACCAGAAGGTGTACCGACTGTATATTGTACTTCTTTTTCAACCACTGCAGTCTCTCCATTTGGCTTTAAAAAAGAAATACGAACACGCTTTCTTTGAATGCCTGGTGTCGCTCCAGCTACAGATTTATACATTGCAGATCCATCTGCACCCACAGGCACAACTACGCCATCGATAGAGATGGTTGGTTTTGCTGCACTACTAAATGCACCTACACCTGCAGTGATCACCAATTCTTCGCCAGACATTAAGTACTGTGAATTAGATGCTGCAAATGCATTGAACTGGTCGTATACCAATTCCACTTCTCCAATTTCTTTATGACAATACTCTACTACTTGTGCTTCTGTATTGCGGATATCGTTTTGAAACTTAGTTAAAATTGTTATCGCTGCAATTGTTGGCGTCATATTGAAATAAGCATAAGCCCAATCATTTTTCGCAGCTAGATTATTAGAAGTTGGAATCGTTAAATCTAAGGATACGGTTGGAATGACATCTTTTGCAATGGCAGGATCTATTGCAGCTAAATCTTGTTTGAATTGTTTTAGTTTATTAAAAAGTTCTTGTCCTTTTGATAAACCTGATTTATTATTTAGAAATAACCTTGTGGTGGCCTCTAAATCATCTTCATTAAATTTTTCTTTACCCTCTTTAATTTCTAACCCAGACTCTTCTTTTAAAGCTAATTTCAACGATTCCACATAGGCAAACATTTCGTCTGACATTGTTTTTGCTTTATTGGCTTTAGGCGCCCAAATTGCCGCTTTTTCGGCCGTCTTTGGATCATTTAATTTTGCCTTTAAAGAGGTATAGATATCCTCATTCTTTTTTTGAATAATCACATTCGCATTCGTCAAACTTTGATCAATAGTTTTGAATGCGTTTAAGATTTCGCTTGATACATTCAATGCCAAGAGCGCAGTCAACACCAAGTACATGATGTTAATCATTTTCTGCCTTGGTTCTTTAGGTAACGACATTTACGCTATATTTTATTAAGTGAATTAAAATTTAAGTCAATAGCAACCTTGCTATTATTTTCCTTGCATTGCATTTATCATCTTGCTATACACTTGATTCAACTGAGTTAAGTTATCTGCTAACTGAGTCATTTGCTCTTTTGTTCTTGCTGCTTCAGTTACAGTAGAACTCATTGCTGTAGACATGTCCTTTAGACTACCATAAAAATGATTCATCTCTTCGATTGTCTTACTCATTGATAAAAACTGATTGTTCAAGTTTTTTAATCCCTCAGTGGAGCTATTGATTGTACCTAAATTATTAGACACATCTTGTACTGTTTTTTGAACACTATTTAACGCATGCACTAATTCAGTTGCATCTACTTTTCCACCACCCATTGCGCCACCGCCATGATCCACTGGCGGAGGAGGAAGGAAAGCATATATTACAAATATTGCAGCTTCTGTTGTTAAACCCACAATCAACGCCCAATCTGCCCATGATAAATGGATGATTTTTGCCATTGCTCCAATGATTACCACTGCGGCACCTAAAGAGATAACGACGTTTACGATTTTATTTGTTTTTTCTGAAATTGTCTTTGCCATTAGAAAGATTTATTAAATTAATAGTTTGTTACTTGTTTGAATTCGATTTTTAATTCACTCTTGGAGCCATTGAAAGCACACATCTAAATCCGATATAAGATTTTGCAGTGTCTTGGTATTCATAATTGCGTGAACTCACTTGGCAATTGTATGCAATGTCTTTCCAAGATCCACCTCTGATGACTTTTCTTTTCATCAATATAGGATCAGTATCTTTTGCATTGTATTGCACATCTGGACTAAAATCTCCAATAAAGTTATAGCCGCCCTCATAGTAAACAGAACCTGTCCATTCTGCCACATTACCTGCCATATCAAATAACCTGAAATCATTTTCGGTATAGGCTTTCACTTTAGTCGTATAGATATTATCATTCTTCGCATCTCCACCAAAATAATCCCCTCTTCCTGGTTTAAAATTGGCTAACAAACGGCCTTCTTTTGTTCTAGTATAGGGAGAGCCCCATGGATACATTGCATTTGATTTGGAATTGCCTCTTGCAGCATATTCCCATTCAGCTTCTGTTGGTAATCGATAAATCCCATCAATTTTTTGATCATTTCTTCCAGGTTTTCCCGCATAATAATCACTATTATTAGTTCTCCAATGTGTGAAAGCCACTGCTTGTTTCCAAGTCACACCTACCACGGGATATTCATTGTATGCTGCATGACTAAAATACAATCTAGTCAATGGTTCGTTGTAAGAATAGGAGAAATCGCGCATCCATACCAATGTATCAGGATACACATTTTGATTGACTGTGATTAAGTAATCGCCAAGGGATTGCTCTAATCCTTTAGAAGCTTTTGCTGCCGCTTTTAAATCGACAAAAGAATATTTATAAACCAATTTGTTAGGATCTATTTCAATCTTTCCTTGAATGCGATTGTCTGGGCTTAATAAAAGTTCATTCAATTTTTCTAAAACAGCTCTACTATTTTGATTGATTTTTAATGCTCTAGCCCAATCCACGCGAATTGTATCTTCGTTTTGATTAATACCTCCTCCATAAATCGCCAAATATTTCAATGAATCTGCTACATACTTAACAAATCTTCGGTACTGTTCGTTGGTCACCTCTGTTCTATCCATCCAAAAACTCTGTACCGATACTAATTTCTTACGATTGACCATCGATAAGTCCATTTGTTCATCACTTGCACCCATATAAAAAGAGCCACTTGGTATTAATACCGTCTGAGGATCTAGTCGGTTGGAATTGATATTGCGTTTGCCTTTTTTTGGAGGTGCAAAGGCAATCACAGCAAGTGATAATATCAAAATGCTCAAGGCTGCAATGGGGAAATTGAGCCTATTATTTTTTAAAAATGGTACCATATAATTTAAAAACGATTTTTTTTACAAAAAATTACATTCAAGGGGTAAAATAAGCAGATTGTTTTAACGCTATTTTTAAACCTGAATGAATTGATTTTCATCACTATTTAGAAGATGCAAATTAAGACATTAGTTGTTAGATATTTGCTAAAATCAGGTTGATATGAGGCTTGGGCTGGGAGCAGGTCTTGTTTTTACATATAAAATACTGATTATCAATACATTTTTTGTCTTTTAAGAGTGGGATTCGGTCTTCCTCAACCTGACTCATAATGCGTATTGAATGGGGCAAAAAGACAGCGTTTAAAGTAGGCAAGCTTTCATAGACAGTGGGACCTACCCCAACCAATTCTATCATCCCAGTGGACATTTGGAAAAAACTTTGGGCCCAACAGCCAAAAGAGTTTGGATATTGAAGTAAAGATGGTCGCATAGAATGGATCATGTTTTCGGCATGCAAAGTCCATTGATCAAGATCAAAAACATGGCCTAGATAATATAAACTTGAACAAATGAGTGCATTGCCACTTGGCTGAGCACCATCATACTGCTCTTTTTTTCGGATGATAACATCCTTTTGATAAACTGCGGTATAATAAAAATAAAGTCCTTCTTCGTCTATGAAATTAACAAGCACATAGTCCATCCACTTTTTTGCTTGAATCAAATAACCGGTATTGCCTGTGATTTCTTGAAGTTGTATATACGCTTGAATCAAATTGGCATAGTCATCCAAAAATGCAGCCGTTTTTGGGATACCATTTGCACTACTATGATAAAAATAATGTGCATTAGTGTGGTACAAATTTTGTTCCAACCATTGAATAGATTCAATCGCAGCATCTTTGTATTGGTTGTTCCCTGTGGCGCTGTACATTTTACAAAAACCAACAATACACATTGCGTTCCAACTCAATATTATTTTATGGTCTAAAGCTGGACGAATTCGAACTGCACGGACATCAAATAATTTTTTAAGCGCTTTTTGCCAAGCAGGTTCCCATTCTTTTTCAATGTCACTTTGTGTCCAAAGAATATTGGTATGCTCCCAATTGCCGTTTGGAGTAACTTGATAATAGGCGACAAAATCATCAAAGATGGTAGGATCGATGACTGCTTTCAATTCGTCGTAGGACCAAGTATAAAACTTGCCTTCAACCCCTTCTGAATCGGCATCTAATGCGGCATAGTAGCCCCCTGCTCCATTGTATAACTCTCTCTGTAAAAATTCAAATGTGGCCTGGATTACATTTAAGTAAATTGGCTTTTTTGTAATCTGATAGGCTTCGGCTAATACACCCAAAATTAACGCATTGTCGTACAGCATTTTTTCAAAATGTGGCGCCTGCCACATGGCATCCACACTGTATCTCGAAAATCCACCACCAAGATGGTCATAAATACCTCCTTGTATCATTTTATCAATAGACCTGATAGCATGTACCACGGAAGCCTGATCTTTATTTTGAAAATAATTTCGAAATAAAACTTGTATAGCAAATGTTTGTGGAAATTTTGGTGCTGCACCAAATCCACCCCATTGTGTATCTGCATTTTGCAACATCTTTTGAGCAAGTAATTGGAATGCTTCATTCGTAGCAACAGCTTCGACCTCTTGACTTTGCAATGCTTTGATATTGCTTTGTAAGAGATGCTGTGTTAAATGCGTTGCTTGTTCTATTAGTTTATCACGGTTGTTGTCAAAAGCAGCTTGTACCCCTTTTAAAACATCCATCCATGATGCACGATTTTGCATGGCATTTGGCGGGAAATAAGTACCTCCATAAAAAGGCTGCCCATTGGGTAACAAAAATATATTCAATGGCCAACCACCTGAACCAGTCATCGCCTGCAATGCATCCATGTAAATATGATCAACATCGGGCCGTTCTTCTCGGTCTACTTTGATATTGATAAAATGCGTGTTCATGTAATTAGCGACTGCTTCATCCTCAAAACTCTCTCGTTCCATGACATGACACCAATGACATGCAGCATACCCAATACTTAGTAAAATAGGTTTATCTAAAGCGGTAGCTGTTGCGAATAAGTTTTCCGACCAAGGCTTCCATTGCACTGGATTGTGTGCGTGTTGTAATAAATAGGGACTTGTTTCTTTACTTAGATCGTTCGTAAACTTTGTATTGGCACTCATAGCGTGCAAATTAGTTTATTTCTTTTTAGATGTTTGTGCTAAAAACTGATCAAGACCAGCGAACATACTAGACACTTGAGGACTAGGTACTTTAATATGTAAATTCAAGCCAGCATCTTCGATTGCTTTGCAAGTATTGGAGCCAAACGCTGCTAGTGTAGTCCCATTTTGAATAAAACCCGGTTGATTGTCATACAGGCTCTTTAAACCACTTGGCGTAAACAAACAAATGATATCAAAATCATGTTCTTTCAATAGTGGTTTTATATCACTACTTACAGATCGATACATATAAGCTAAGTCAAAAGAACAACCATGGTCTTTTAACCAATTCACAATTTCATTGTCTTGTTGGTTCTCGCTACATACATAAAGAAATTGTTCATTGGCTTTATGCTTATTCAATACATCAAATAGTTTTTTATTGGACCCGTCAGCACCAAAAAATACTTTACGCTTTCTATACATGATAAACTTTTGCAAATACAATGCAACAGATTCAGTAATGCAGAAATATTTAGTGTCTTGACTAATGTTGATCTTTAATTCATCGCAAGTTCTAAAAAAATGATCAATCGCATTTTTGCTTGTAAAAATAACAGCAGAATAGGCAGGAATTTCAATTTTAGTTTTTCTAAATTCTTTAGCGCCAATTGGCTCCAATTCAATAAAAGGTTTAAAAAATAAAGTCACTTTGTACTTTCTTTCTAAATCAAAATAAGGTGATTTTTCACTTTCAGGCTTCGCTTGTGAAATTAGAATTTTTTTAATGGTCTTAGTCGCAGTTGCCTTTTTTTCTACACTCATTTCTTTTGCCATTTTAAACTTTCTACAATTAGTAAGTTCCTCCAAAATATTGTACTATCAATTTGTATAGAATCAATAGTGGTATTATTTCGAAAGCACAAAGGTAAAGAAAAAAATGAAAGGAAGAGACATGTAATTTGTTCCTAACAGATGTTAATGAAAATAGGTACCTATATAGTATCAAAAGGACCATTAATATGCCGGCACCCCCAATTGCAAATGGATGCAAAAATGGCTTAGCGAATGCCAAGATGCCAATGAAAGGTAAGAATAAGATACCTAGCACTTTGTTGATCATGAATACCACAAAAATATACGTCTGAACTAGTTCATTGGTATTAAAGATATAGCCTGCAATAGTTAAACAAATGTACTTTCCAACATACAATCCCAAGAAGAACAAACACATATATGAAAAACCTTCCCAAAATTGAATAGGTAGTAAATGTCCATTAAAAATGATCAATGTAGCCATTAATGAAAAACTAATAATAAAGCCAATATTCATGATAAAAGAAGCCATGCTATTTTGCAAAAGCTGTTCTCTATTTTGCATCATCCTTAATGAGGATTGACTAAATTGACTAAACAATTTCGCAATATACTGTGGGGCAATTTGAATCAGAAATCCATATAAAAATACCAATGCAATAACCACATAAAAAAGTACATCTTTATCTGGCAACGAAAATTTTTGTTCAATCTTATACAATACATCCTCTGCATTGGATGAGGTTATCTTTTGATTGTATAACTGATATGCGTTCTTTTTTTTCGCGAAGAAATTGAGGTACAATTGTAGGACATTGAAACTACTATCTTTTGGATCTCTTGGTATAGATTGTAAATACCAAGCATCGGCTTGAATAAATGTTTTTGGAATAACCGGCTTATACTGCACCCATAACGTGTCTTTGACCAAGGTACTATCTTGTAGGGTTGAGGTAGTATCCCTTAAAAGCATTACAGTATCTTTTTGACTTGCTTGCTTCACAACGGTAAAGCTAGACAATACAAATAGTCCAATGAAGGCAAATAAAAATTTCTTAAGCTGGGCTAACATCTGCTGCAAAAATAAGTATACTAATGCAGAATTAAAGAACAATGCCTAGCTTTGTTGGTAATTCAAATTATGGCTGGCATCTACTTACATATTCCTTTTTGCAAAAAAGCTTGTCATTATTGCAATTTTCATTTTTCTACACAGACAGTGCATATACAATCATTTGTAGACGCCCTGATTCAAGAAATTGAACTTCAGAAAAGCTATATCAAGGAGCCCATCGAGACCATCTACTTTGGAGGAGGGACCCCCTCCCTTTTAAATGAAGCACAATTAAAATCAATTCTAGCTGCTATTTACGCCCACTTTAAAGTTGAAGCTACCATAGAATGTACTTTAGAAGCCAATCCAGACGACATCCATCCAATCAAATTGGCTGCATGGAAACAAATAGGCGTCAATCGATTAAGTATTGGAATTCAGAGCTTTCAGGCAGCTGCTTTAACTTGGATGAATCGAGCACATACAGTAGAGCAATCACATGCCGCGATTCAAATGGCGAAGCAGGCTGGAATCAACAATTTAAGTATAGACTTAATTTATGGTACGCCAACTTTAACTGACCAAGGATTGATGGAAGATTTAGATTGGATTCAACAATACCAAATCAACCATGTTTCCTGTTATGCATTAACTGTAGAAGATAAGACTGCTTTAAAAAAATTGATCGAAAAAGCGCAAATCGAGGATGTGGACCCAGAAAAACAAGCCAGACATTTTGAAATCGTTACCTCTAAATTAATGGCCATGGGCATGGAACATTATGAAATTTCAAATTTTGCAAAGCCTGGTTTTAGAAGTCAACACAATAGTCATTATTGGTCTGGCAAACATTATCTTGGCCTAGGTCCATCTGCACATTCATTCAATACCATTTCTAGACAATGGACAATATCAAACAATGCATTGTATATCCAAAGCATTGCGCATGGACAATTGAATTTTGAGATTGAATACCTCACAGAAGCCAATCGTTATAATGAATACATGATGACTAGTCTAAGACGAATGGAAGGCTTTGATTTAGATTTCATACAAGCTACATTTGGCAAAAGCTACTATGATCATAGCATCGCAATCATACATGAAATGCATGATAAAGCTGTGTTTAAGCAAAATGAAAATCGATACAGTTTAAATGATGGCGCTAAATTTTTAGCAGACGGTATTGCTTCAGATTTTTTTATACTAGAATCTGCTCCAACTCCTTAAAAGTGGTATCTGGCGCCGCTCCTTCCCATAATACCTGGTACACCGCATCCATAATTGGCAACTTTACATTCAAAGTTTGATTCATAGTATGGATACACTTACTAGCGTTATAACCTTCGGCCACCATATTGAGTTCTAATTCCGCAGCTCTAACAGAGTATCCTTTTCCAATCATATTTCCAAAAGTTCTATTTCTACTATGAAGGGAATAGCAAGTCACCAATAAGTCGCCTAAATAAACAGATGCATTATGATTGATAGCACAAAAATTATCACTGTTATGATTCGAAGTATGGGCACCACTATATTTTTGAGTCGCAATTTCTTTTAACAATACTTGCATTTCATTCGCACAATTCGCAATGTATACACTTAAAAAATTGTCTCCATATTCCAGTCCATGAACAATTCCCGCACCAAGCGCATAAATGTTTTTTGCAACGCCAGCGTATTGAACCCCTATTACATCGTTATTTACAATGGTATTGATATAGTCTGATTTAAAATAACTTGCAATAGTTGTTGTAGTTGCTTCATCTAAGCCAGAAAAAGTCAAATAAGACAATTGTTCAGCAGCGACTTCCTCAGCGTGGCTTGGACCTAATAAAGTAAAGTAGGAAGCAAGAGGAAAATTAAATTGCTGTTCTAACCATTGATTCAATAAAATATTATGAACAGGCAGGACCCCTTTTACCGCCGAAACAACTAATTTATTTTTTAAATCTGCTGCATCTAATGACGCAAGTGTTGTTTCTATGTGGATAGATGGCACTGCTATGATAATGATATCTGAGGCTTCCACAACAGCTTTAATATCGGTTGAAAAACGAATATGTTGTAATTCAAAATAGGCATTTCTTAAATAAAACGGATTGTGTTTTCGTTTTATAAAATAATCGATATTGGCTTGTTGTCTAACCCACCATGTAATTGGATGGCCATTATCTGTTATAATTTTTGCAATCGCAGTAGCCCAACTTCCGCTACCAATGACGCCAATTCGCTTTTGTTCCATTGTACAAACATAAGAAATTCATAAAAAAGGGGGCGCATTTTTTATATGCGCCCCCTTTTAGGTCTATTTTAATATTTTCAACTTATTTTTTCTCTTCAAATAACTTTTCTTTTGTAACAACTTTTACCAAAGAGCCCTCTTTTAAAGTCTTGCTTACTATGCTATAAGGTCCTGTGATGACTTGGTCTCCTACCTTCAATCCAGCTACTTCGATAAAATTTAAATCTTGAATATCTGTTTTTACTTTGACCATCTTTACCTTATTGTCTTTTTGCAAAATAAAGACCACTTCATTTAATTCTTGCTCTTTAACAGGTTCTTTATCAGTATTATTATTTGTAGTACTAGAAACCTTAGTATCTTTTCCTTTACCATCACTGTCTCTTGTAGTGACTGCATTCAATGGTACGGTAACTACATTCACTTTAGATTTGGTTTGTATGTCAGCACTCGCTGTCATACCTGGTCTGAATGGGAATATGGCATTCTCTTGAATTAAGTCAGCATAACTATCGGTTAATAAACGAATATGTACTTTATAATTAGCTACTTCGGCTGCTGAACTAATGCCAGATGCTGCAGTAATTGGATTGGCAATCTTGTATACAATCCCTTTGAATTTTCTATTGTTATAAGCATCTACTTCTACCAATGCGGTGTCACCTAACTTCACTTTAGTGATATCATTCTCGCCCACATCAACTCTAACTTCGATACTCTTCATATCCGCCACACGCATCATTTCTGTACCAGCCATTTGCGCTGTTCCAACCACGCGTTCTCCTTTCTTAACATTCATTAAACTAATGATACCATCCATTGGAGATACAATCGTAGTTCTAGCTAAGTCCTTTTCTGCTCTAGCCAATTGTGCTTTCACACCTTGAACCTGTGCTTCCCCACTTTTAATAGATTCTTTTGCTGCATTGTAACTAGATTCTGCAGAACGGAAAGTTTGTTCAACTTGCTCGTATTCTGCTCTTGATACAATTTTGTCTGCAAATAATTTTTTGTAACGCTCATACGCCGCTTTTGAACTTTCGTATCCATTTTTCAAACCGCTCAAATTCGCTTTTACATTTTCATATTGTGCTTTCACTTGATTCACAGAAGCAGTGACTTGATCTCTTTGAGAAGAGTATATGTCCGCATAGATTTTTGCTAAAATTTGTCCTTTAGTCACTTTTGCGCCTTCTTCTACAAATAAGCTTACAATCTCTCCAGAGATGTCTGGACTTACTTTTACTTCGATTTCTGGATACACTTTACCGCTAGCATTTACCGACTCAGTGATGGTTCTTAATTCCACCTTCTCTACTGTGACTTCGATACCTTCGTCTTTTCCAATGACACCTGCTTTTTTAAGTCCTACAAGTGCTACTACTAAGACAACAAAACCTACGATACCCCAAATGATTTTCTTATTCATTTTTTTTATTTTACGATGCGATTAATAAATTATAGAGAAAGTGCTTCTCCTTTATAAAACTCAAGTAATTTGATTCTAAACACATACTCATATTGAGCAGCTTTAAAATTTACTTTTGCCTTTAAAAAATTATTTTGATTGTTTAATAATTCTATCGTGCCTAACAAGCCTAACTCATAACGCTTTGTTGCAAAGCTATAGGCCTTCTCAGCAGATGTGACTGCCTTTTGATTCGCGTTCAATTTATTAAATGCTACCACCGCATTGGTATACGCTGCATAAATATCTTGCTTTAACTTTCTCTGTGCATTTTCTTGTTGTAAGCTTGCAGATTGGTAATTTAATTTTGATTGCTGATAAGCAGTTTTAGACTGATTGGCATTGAAAATTGGAATCGATAATTGGAATCCAAAATTTTGTCCAAAGTTATTGTCTAATTGCTTCCCCCATCCCTTCCAAATATTGCTAAAATTTCTATTGGCTGTAATGGTATTGTATAATGGACTTTGCACGAAATACTTAGCACTGCCTACTGTCACAAATGGACTCGTTGGTGATATATTGCTAAATCCAGCAGACTCAATACCACTGATATATTTAAATGAATTAGAGAAATTGGAGCTTAATGAATAACCAAAGCTTAAGGTTGGATAAAATCCAGCTTTAGCAACCAATTGATTCTTTTCGGCTGCCTTTAAACGAAGGTTTGCCGCTTTAATATTCGGAAGATTTTGTTCTGCAACACCAAACACATAATCAGGTTGCAAGTCTGCAAAATTTTGTAATTTAATTTGATCTACTGGTTGAACAAATACATCAAATACTTCTGCAGCATCTAAATTCAACAATGCTTTTAAGCTTAGTTTGCTTTGTTCTACATTAGAAATAGCAGAAATATAATTACTACTATCGTTTGCCAATTGGGTTTCTAATTCTAATAAATTAATTTCTGGCAATAAACCAACTTCAACACGCTTTTTTGTAGCAGCCAATTGTTCTGTTGTTTGTGCAATTTGAATTTTAGCAATTTCTGATTGTTCGATGGTAGATAAGACTTGTAAATAAAATGTAGCTACGTTGACCGAGATATCATTAGATGCAGTTTGAAGATCGGCGATACTTGCCAACCAGCTGTAATTACTTGCTGCGGCTGTATTGCCTAATCTGTTATTATTATACAACTGCACCCCCCCGTTCACACCAAAATTATTATACAAAAATTGTGTAGTAGTAAAGGCGTTGGTTACAGGGTCAATAGAACGCCCTAAACGCATTCCTAATCCAGAAGACCCACTCATGGTAGGCAATTGGTTGTACTTTGCTTGGTCTGCCTGAAGCTTGGCCAATCTTGCTTGAATATCTGCTTGTTGTACAGAAATATTATGCTTAATGGCATACTCCACACAGGTTTTTAAATCCCATTGCTTTGGATTTTGAGCCGTTAAGGACAGTGTCAACCCAAGAAAAATAAACGAAAAAATGTATCTCATTGTCTGTATTGATAATTATAAATTCCTATTATACAGTACAAAAGTAATGCAAACCTTAGGAGTTGTCTAATTTTTAGACAAACGGGCTACTAATTGGCTGAACAGCTATGGGTGGGTATAAATGGCTTCCCCTAAATCTGGGATGTTTTTTTATAATAAAATAGGCGATATAATACCAATACGATAGCCACTAATATAACCGCAGTAAGCGCAGAATAAGGCTTATCAATCACCACTGCGACAGCAACAAAAGCATAAGACAATACAAATATGGCTGCAAAAATGGGCGTCCAACGCTTTAATCCGCCAGTTACAGCAGCATCACCCTGGGCCTTTCGTCTTAATATGAATAAAGTAGCTGCAGAGGTACTCATCCCCAAGCAATCTAGAAAAATACTAAAACTCAATACATCGTCTACCCCCTTGCCAAAAAATGTGATCAAAACCGTAGCAATCGCAAAAACTGTAAGACCAGGTACTAAAGCATCCGTTTTAGCATGCTTTTTTTGAAAAACCTCGGGCAATACCTTGTCCTCACTCATCGCAAACATCACCCTTGGGTTACTCATTAAAATTACATTCACATATGCAAGTACACTTAATACCATCGCAAAGTCAAACACTTTGGCGCCGAGCTTACCAAACCATGCTTCAAACAAAAGCGAACCAATGGCATTGGCATTTTTAATATGATCAAAACCAATCACTTTTACATAAGTATAGTTGATAGCTAAGTATAAAAATAAAACTAGTAAAATGCCAATCACAATACCTCTTTGCATGGTCTTTGCAGAACTTACTTCTGCACCAAAATTGATGGTTTGTTGATAGCCGCCATAAGTAAAAAATACCGACACTAAACTCACTAATAAAAGTAGCAACCCATTGCTGCCGTTATACACATATACTTTGCCATCATTGAATCCATGAGGCGCAACATTCACTCCTTTAAACAAAGAAGTGATGAGTAATAAAATCAAACTAATTTTCACAATCATCAACACATTCTGAGTTCTACTACTTGTTTTTAATCCTAGTAAATTAACAATATAAAATAGGCCCACCGAAAAGGAAGCCACTCCAATATTGAATAAGGTGCCGGAAGGCCTTCCAAATAATAAATCACTTACATAATCTGCACCTATTAAAGCAACCACTGCTAAAGAAGCAGCATTGCTAATTAAGATCAATACATTAATTGTAAAACCTACACCAGGATGGTAACAATGTGCAAACACTTTATAATATCCACCCATCACAGGTAACCTTTGTCCAATTTCTGCGTAAGTTAATGCACCAAATAAAGCAATGACTCCACCAATGATCCAAGCACTAAAAAAAATGAGTGGTGTACCCGATTTTGCAGCAATGGTGGCTGGGGTTTTGAAGATACCCATCCCAATCACTAAGCTCACCACAATCATGGTTAAGCTAAAAAAATTGATGCTTTGTTTTGCTTTTGCGCTCATATAAAAAACTTTAAACTTTACTTAATTATAAATATATCAACTTATTGGGAGTTTTCAACAAGGGGTTAATAATTAAATACATCTACTGATTTAAAAGAGAATAAGTTTGTGCTTGATTAGGTTCATGCAAATGATTAAAAGGGAATCCTGTTTAAACCAGGAGCTATTCCCGTAGCTGTAAGTTCGATGCTAAAGCATTAAGTCAGATCCACTGAAGCAATTTGGGAAGGATGACTTTGAGAAGAACGAGCCAGAAGACCTGCCTGATTAAAAATAACCAACAGCTTTCGGGTAAAAAGCAAGGATTGTATTAAATTTTGGCTCGCCAAAATCTCTTATGGTTCTCTTATTCCAGGAAGCTCATTGTTCACTCAGTAAAATGAAAAAAAACAAAACAATGAGCAAAAAAATCATCGCGCTCTCGGTGTGCCTTATCGCCACCACAAGCCTCGTCTTTGGGCAACAAAAAGACAGTATTCAAAAAAACACCAATGCAAACCAGTTGGAGGAGGTGATTGTGACTGCCAATAAAATTGAGCAGAAACAAAATGGTACAAGTAAAGTCATCACTGTAATTACTGCTGCTCAGATTCAGCAAAATGCAGGCAGAACCATTGCACAATTACTGAACGAACAAGCAGGTTTAAGCTTACCAGGTACATTAAGTAATTTAGGTACGGTGCCTAGTATTTATATGCGTGGTGCTGCTTCTGGAAGAACATTGATTTTATTAGACGGTGCTCCTGTTGGTGACCCATCCATGATTAGCAATGAATTTGATTTGAACTTAGTGCCACTGAATCAAGTGGAACGAATTGAAATTTTAAAGGGTGCACAGAGTACCCTTTATGGATCGGACGCCATTGGTGGTGTGATCAATATCATTACAAAATCAAAAGGCAGTCCCTTTGTGAGTGGTGCATTGAGTTTTGGTAGTTATGGCACCAAGCAAGGAAACTTGCAATTGAATAGTAGTATCAATAAATTAAACTATACCATTGGATTCGAGAACCAAAATGCAGACGGATTTTCATCGGCAAAGGATATCACCAACAAAGGGAATTTTGACAAAGATGGGTATCAAAACAATAGCTTTTTTGTAAAAGCAAAATACCAAATTGATACACTTTGGAACTTGCAAATGTCTAGCAGAAAAACTGCTTACAAAGCTGCAATAGATTATGGTGGATTTAAAGATGATAAAGACAATGAGTTTAAAAATGCTACCACCATGAGTGGTATAGTCTTGAAATACAAAAAGGCTAAAACCAATTTTCAATTACAATACCAGTATACCACACAGGACAGAACTTATTTCAATGATAGTGCGGACAGAACCTATATCATTTTTGAAAACAACCAATATGCAGGTAAAACCCATTTTGCAGATGCCTTTTTATCTACACCAATACATAAAAATGTGCAATGGATTATTGGTACAGATTTTAGATATGGGTCTTACAATCAAACCTACGAATCTATCAGCCAATGGGGGCCATACAATGATGTATTTAAAGACACTTTCCAATTACAGAATGCCCTTTACACATCGGTTTTAGTCAATGACGAAGCAAAAAAATGGTTACTTGAATTAGGCGCTAGATACAATAACCACAATCGTTTTGGCAATAACCAAACCTTTACATTCAATCCATCTTATGCATTGAATGATCAGGTTAGATTAATTGCAAGTGTATCAACAGGATTCAAGGCACCATCCCTTTATCAGTTGGGTTACAATGACCAATTAAAAGCAGAAACATCTTTCAATACTGAATTTGGAATTTCATTTAGAAAAGGACAAGTATTTGCAAGAGCAGTCTACTACAATAGAAATATTAAAAATGGTATTGACTACAATTATATAGACTATAATTTTTTCAATTTTATCCAACAAAAAGTGAATGGCTTAGAAATTGAGATTCAACATCCCATCAATGAGCAACATCATTTTTCATTGAACTATACTTTAATGAATGGACAGGAAACCAATCAAAATAGAATCACCACAACAGATACGATTACTTACAATTATTTATTAAAGCGTCCAAAACACAGTTTAAATGCGCAATGGAATTACACCATCAATAATAAATGGAATGCTAGCTTGACTGGAAGATTTATTAGTAAGCGTTTTGATGTAGGCGGATATGCAAGTCCAGATGTCACCTTAAGTTACTACACTTTATTGAATGCTGCCATTCAATACAAATGGAGTAATCGTATGTTGGTGTTTGCGAATGGACAAAATCTGTTGAACGACAATTTCAGTGAAGTCAATGGCTACAATGCCATAGGCAGCATGGTTCAATTTGGGATACGTTTTAACTAAACAAATGTTGTTAACAATATAACAATTGCAAGAATAGCCCATTTTAATGGATTAGTAAATCTAAAAAAGCTTTGTATCTTCATACAAAGCTTTTTTTATGGGAATCAAATTAGATGAACTACTTACGATTGTCTTTACATTGTTCGCGGTAATTGATATTGTGGGCTCTATTCCACTTTTAATTGCGATGAAAGAAAAAACAGGGGCCATCAAATCATTGAATGTGACATTGATTTCGGGAGGTCTAATGATTTTGTTTTTATTTCTAGGAAAACCTTTTTTGCAATTATTGGGCTTAGATGTGAAATCATTTGCAGTAGGTGGATCGATAGTGATATTTCTATTAGGATTGGAAATGGTTTTAGGGCATGAAATTTTTAAAGGCGATAAAAATGCGCAGTCTGGTGCCGTAGTACCTATCGCATTTCCGATCATTGCAGGAAGTGGCACACTTACAACGATTATGTCACTTAAAGCCAACTTTGAAGAAGCTTATATACTTGGCGGCATTTTAGTCAACTTAATCATTGTCTTCATTGTATTAAAATCACTTAATTTTATTGAACGCATGTTGGGCCCAGGAGGACTATTGGCAGTGCGTAAATTCTTTGGTGTCATCTTACTTGCCATTGCTGTGAAGATCTTCTCTAGTAATATAGGTGCTTTAAAAAGATAAAATCATAGTTACTTTATACCCTAATTAAAAAAGGGTTAGCCCAAATTGGACTAACCCTTTTTTTTATTTTAAACTATAGGTTTTAGAAACTATACCTAGCTTGTACTAGATAATTTCGACCCAAAGCAGAAATACCACTCGCAAAATAACGGTAATTTAAGTCTGCGATATTTTCGATTTGGAAACTAAAGTTTAATTTTTTAGTCAACTGATAATTTGTGTTGATATTCCAAATTTGCCAAGCTGGCATACCATCCTTAGTCGCATAAATCTCGTTGTCTTCTCCATTTAGGTTATAGTCTTTCATGCGCTTCCACCCATTAAATAGGGTAAACAATTCTGCAGAAAACTTTTTTACATCATGTTTTAATCCCACTCTACCAAAGGTTGGAGGGATATGGTCTAAAGGCATTTCAATTAATCCATTTTGATAAGTGCCCTTGGTATAAGTATAGGTTGCAGCCAAAGTTGTATTAGGCGTAAAGTTGACAGATCCATTGACATTGAATCCATACACAACAGCCTTGGCTTTGTTTTGCGATGCATATACATCACTCATAACACCTTGGTATAGGATTGCACTTGCATTGTTCCATTTAAACTTGTCTACTACCAATGCATTTTTAAACCAGGTATAAAACAAAGATCCACCAATGCTATAGTTAGACGTTGTTTTAGAAACATTCAATTCTGTATTGTAAGTATACTCTGGTTTTAAATCTTTGTTTGGCGCCACCACATAGCCTGTTTTAGTATCAAATACTTTTGTCAAATCATCCACATTCGGTGCTCTAAATCCACTGCTTGCTCCAAAAGCGACTCTCAATCCATCTGCACCATTATAAGCCATACCTAAATTACCAGTGATGGCAGTGTTTTTTTGAATGGCATCTGTGAATGGAAAATGCATCAATGAAGTGTCTTTGAAATTGGCATTCAATTGTACATTGTTCAAACGCAAACCACTATTCAATACCCAATTACCCGTTAAGAATTGGGTATGTTGCGCATAGATTGCTTGATTGGCCATATTGGTAGGCCCATCGCTATATCGAGTGGTAATAGCACTTCGTACATTCGTTGAAATATTATTACGATAGGCTGTTGAACCCACATTATTATAATATGACTCCACACCTACATGTAACTCGCTAGACTTCCCTTGGTGCAATAAATCCACATTCAAACCAAAAAGGTCTACGGCTTCAAATCTGTAATCCTTATTATTTGATTTGAACTTTCGACTAATCCTACTTTCTTCTAAATGTTGGTAATTGACATTCGCAGTCAATTTTTGAAAATAGCCATTCAGATTTGATTTGGTTAATTTATAACCAACCATATTACGAACTTGAGGACCATAATACCATTCTGAATATACAGGCAAACCTTTACTGGTTTCGGTTAAACGATCGTATCTGTTGATATCAGAAGAATTGGAAAATTGTACATTCAATAAATGCTCTGTGTTTTCATTCGGCTTGAATAAAACTTTTTGTAGAAGATCAGTTTGCGAATACCCGCTTAGTTTTTGGATATTCACTGAAGCACTATTGTCCTTCACCACATCCGTATTGTTTTCACGTGCTACATAAAATAATCTTTTACCAAAATCGGGGTAGGCATTTGATCTTTGATTACCCTGACGCATATCACCAAAACTACTTTTGGTAAATGAAGTAAGGTAAGCCCATTTGTTATTGGCGATATTGATGTCTATGTGTTGGCGGTTTTCATTTTGTCCATTGCCATTTCGATACGCTACATTGCCACCTATTTTCCAAGGTGCTTTTTTAGAAGCTACATTAGAAATAAACAATTGAGGTTGTTTGGTAAATAAATTTACCACGCCACCCAATGCATCACTGCCATACATGGTAGAACTTGGACCATACAAAATCTCAACCCTGTCCAAAATCATATTGTCCACCGTAATGATGTTTTGTAAATGACCAGCTCTAAAAATGGCACTGTTCATCCGAATACCATCCACCATCAACAAAACCCTACTGGCTTCAAATCCTCTCACAACAGGACTTCCGCCACCTGATTGGCTTTTTTGAACAAAAACCTGACCAGAGGCTGTTAAGATATCTGCCGTGTTAGCTTGTTGTTGCAACAATACTTTATCGGTTAAGGCAACCACCCTTTGTACGATATTTTTAGAGAGTGTTGGAAACTTATTGGCATAGATCACTACGTCTTTTAATTGCTTTGTAGTAGTATCAGATTGCGCCAAAAGATTCAAACTCATACTAAAAAATACCAGTACGCTTAATGTTAAACGCATGCTAACTTTTTTAAAAATGAAAATGAATAATCAATCAAACAGTAAAGCCCATTTGATTGAACTGTCTTATATGTTAGACAGTCTCTGGCGGATGCGTAATTTCTCCTGTATAAGGATTCAAAATAGGCGTAGTATAAATAAAGTAGCCTTTTGTATCTTGTTTAATAGCGCTGTGCTTGTAATCAAATAGTTGATTGCAAGCAAAGACCGAGAAACTAAGATTCAATTTAATCTTAGAGGATTCCGAACTAGTTTTAGACTTTGGATCTTTGTTAAATGAATTTACTTTATGCTGATTCGCAACAATAGCCGCTTCTTCTTCATCCGATGCAGCTTTAATCACCCAGCCTTTAGATGTTTTTTTGATGGAAACAATATCATAGAACATGCCCTTATAACTAAACTCACGGCCTTTTTCTTCCCAATGATATCCTTCGGGTAAAATAGATTTATCTTTTACAATGAGTGTGATTTGATCACTGTTGTCATTGTCATCATTTTCTTCAAATTTACCAGCGTCAATACATGCAAAGCGTTCCTGTTCATGCACTTTTTCCTGAAGCCAATAAAAATAACTTAGACTGCTTGTTGATAATAACAAGGCGGCAAAACAACATATGGCAATAACTTTTTTCAAGAAACCTAAGGTACGGAAAAAGCTACGAAAATTTAATTGGTAATTTTATAGGTATTAAATAGTCCTATCTGTAGCCAAGCCCAGGATCGAACTGGGATTTAGCGCTTCGGAAACGCTTGTACTAACCATTGTACGACAAGGCCATAAACAAAATTATGAAATTGTGCCAATAACTTACCGTCGGAACAATACTTTAATGGCAGCAGGCAGGAAAATTTGCGTTGGAAGACTAACCATAATGCGGATGTCCTCTATCATGGTAGATGTATTAGATAAGAATTTAAATACAGTGGCTGCATCATTCTTTTTGAAAATGCGTGCAAAAATTTCATCTCCGGCCATTTTCTTATGTTCAAGAATATACAATAATACAGCATCGTAAAAATGATGTCTTGTGTGGTGCACGGCAGCATTTAAAGATTGATTCAACTTTAATTGACTAACAATTTGTTGCGTTTGCTGTTGGATAAATTGAAACGCATAACCGGTACTTGCCTTGACTGCATCCCCCATTGTCCCTATTGAAATAACATTTCCTGTTCTTGATGTCATTTTTTTTGTCGTCATTGGAATAGCACCTTGTTCAGTATGTACAATGGAATAGGCTATCCCTTTATAATGCGCTTCCATATAGGCATTCAACACAAGATCATACTCGGCAGTTTCTAAAATCGTAGGAGAAAATAAAGTATATTCTACCAATGCTTTTTTATCTGTTAAAGGAAGCAAATACATAAAAGCTGTTGCGTCCATTTGAGGCACATTAAAATCCATTAATCTAGCAACACGCTCATCAAATATTGGGGCATCAAAAACAGGCGTATTAAATTCCACTACGATGCCTTTAAAATGCTGCCAAAGTGCAGATTGAATCCGGTCTCCATGGATACTTGAAAATACGAAGTCTGCATTGGCTGCACCGCCATCCCAATTAACCCTTGCACCACCATGAGTTGCATCAATACTTAAGATTTTTGAGGCAACCCATTCCACATTGTCAAAACCTTTTGCAAAAGCACTAATGTATTGGTAAAAATCAATGCCTTGAATCATCTTATATTCAAAAGGTGCCGTTGGCAATGATCGTTGAAAGTCCCCTTTTAGCACTTCAATATTGGACCACTTTTTACAAACAATAGATTCAAAGGGTCCGGCTATATCTTCCCAAAAACACCAGGTACGATCGTTCCCTTTATTAAAATTGGCATCTACCACCAATATCTTTTTTTTGCTTAAGATAGGATCCTGCAATAAATGGTATAACAAAGAATAGCCGGCGCAACCAGCACCGGCTATTATGTAATCATATTTATTTTCGGTTTGCAATGGACTAACCGTTATTTTGAATCATTTCGTCACGTCTTACTTTGTCCCAATATTTTTTGGCTACAATCAACATCCCAAAACTTTCACTCTCTTCTTTGCCTAAGTGTTTATGATGCATTTTATGTGCCCAACGAATCGCTTTGATATATCTATTATTAGATTTTGTAAACCATTTGATTCTTTGGTGTATAATCACTTCGTGTACAATAAAATAAGCAAATCCATACATTGCTACACCTGTTCCAATACCTGATAACCATGGCATGGCATTGAATGTACCATAAAAAATACAGGCCATACTAGGAATAGCAAAAATCAAAAAGAAGGCATCGTTTTTTTCAAAAAAATGTCCAGTAGGTTGATGATGATCTTCATGTAGATACCATAAAAACCCATGCATGACATATTTATGTGTTAACCAAGTAACACCTTCCATAATGGCAAAAGTCAATAACATAGAAATTAAGAAAATCATAAAGAAAGGTTTAAGAATACAAAGGTACTATAACAAATTTAAGCTTGCTCTAATTTTTGCTTTGAATACAATAAATAATTTACCATAATCGGGTATCCTAATTCTAGTGCTTAATAACGCCCCGTGGTTAGTCTGTTTAATCTTATTAAATAAAGCATAATAGTATTTAAACGCAACATATACCCCAAAACGACAATGTAGCGGCAGGGCTTTAATACCCTCTAAAGCTGCATCAAAATCAGCTTGAATATCCGCTTCTATAATTTGCTTATCCGCCAAACTAAAATTGCTAAAATCACAATTTGGAAAATACATACGCTCCATACCCACAAAATCAGCTTTGATGTCTCTTAAAAAATTCACTTTCTGGAAAGCAGCACCTAAGCTTTGTGCAGCAGGTTTCAATGTTTCATATTGCCCTTCATCCCCATTGCAAAATATTTTAAGACACATTAAGCCAACCACTTCGGCACTTCCAAAAATGTATTGATTGTAACTAGCTTCGTCATGTGACTGTTGAGAAAGATCCATCTCCATGCTATATAAAAAAGCATCTAACAAACTCCTATCGATTTTGAATTGATTGTAGGTTAATTGAAAACGATGTAAGATTGGATTTAAACTGATTCCATTGTCCAATGCAGCGTAAGTATCTGCCTTAAATGCAGCTAGTAATGTTGCTTTGTCGTACTCATGAAAAGTATCTACAATTTCATCTGCAAATCGCACAAATCCATAAATATCATAAATAGGTTGATGCAGCGACTTGTCTAATAATCCAATAGCAGAAGAAAAACTAGAACTATACAGTAAAGTAGTGTACTTGCTACTTTGTGCGGTGACTTCGTTGTATAATGTTAATGAAGACATACTGAATTATGCTTTATGTTTTTGATCTACAAGCTTCGCCACCACTTCCCCACTGATTAAACTTGGTGGCACGCCCGGACCAGGAACTGTTAATTGACCAGTGTAATATAAGTTATTTACTTTTTTACTTTTACAACTTGGTTTTAAATTTGCTGTTTGCATCAAGGTATTGGCTAAACCATATGCGTTACCTCTAAAGGAATGATAGTCTTCTTTGAATTCCTTCACTGCAAATGAACGCTTATAGACAATGGAACTTCGAATAGATTGACCAATGCGTTCTTCGAATCTTTGAATGATCATCTCGAAATATTGATCTCTAATCTCTTCGGTATCCCCTTCTAAACCTGCTGCAATTGGGATCAATAAAAATAAATTCTCACAGCCTTCTGGTGCCACAGTTGGATCTGTTACAGAAGGTGCACTTGCATAGAATAATGGTCTAGTAGGCCATTTAGGATCAGTGTATATTTCATGTCCATGCAATCCAAAATCAGTATCAAAAAATAATTGATGGTGCAATACACCCTCTAATTTTTTATTTAACCCTACATAATATAATAAGGAACTTGGTGCCATCACCCTGCTATCCCAATAAGCAACTGAATAAGATTGGTATGCTGGTGCTAATAATTTGGTTTCAATATGATGGTAATCGCCTGCACCAATCAACACATCCATCGTGTATTGTTGGTTTTCGCCTGTTGCATTTTTTAAAGTATGCACCGCAACTGCTTTACCAGACTGCACTTCGATCGAAGTTACCTCCTCCCCTAATTTAAATTGCACACCCAAAGAAATAGCTAAATCATACATCCCTTGTACAATACTATACATACCAAATTCTGGATACCAGGTACCACCTTTGATATCTGCATAATTCATCAAGCTATATAAAGCGGGTGTTTTTTCTGGTAGTGCTCCTAAAAATAATACTGGAAACTCCATCAAAGATTGAATAGATGGGTGTTTGAAAAATTTAGCAACATGTTTTTTCATCGATTGAAAAACATCTAATTTAAAAACACCTTTCACTAAATCCATGTCCAAGAATTCTGTCAATGACAGTCCTGGATTATGCACCAACTTTCCAACACCAACATCGTATTTGAATTTGGCTTCTGCCATAAAAGCATCTAATGCTTTGGCTGCGCCTGGTTCTACCGACTCTAATAAATTTTGTAATTCGATGTAATTAGCGGGAATATCCCAACCTTCTTTTTCAAAATAAACCCTGTAAGAAGGATCCAACCTTTTAAGTGCGTAGTAATCACTTACTTTTCTTCCAAAGGAATTAAAATACCTTTCAAAAATATCTGGCATCCAATACCAACTAGGACCCATGTCAAATGTAAATCCTTCTGCTTTAAACTTTCTTGCTCTACCACCAGGAAGATCGTGTTTTTCAATCACTGTAACTTCCCAACCCATTTTTGCTAAGAAACTTGCGGCAGACAAACCTGCAAAACCCGCTCCAATAACAATTACTTTTTTTGATGTCGATGACATGAATTTAATATCGTTGAATTTTTTGCTTTAAAATTTTTCTAGCAAAGTGAATTCTACTTTTGATTGTACCAAGAGGCTCATCTAGTGCTTCAGCAATTTCATTGTATTTATAACCTTCGTAGTATAAATTAAATGGCGTTCTAAATAACTCTGGCAAATCATGTATGAATTGATTTACTTCCTTCAAATTTAAGTTAGTTATTCCATCATTCACCACCTTATTGAAAGTTTGATCGATTAAAAAATCGTTCGGGCTATTATCCAACACAGTTGATTGCTTGGCTTTACGACGATAATCATTGATAAAAATATTACGCATGATGGTATACAACCAGGCTTTAATATTGGTTCCTACATTGTACTTGTCTTTATTTGAAATCGCTCTGTAAAGTGTGTCTTGGAACAAATCCTTAGCAGACTCATGATCCTTGGTAAGATTGATTGCAAATGGTCTTAAAAACTCCGCATTTTCGGTCAATAATAAGCTGAATTCTGCGTTTGACATACAATTATGTTTAATGTTTGAGGAATAAAGTTAAACATAATAATTTGAGAAAAGTACATTTTTGTTTAATTATTTTAAATAAATATTAAACAAAAATGCCTGAGGTAGATGAAATTTTGGCTCTAAGATCTATAATGCATTGTTATAGAGTGACTTAGGTGTACAGCACAAACGCTAGCATACACTATATTGAATGTGATATTGAGGAAGGATGTGGAAGGTTCTTATCCTTAAATCTCTTGTAAAAAGGCAATGGTCTCGGACAAGCTTCGCTTCAAATGGATATTTGGAGAGATTTTACCCTTGTACTCTTGGATCAATTGACCTGATAAAATGATAGGAATCTGCTGATTGATGGTCGCTAAATTGGTAAAGAATTTATCCAATTTAAAGTTTCTAGCAGGCATTGTAATATGACAGTATAAATAATCGACTTTTTTGAATTCAGTTAAGTATTTCAAGTCAACCATTGGTACATTGGTACCTAAATAATCTACATAAATACCTTTTTGTTTCAATAGGAAATGCACATACAATAAACCCAATTCGTGGTATTCGCCCTCTGGAAGGAATAATACGATTCTCTTAGTATAATTTAACAATGGCGTTAGACGTTCAATCCCTAAAATGATTTTTTGACGTACAATATTGGTAGCCAAGTGTTCTTGTGCAGGGTTGATATGATTGGTTACCCAAAGAATACCTACACGCTCCAAATAAGGGAAGATGATTTCGTTGATTGCTTTTTCAATCCCTTTTTGTCCGATGTATAAATCTAATTGGCGTTCAAAAGCAACCATATTTAAGCTCACCATTTCTTTGATTAAGGCATTCACCACGCGCTCTTTTTGAGCATCTAGTTGGCTTAAGGCCATGATCTTTTCTTCCATTTGCTCAGAAGACATCTTGTCTATATGAGAAATCTTAAAACCGTATTTATTTAATAAGGAAACGTTTAAAATCACCTTCAATTCATCTGCAGAATAAGACCTGATATTGGTCTCGGTTCTTTGAGGTTGCAAAAAATTATAGCGCTGCTCCCATATACGAATGGTGTGCGCTTTAATTCCAGAAATTTTCTCTAAATCCTTGATTGTATAAGATGACATACTACAAAAACAACAATCTTGCGGAATAGTTCAATCTAAATTGAAATAAGTATTTTAAAATTACTTTTGTCTAACTATTAAAGTTTTTTATAACTTTTAAGTAAACAAAACTACTTTTTCAACCCTCGTAGGTATTCCCCATAGCCACTTTTGGCGTATTTATCGGCTAAAACCAATAATTGTGCTTTGTCAATAAAGCCCATTCTAAAAGCCACTTCCTCTATGCAGCCTATCTTTTGACTTTGACGCTTCTCAATGACTCTAACAAATTCACAAGCATCCGCCAAGGATTCAAACGTGCCTGTATCCAACCAAGCGGTACCTCTATTCATAATACCTACTTGTAATTGCTTTCGTTCTAGGTAAACTTTATTGACATCTGTAATTTCGTATTCGCCTCTTGGTGATGCAGGTATATTCTTCGCAATTTCAACCACATCGTTATCATAAAAATATAAACCAGGCACTGCGTAATTGGACTTAGGTGCTTTAGGTTTTTCTTCTAATGACAAGGCATTGTTATTTTCGTCAAACTCCACTACACCATATCTTTCTGGATCATTTACTTCGTAAGCAAATACCGCTGCACCTTCTACATCGTTGAATGATTGTACTAGTTTACTAAATCCTGCGCCATAAAAAATATTGTCTCCTAGTACCAACGCCACTTTATCTTTTCCAACAAAATCAGCACCTATTACAAAAGCTTGCGCTAGTCCATTTGGAACTGCTTGTACGGCATAACTAAATTGGCATCCTATTTCTGCACCATCTCCTAGTAATCTTTTAAACTGATCATTGTCTTCGGGTGTAGTGATTATCAATACTTCCTTGATACCTGCTAACATCAGTACAGACAATGGATAATAGATCATTGGCTTATCGTAGATAGGCATTAATTGCTTACTGATACCTTTGGTAATTGGATACAATCTTGTACCTGATCCACCTGCTAAAATAATTCCCTTCATAAGTATTTTTTTATTTTATAAAGAAGCCGCGTACTGCGCGAAGCTGCCTAATGTTTTGTCTTTTTCTGAAAATATCAATTCTGAAGTTGGTAATTGCCAATCAATATTTAAATCTGCATCGTTGTACATAATGCCCACTTCATTACCCGGCTCGTAAAACTTATCTACTTTATAAAAGAAAGTAGCATACTCACTTAACACCACAAATCCATGTGCAAATCCTGCTGGTACAAAAAATTGTTTACGGTTATCCGCTGTTAATTCAATGGCATAATGTTGTCCAAAACTTGGAGAGCCTTTTCTTAAATCCACAGCCACATCTAACACAGCACCTTCTAATACTCTAACCAATTTTGCTTGCGCTGCAGCACCTTTTTGCATGTGCAATCCTCTTAACACGCCTTTTGTTGATCTAGATTGATTGTCTTGTACAAACTCAATGTCTAATCCTGTTGCGGCCTTAAAGTCCCTACTGTTATAGGTTTCAATAAAATAACCACGCGCATCGCCATGCACTTTTTCGTGTATAATAAAACAATCTTTCAATGGGGTCTGTTCTATAGTCATTATCTGTTCGTATACATTTCGTTATAGTATTGTTGGTAGGCACCGCTCGTCACATTGGTCAACCACTCCTCGTTGGTCAAATACCAGTCAATCGTTTCGGCTAAGCCTTGTTCAAAAGTAACAGAAGGACTCCATCCTAATTCCTTGTTTAATTTTGTGGCGTCAATCGCATAACGACGATCATGACCTGGACGATCTTTCACATAAGTGATCAAGCTTTCACTCTCTCCTTTTGCTCGACCCAACTTTTCATCCATCTGCGTGCACAATAATTTCACTAGATCAATATTCGTCCATTCATTAAATCCTCCAATATTATAAGTGTCTGCGCGTTTGCCTTGGTGGAACACTAAATCAATTGCTCTGGCATGGTCTTTTACAAATAACCAATCACGCGTGTATAAACCATCTCCATAAACAGGTAATGGTTTTTTAGTGATGATATTATGAATGAATAAAGGAATCAATTTCTCTGGAAAATGGTTCGGACCATAGTTATTAGAACAGTTAGAAATCACGGTTGGTAAATGATAGGTCTCCCCATATGCTCTTACAAAATGGTCGCTCGCTGCTTTACTTGCAGAATACGGTGAATTTGGATCATACGGCGTGGTCTCAGTAAACAAACCTTCCTTACCTAAGCTTCCATACACTTCGTCTGTAGAAACATGGTAAAACAAATGATTTCTTTGACTATCCCAAGATCCATCATGCGCATTTTCATAACTCAAATCATCCTTCCAATATTCCTTCGCGGTATTTAATAAGTTCACCGTACCAATCACATTCGTGTACACAAAATCCAATGGTGAAACAATACTTCTATCCACATGCGATTCTGCTGCTAAATGGATGACATCTGTGATAGCATGTTTTGTGAAAATTTCTTTCAATGCAGCAGCATCTAAAATATCAGCTTTTACAAAATGATAGTTCGCAGCATGCTCGATATCCTTTAAATTCTCTAGGTTGCCTGCATAGGTCAATGCATCTAAATTAAAAATCTGATATTCAGGGTATTTATTGACAAACAAACGCACCACGTGCGATCCAATAAAGCCTGCTCCTCCCGTAATTAAAATGTTCTTTTTCATGGTCAATTATGAGGCACAAAGATATTAATAACGACATATATATCAGAAAGTAATTTGACCTTAAATGGTGCATTAACCCAAGATTCTTACTACATTTAAATACTAAAGTGGACAATATGATACAAAAGGAAAGATATTATGCATTGGATGTTTTTAGAGGGGCAACCGTGGCCTTAATGATTCTTGTAAACAACCCTGGTTCTTGGGGACATATTTTTAGTCCCTTAGCGCATGCTAGTTGGCATGGCTGCACACCTACAGACTTGGTTTTCCCGTTCTTTTTATTTGCAGTTGGTAACGCTATGGCTTTTGTGATGCCAAAATTTGAAAAAGGCACCCCGACTGATTTTTGGAAAAAAGTAGTTAAGCGAACGGCTATGATTTTCTTAATTGGGTTGTTTTTAAATTGGAGTCCCTTTGTAAAATGGTCTGATGGACATTTAGTGGCAAAGACTTGGGAGAATATTCGCATTTTAGGCGTCTTACAAAGAATCGCTATCTGTTATTTTTTCGCATCCATCATTGTGTATTATGGTAAATCTAAATTGGCTTTTTATATTGGTGGGCTTATGCTGATTGCCTATTGGATGTTGTGTTTTTTATTAGGCACCCAAGGGCACCCTTATAGCTTGTCTGGATTTTTTGGCAATGCAATAGATCAAACTATTTTAGGCGTGAACCATATCTACAAAGGCGAGGGCGTACCCTTTGATCCAGAAGGATTGATTAGCACCATTCCTGCCATTGTACAAGTGATTTTTGGATTTTTAGTGGGCGAATACATTCAAGCAAAAGGCAAGAGTTTTGAAATGCTTGCACAATTATTACTAGCTGGTGTGGTATTGGTTTTAGCAGGATACATTTGGGATTTTAGTTTTCCTATCAATAAAAAAATATGGACCAGTAGTTATGTCTTGTATACTTCTGGCTTAGCAATCATTACTATTAGTGTACTCATTTATTTATTAGAATTTAAAAACAGCAAAGGTAGATGGAGCCATTTCTTTGATGTATTTGGCAAGAACCCTTTATTCATTTTTGTACTCAGTGGATTTTTGCCAAGAGTATTGGCCTTATTAAGATGGGTCGACCATACAGATGAAAAAGGGGAACCAGTGTATACATCTTCCCTACCTTGGTTTTACCAACATATTTGTAAAGACATTTCAAGTGATTTAAGAGTAGGCTCTTTTGTATATGCCATCTGCTTTATTGCTTTCTTTGCAGTACTTGCAAACATCTTAGACAAGAAAAAAATATACATTAAAGTATAAGAGACCGATTAGTCTATAGATAAAAAAGGAAGAAAGGAAAAAATAATTAACCCTTAAGCTCCTTCAGCAATTACTTAAAAAGCCCTGTTGCTTTTTCTAAACTTTCTGGTTTGCCTACATCTAGTAATAAGCCATCACTATGGTCATAAAAATGGATAGCATAATGTTGTGCAATTTGCAAATAAGCATCGATCAGAGAAAACTTACCTTGCAGACTCAATGCTTCAAAAAAATTAGCATGTACAATTTGCACGCCACTAAATGCTTTAGGAACAGCCATCGCAGAGTCTTTTAGAGGATTGGCCCATTTTTCCTCATTGGTTGTATTGTTCCTCCAGCCACACAATGTGCCAGCTGTATTGAAAATTAAATTTCTGCTTGTAGTTCGATTGGTCACTGCTAAAGTTGCCACCATTTCTCCTTCGGATAAAGCATCAAAAGCTTTATCTGCTTCAAGCATCTTTCCTAAATCTAAATCGGTTAAGATATCTGCATTCATCACCAACCATTTTGCCTCGTTCTCAAAATGCGCTTTCGCTCTTAACAATCCACCACCCGTTTCAAGCACTTCATCCGACTCGTCCGAAATAATTACATCAGATCCCCAGCCTTTATTTTTTTGAATGGTATCAATAATTTGATCTGCAAAATGGTGCACATTCACCACTACTTCGTAGATGCCATAATCTTGTAGGTACTCAATATTTCGTTGTAGTAAAGACTTGCCATTCACAATCGCCAATGCCTTAGGATGATTGTCTGTAAAGGGCTTCAGCCTAGTCCCTAATCCTGCAGCTAAAATCATTGCCTTCATAAGAAAATTATTTAACCCAATTGGTTTGATTGGTATGCGCTAAAACGACCTTCACTTTAAACTTATTTTTTAAATGCCTTGCAGTTTGTTCTGCAGCAAACACACTTCGGTGTTGACCACCCGTACATCCAAAATTAATTTGCAAGGATTCAAAATCTCTAGATAAATAATTTTCAACTGTAATGTCAATTAAATCCCAAACACTATTTAAAAAAGTATTCATCTTCGTTTTCTGTTCTAAAAAATCTTTCACTGGCTTATCCAATCCAGAAAGTTTTTTATAATCGTCGAATCTACCAGGATTTAAAATACCACGCATATCAAAAATGAATCCACCTCCATTTTCTGATGCGTCCGAAGGCAAGCCTTTTTTATAACTAAAACTATTGATGGTAATCACCAATGGTGTTTTTTCAGTGGCTTGCAAAGGCGTAAATCTGTTCAACACTTCTTCGCCCACCATCCAGTTTAAAATACCTGCAAAAACTGGCGTGTCTTTATCTAAAGTATAGACTTCTAAAAAGTTTTTTAAATTGTTCAACCCCAATGGTATGCTGGTTAAGAAATGCGCTTTACGTTCAAATAAACCCCTGAATCCATATGCGCCCAATACCTGCAACAATCTTAATAAAACAAAACCATGGTATTGTTTTTTAAATAACGCAACATCAATCGTCTCTCCTAAAACATGTTCTGCTTCCTTGATGTAGTCATTCAATAAACGGTCTTTCCATTCATTGGATAATTCCGCCTTCGCTTGCCATAATAAGGAGGCCACATCGTATGGCATACCGCCCTTCATCCCGCCTTGGAAATCTATAAAAAATACTTCATCGTTTTTAACTACAATATTTCTGCTCTGAAAATCACGGAACATAAAATAATTAAAATGACTATCAGATAATTGATCGCTTAATAATTCAAACTCATCAATCAATGCCTGTTTATCATAAGGATATTGTAAAGTATCTAAGAAATAGTATTTGTAATAAAGCAAGTCCGTTAGTACCGCATGTTTGCCAAATGTTTTTGATGTAAGGCATTTTGAATAATCCAACCCCTCACTGCCTTTGACTTGTAATTGCACCAATGCTTTTAAACTCTTTTGAAATAACTGATACACCCTTTCGGTCTTACCTTCTCTTTCTAATACATCTAATAAAGAATCAGCACCAAGATCTTCTTGTAAATAAATTTTTTGATCTGCACTTACAGCCAAGACTTTTGGTACAGGTAATCCTTTTGAATGAAAATGCTGCGCAAAATAAATGAAGGTTTCGTTCTCTTTAATGTTCAAATTGTAAGTTGCGATATAAGAATGAGCACCTTCTTTAATTCTAAAATAGATTCGATCACCCCCACTTTGCGGGATTTTTTCAATGTGCTCCCAGTCCTTACCTGCGTAGGATAAAAATATATTTTTGATCGATTCCAATATTGCTTCCATGAACTTTGAATAGGGGTTTTAACAGCTCTAAAAGTAATTAAATAAATTTAGCTAACGAAAAAACTAAAAAAAGTGGTAAATTCAATCAAATTAACCCCTATGAATAGACTAAACATGTCATTAAGACTAGTAATGCCAATGCTGTTACTCTGCTTTTTTTCAATAGCAGCTATTGCACAAACTCAAAAAATCACTGGAACAGTGGTGGATAGTAAAGGGACTCCCTTAGATGGTGTCACTGTAAAAGTTCAAACAACCAATGCTTTAACGACCTCTAATAAGGCAGGTGAATTTACCATCAATGCCAAAACAGACGACTTGATTGAATTCAGCTTTGTGGGTTTTGAAACAAGAAAAGTCAAAGCAACCAATGGTTCAATGAAAGTTGTTTTAAACACAGCTACCACAGACCTTCAAGATGTGATCTTGGTGGGAAGTCGTGGTACAGGTCGTGCTAAATTAGAGTCGCCTGTTCCGGTAGACGTGATCAAGATTTCTGAAGTCGCTGTAAACACCGCAAGAATGGATTTGACTTCGTCTTTAAATTATGCAGCGCCTTCTTTTAACTATAATAAACAATCAGGAGCAGATGGTGCTGACCACGTAGATATAGGTACATTAAGAGGTTTGGGACCTGACCAAACATTGGTATTAATCAATGGTAAACGCAGACATAGCACTGCCCTTGTAGGCTTATTTGGCACTAGAGGTCGTGGTAATTCAGGAGTTGACTTGAACGGATTTTCTCAAGCTGCTGTAGATAGAATTGAAATTTTAAGAGATGGTGCTTCTGCACAATATGGCTCTGATGCCATTGCTGGCGTCATGAACGTGATTTTAAGAAAAAATACCAATGAGTGGAATATCACAACTGGCTTGGCTGGGTATTATGATAAAAAATTCAACACCAACCAACACAAGGACAGTAAAGACTATTTATATGGTAATCCTATAGATGGTGTAACAAGTGCCATTCAAGCCAACCGTGGATTTAACCTAGGTAAAAAAGGCGGATTTATTAATTTGTCTTTTGATGTATTGGATCAAGGAAAAACTTTCCGTCAAGCTGCAAGTTCAGACATTGCAGACAAAGATGGTTTACCTACCAATACTTGGAGACAAGGTTTTGGAGATGGCTCTTTGACTTCTTATGGTGCCATGATGAACTTAGAATTACCATTGGGTGATAATATTAAATTTTATGCATTTGGCGGAATGAACAATAAAAAATCAGACGCTTATGCATATACAAGAAACTGGTCTGCAAGACCAACTCGTTTCCCAGTGAACAACAATGGCTCATTAAAATTTGTTCCTGAAATCATGTTCCAGTCTGGTTCTGGTGATACTAGCTTTAATCCACGCATTCAAGCACAAATTCAAGACATTTCGATGGTGACTGGTTTTTCTAAAGAAAATAAAAATGGTTGGAACTGGGATTTTAGCAACAGCTTTGGTTACAACGATTTTCATTACTACGGAGCAGGCACATTCAATGCTTCTGATATTGGCAATGTCACAAAAACAAATTTTGATGACGGTGGATTTAATTTCTTACAAAACACCACCAACTTTGATTTATCTAAACAATTTGGGACGGTGAATAACGGCGGTCTAAGAGTAGCATATGGTGCTGAGTTAAGATATGAAGCATACAGAATCAATAGAGGTGAAGTTGCTTCTTATAAAGCATTCCCAAATAATTTTGGTTTGCAACAAGCACCAGGCGCACAGGGTTTCCCTGGCTTTAGTCCAGAAGATGAGGTAGATGCAAATAGAATGGTAACAGGTATGTATGGCGATTTAGAATACACGCCTTCTGAAGCATTTTTAATTACTGGAGCTGTTCGTTTCGAGAACTATTCTGACTTTGGTGCAGTGAGTACTTTCAAAACATCTTTCCGTTATAAAGTAACGAATAACTTTAATTTCAGAGGATCATTTAGTACAGGATACCGAGCACCATCTTTACAACAAAAATATTTCAGCAATACCCTTACGTCTTTCTCTCAAGGAAATTTAGTGCAATCTAGGGTTTCGAATAACAACGATCCAATTACTAAATTAGCAGGTATTCCAGCTTTAAAACAAGAGACTTCTAATAATATGAGTCTTGGTTTTTCTTGGAAACCAATCCAAGGTTTATCTGTAACGGTAGACGGGTATCAAATTAAAATGAAAGACCGTGTGGTACTTTCTGGATTATTTAGCGCAGGTGATGCCACTTTGCCAACTGCATTAACAAGCAAATTAAATAGCTTAGGTGTTGCTACAGCTCAATTCTTTGCGAATGCTGTAAACACCACCAATACAGGTGTAGATATCGTTGTGGACTACCAAAAGAAACTCTCTGCTACAGAAAAATTAAAGTTCTTATTGGTGGGTAATTTTCAAAGTATTGCAATTGATGCAGTCAATGTACCAGATGCATTGAACACCAATGAATACAATGCTAATACCTTCTTTAATGATAGAGAGAAGTTCTTCTTAAAAGCTTCTGCGCCTGCTTCTAAATTATCTTTCTCAGCAGACTACACAAAAAAGAAAGTGAGTATTGGTGCAAGAGTAACTTATTTTGGTAAGTTAACCTTGACAGGATTTGGATATAACGGAGATGGTATCAATCCAGAAGTGCCTACAGATGCAGACGAGAATGTATTTGTACCAGAACACTTTAACTATGGTGGCAAATTCACAACAGACATTTATAGCAATATTCAGTTAAGCAAGAAAGTAAGCTTCATCTTTGGTGCAGACAATATTTTCAATGTACACCCTGACTTTGCAGTGAATCCACAAGCAAAATGGTGGGCTGGTGACAATGAAACTGGTGGACCATGGGATGGTGTTCAAATGGGTTACAATGGTTTAAGACTATTTACCAAATTAGCTTTCCGATTCTAAATCGTATCGCAATATTGTAATAACTTTAAAGCCTCTCTATTTATTTAGGGAGGCTTTTTTAATCAATACTAACAGTTCGTAAATAAATAGCTTTATTCGCGACTCCTAAAAACGTCGCTGCTCATAAACTATTTATTTACTTAAAATATGATTATATTTCATTCAATATAAAATGACTACTATGAAAAAAATAATTATCTGTTGTGCAATGATCGCATTCGCAACATTAAGCGCATCTGCGCAAAATGGCATTGTAGTTTTTCAAACAGATTTTGGTAGCAAGGATGGTGCAGTGTCTGCAATGAAAGGGGTTGCAAGTAGCGTAGATCTAAGTTTGAAATTATACGATTTAACACAAGAGATTCCTGCTTATAATATTTGGGAGGCGGCTTACAGATTAGACCAAACAGTGCCTTATTGGCCTGCAGGCACTGTGTTTGTTTCTGTGGTAGATCCTGGCGTAGGCACCATCAGAAAATCGGTGGTAGCTAAAACAAAAACAGGTCATTATATTGTCACACCCGACAATGGCACACTCACTTTACTTGCAGCAAGTATTGGAATTGAATCGATGCGTGAAATTGACGAAGCTGTGAATAGAAGAAAAAATTCTGGTGCCTCTTATACTTTTCATGGCAGAGATGTATATGCCTATACCGCAGCAAGACTCGCTTCCAAAACAATTATATTTGAATCGGTGGGGCAATTATTAGCACCAACGCCCCTTTTACTTTCTTATCAAAAAGCAAGCCTGAACAACAATACATTAAAAGGCAATATCGATATCCTAGATATTCAATACGGTAATCTCTGGACCAATATTGGACAGGATCTTTGGAAAAATTTTGTCGCAGCTCCGCATGCTAAAAATATCATTGTAGTGAAAGTGTTACACCAACAAAAATTAGTCTACCAAGGCGCCATGCCTTTTGAAAATACTTTTGGTGCCGTTGCTGTGGATAAGCCCCTTGCTTACTTAAATAGTTTAATGCAATTGTCTTTTGCATTGAACCAAGGCAGCATGGCCGAAAAATTCAATATTGGATCGGGCCCAGATTGGACGGTTGAAATTACTTGGGGCGATTATTTAAATTAATATCAAATAATCATTACCTCATTAGTCAACTAAATGTATTCTATGAAATAAATTATGATTGATTCATAAACTCCGCTAACAAACTATGAAAATGATGTGTTCCTTGTTCGCGCTTGGTCGCATACCTTCCGTGATGATAAAATCTTGAGCGGATACCTTGTTGTACATGCTCTACCACTTCTTCATCCTCTTGCTCTACACTCTCCAATCCTGCGCCTGCACCTGTGTCTAGCTTACTTGCGTCATACACGAAACTTAAGAAAGTGACTTTGGTATTACCTGCATCAATCGGTGTAACAATATTCAATGACAATCCCCATGGATAAAAATTAAACATCATATTCGGGAATACCCAAAAATAATACGCTGCAATATTTTTTCCCGCATCCACATGTCCTGCTGGTAAATCAAAACAATGCTCCGAAGATTTAGAAGCACCAATTTGCAAATTTGAATACTTAAAAATATCTGTGGTGTAATCCTTGAAATCTAAAAATGCATTGAGTCCCGGATGCACAAATGGAATATGAAATCCTTCTAAATAATTTTCACAGTACAATGCCCAATTCGCTTTAATATAATAATCACTTGTTCTACTTGGATCATGCACTAATTGATCGATTGGTAAAAAACCAATACGCTCTTCCATCTCTTTAAAAAATAATTCAGGGCCTAATCCTTTTTTAATTTGTGTAAACAATAAAGGACCCCATTGGTATAAAGGCAAATCATGTAAATGATTGTTCTCTGGAATAAAATTTTCTACTTCCTTGAACTCCGGCATGGAAATAAATTTGCCGTCCAAATGAAAAGCCCTACCATGGTATTTACAACGCAGGTGCTTTAAGCCAGTACAAGGTTCGTACACCATTAAATTACCACGATGCGTACACACATTCGATAAACAATGCACGGCCCCGTCGGCATCCTTCGTAATCACCAAGGGCTCGTCGATATAATTTTCCAATAACCTAAACGGAAACGCATCCCCCACATTCGGGACCATCCCTGTATGACCAATATATTGCCAACTAGGTGCAAAAATTTGCTCCTTGGCTTTTTCCAAACAAGCGGGATCTAGGTAAAAGCTGGTATCAATCGTTTTAGCCCTCGCAATATTGGGATCAATAAAAAAATTGGACATGTGGAGTGCATTTATATGCCCAAGATACAAAATCAAGTAGTACAATCCATTGGTAATGAAGCCGTCCCCGGTAAAACGCCTGCTTGAAAAATAAAAATGAGGATAAATTACTCGCCTATCTTGATTAAATGCTAAATTATTTAGTTAATATTGCTAATAAATTTAGCTAAATGGAATTTCAAGAGGAAGCATACGAACAAAAAACAGGTTATACGGGGGCTAAAAACTACCAGTCAGCGCAGATTGTACAAGCCAATGCCACTGGATTTGGTGCTGCATCGGACGATTTTATGGAAAGAGGGATTGACCTCAACGAACAATTGGTGCGTAACAAACCCGCCACTTTTTTCTTTAGGGTCAATAGCGATGCCATGCTTGGCGCCGGAATTCATATTGGCGACACCTTGATTGTAGACAGAAGCATTCAAGCAAGATCGGGGAATGTAGTGGTCGCCGTATTGAATGGAGAATTTTTAGTTCGTCGTTTACAGGTACAAGAACATAGCATTAGTTTATTGCCAGAGAATAAAAAATATGGCAGTATTCAAGTGGCGCAATTATCGGACTACAGCACTTGGGGCATCGTCACTTTTGTGATTCACGCTTTGTAATATTTACCTAGCACATTTATACTTATTCTTAATTTAAAAAAATGCAAGCCATTGTTGACTGCAATAGTTTTTACTGTTCCTGCGAAAGACTTTTTCAGCCACAGTTAATGCACCGTCCGGTAGTGGTGTTAAGTAATAACGATGGGTGTATTGTGTCGCGTACGGACGAAGCAAAACAATTAGGCATCTCAATGGCCGTCCCCTATTTTCAGGCGAAAGATTTGATTGAAAAAAATGGTGTCACGACTTTTTCCTCTAACTATCATTTATATGGTGACCTCAGTTGGCGCGTGATGGAAACCATGAGACAGTTGCTACCACCGGGTCATGTAGAAGTGTATTCGGTGGATGAAGCTTTTATAGACCTCTCTCACCTGCCTCCAGAAAATATCGAACCCTTTTGTTTAGAACTCAAAAATAAGATTGAACAATGGACAGGTATTTCTGTTTCGATCGGTGCCGCACCTAATAAAGTGTTGAGTAAAGTAGCCAATCGTTTAGCGAAAAAAAATAAACTTAAAACCAATTGTATTGTGGTGTTAGATACCACTAAAAAAATACAAGCGGCATTGCAACAAACCCCTGTCGAAGATATTTGGGGCGTGGGTTTTAGTTATAGTGAAAAACTAAAAGTATATGGAATCAATACGGCTTATACATTAAGCATCAAAGACCTTAGTTGGGGTAAAAGATTTTTAGGTGGCGTGGTGGGGATGCGTTTGATACGCGAACTAAAAGGGTTTAAAAGTCATGCCATGCAAGCCCCAAGAACAGAAAAAAAAATGATTGCTACAACAAGAATGTTTGGACGCAATGTCACCGACTGGCAGGAAATAGAAGAAGCCCTTGCAACTTACACCACCAGGGCTGCCGAGAAATTAAGAAGACAACATAGTGCCGCCACCGGCATCGCTGTGTTCTTACTTAAAAAAGCACCCATTCAATTAGATGCCGCCTATTATAGCCGGGGCCGTCAAGTGAGTGGGTATACTCAGTTAGACAATCCCACCCAGAGCACCCCCGACCTGATCAAAGCGGTGGTCGCCATTGGCAAAACCCTCTACGAAAAGGGCGAAATCTATAAGAAAGCCGGTGTGATCCTCAGCGGCTTCGTGCCCGATAGTGCCTTGCAAACCAATCTATTCGTTGCCCCTATTGACACGAAAAAGAAAAAGCTCATGCATGTGATTGACAATATGAACGCCGCCTACCGCAACGATGTGCTCAAATTTGGTACCAGCGGGACGCAAAAAAACTGGAAAATGCGCAGCGAGAAACGAAGCAAGCGCTTTACCACCCGCTGGGATGAGCTTTGTGTCGTGAAATAAGTAAAAATGGTGGAAAACCATTCTATAAAAATTCGGATAAATGCTTTGGCTAATGTATTTTTGCCCAATTTTATACCTATGAGCAACCAATTGCATTCCAACGAATCTGTCCAATCTAAAAAGAAGAAAATTATTGTTTTAGGAAGCGGCCCTAATCGTATTGGACAAGGTATTGAATTTGATTATTGTTGCGTGCATGGTTTATTGGCAGTGAAAGAGGCAGGATACGAAGCGATTATGGTGAACTGTAATCCAGAAACTGTTTCGACCGATTTTGACATGGCGGACAAATTGTATTTTGAACCCGTTTTTTGGGAACACCTTTGGGAGATCATTGAATTAGAACAACCAGAAGGTGTGATTGTACAATTGGGTGGACAAACTGCTTTAAAATTAGCAAAGCGTTTAACAGAACGAGGTATCAAAATCATTGGAACTTCATTTGATAGTCTAGATATCGCAGAAGATAGAGGTCGCTTTAGCGATTTATTGAAAGATTTAAATATCCCTTACCCAGAATACGGCACAGCATACACCGCGGACGAAGCGATTGAAGTTGCCAATCAAGTAGGTTATCCAGTACTCGTAAGACCTAGTTATGTCATTGGTGGGCAGAGAATGCGTATTGTGATCAACGATGCTGAAGTAGAAAAAGCAGTTGTAGGTATTTTAAAACATATCCCAGACAATAAAATTTTAATTGACCATTTCTTAGATCGTTGTCAGGAAGCAGAAGTTGATGCAATTTTTGATGGTGAGACTTTTCATGTCATGGGCGTGATGGAACATATAGAACCAGCCGGTATCCATAGTGGAGATAGTAATGCGGTATTGCCAGCATTTAATTTAACCCCATTGATTGTGGCTACCATGGAATTTTACAGCGAAAAAATTGCACGCGCTTTAAATATCAAAGGGTTGATCAATATTCAATTTGCCATTAAAGACGATAAAGTCTATGTGATTGAAGCCAACCCAAGAGCCTCTAGAACAACGCCATTTATTGCAAAAGCATACCAAATCCCTTATTTAAATATCGCAACAAAAGTAATGTTGGGTGCAGCTAAATTAACCGACTTTACCATGGAGAAAAAACTAGACGGATTCGCCATCAAAGAACCGGTATTTAGTTTTGACAAATTCCCAGGCGTGAATAAAGAATTAGGCCCAGAGATGAAGAGCACGGGAGAAGCCATCCGATTTATCAAAGACTTACGCGATCCTTATTTCAGAACATTGTACAAAGAGCGTTCTATGAACCTTTCAAGATAATTAAAAAAGCCCTTACAATTTGTAAGGGCTTTTTTAATTAATGTCTTTCAACTTTTTATAATTGCTTATAACTATTAATTTAAAATATAGTACCCCGAGGGCGATATCGGTTCCTTCCGCTTGAGAACGAGGGGTAGCTATATTTTAAATGTTA